>CANQON010000006.1 GCA_947625505.1 uncultured Bacilli bacterium
ACCGGAACGGACATACCTCTGGTGTATCTGTTGTCACGCCAGTGGCAGTGCAGAGTAGCTATGTATGGAATGGATAATCGCTGAAAGCATCTAAGCGAGAAGCCAACTTCAAGATGAGTTTTCCCATACGTATGTAGTAAGATCCCAAATAGACTATTTGGTTGATAGGCTAGAGGTGGAAGCATGGTGACATGTTGAGCTGACTAGTACTAATAGATCGAGGATTTAATCCTATATTTTATTCTTAATGATGAGATTAACACATTATCATGTTTTCAGGGAATTATTTCCCTTATAAATTTGTGACGATAGCAAGGATGATACACCTGTTCCCATCCCGAACACAGAAGTTAAGATCCTTTACGCCGACGATAGTGTAAGCGAAAATAGGACGTTGCAAATTTTTTTTTGGTTTTTAAATGACTTTACATAAAGTCATTTTTTTATTATATTTACATATATTTTGCGATTATAATACTATTTAATCATATTTATTTGATTAATATTTTTATTTATTAATAATATAATCCCTTTTATTTACATTAAAAAATGCTTATAATTTGTATAAGATGACATAAAAATCTTATAATGATATCTTTTTTTATAAAACTAATTGAATAGAATTGCTTTTTTTTGTTATAATTAAGATGGTGATTTTATGGAATACAAATTTACATCTCATAGCGAATATGAAACACTTGAGTTAGCTCAAAACTTTGAATCAGAAAAATTTCCTAATATGGTTATTTGCCTTAATGGAGAATTAGGTAGTGGTAAAACTGTTTTTGTTAAAGGAATTGCTAATGCGCTTGGTATTACGGAAAGTATAACATCGCCAACATTTACTATTGTTAAAGAATATGATGGAGAGTTGCCTCTATATCATTTTGATGTTTATCGCCTAGATGGAAAAACTGATGGTATAGGTATTGAAGAGTATTTTTCTAAAAATGGTGTTGTCGTTATTGAATGGGCAGATACAATTAATGATGTCTTACCTGAAGAACGTTTAGATATTAAATTTAAAGTTGTGGGGGAAAATAAGAGAGTTTTAATTATTACTCCTCATGGCTCTAAGTATGAAGAATTATGTGAGGCGGTATTGTGAAAATATTATTTTTAGATACGTCTTCTTTTTTTGTTTCAGTAGCAATTTTAGAAGATAGTAACGTTTTATATTTATATCAAGATGAGATTTATGATGATATGTCATCAAAAATAATGCCTATTATTGAAGAAGGTTTTAATAAAGTTGATTTTAACATTAATGATATAGATAAAATTATAGTAGCTAATGGTCCTGGATCTTTTACGGGAGTAAGAATTGGTGTAACAATTGCTAAAGTTTTAGCATGGTCTTTAAAAAAGGATATAATAACTGTTTCTAGTTTAGAGTTATTAGCTACAACTCCTTTTAATACAAAATATATTATTCCTATGATTGATGCACGTCGTGGCTATGTTTATGCTGGTGTATATGATAATAATTTAAATAGCGTACTTGAAGATCAATATATTAAATATGATGATTTAAAGGACTATTTTGATAATTCTACAATTGTAAGTTTTAATGAATTAGATAATGCTACAAAACCAATAATTGATGTTGTTAAAGTTGTTGAAAAACATAAAAATGATAAAGGTGTTGTTTCCCATCTAGTTAATCCTAATTATTTGAAAAAGACAGAAGCAGAAGAACATTTGGAGGAAAAAAATGATTAGAAAAGCTATAAAAAGTGATTATCCTTTACTTAGTAAGTATTATGCTGAGTTTTTAGATAATGATGTTGAATTATTTGAAACAGATCCATTTTCTCGTTTATTTGTTTATGAAGATGATTTTAAAATAGTTGGTTTTGTAAATTATAGTATTATTTATGATCGAGCTGAAATTAATTACATATATGTTGATAAAGATTATCGTGGAAAACACATTGCTAGTGAGTTCATGGAATTATTAATTACAGATGCTATTGATAGTGGATGCCATAATATATCTTTAGAAGTATCTGAAAAAAATAAAGAGGGTATAGCTTTATATGAAAAATATGGATTTGTGAAAAAAGCTATAAGAAAAAATTATTATCCTAATGGCGATGGGATATTAATGGTTAGAGAGTTGATTAATAATGAATAAAGATGTATATATATTGGGAATAGAGTCTAGTTGTGATGAGACTAGTGTTGCTATTGTTAAAAATGGATGTATTGATTTAGCAACCGTTGTATTATCACAAATGGATGTACATGCTAATTATGGGGGAGTAGTTCCTGAAATAGCTAGTCGTATGCATGTTGAGAATATAACTATTGTTATAGAAGAGTGCTTAAGAAAAGCTAATTTAACGATGGATGATATTACAGCTATTGCAGTAACGTATGGTCCTGGCTTGATTGGATCTTTATTAGTTGGTGTAGTAGCAGCTCAAACATTATCATATGTTTATAATAAACCTTTAGTTCCTGTTCATCATATAGCAGGGCATATTTATGCAAATAATCTAACTAAACAAATGGCTTTTCCACTTATTGCGTTAGTAGTTAGTGGAGGGCATACAGAATTAGTTTATATGAAGGATAATTATAGCTTTGAAAAGATAGGAGGCACTTTAGATGATGCTGTAGGAGAAGCTTATGATAAAGTAGCTCGTATTATTAAAGTACCTTATCCAGGAGGCCCATTAGTAGATAAAATGTCTCATCAAGGGCGTGATAGCTATAATTTACCAATACCTTTAGATGATGATTCCTATAATTTTAGTTTTAGTGGATTAAAAAGTGCGGTTATTAACTTAGTACATAATGAAGAACAAAGAGGCAATGAAATTAATAAAGAAGATTTGGCGTGTTCTTTTCAAACTAGAGTAGTTAATATTTTATGTAAAAAGACTCTTCGTGCATTAAAATCTTTCAATGTTAATAATTTGATTGTTGCTGGAGGAGTTGCAGCTAATAGTGGCATTAGAGAGAGATTAACTGCTATTTGTGAAGAAAATAATATTAATCTTACAATTCCAGAATTTAAATATTGTACAGATAATGCCACAATGATTGCTGCTGCAGGTTATTTTGCTTATCAACTTGGTAGAAGAGCAGGCTTAGATTTAAAAGCAAAAGCTAATACCCCATTAGAATAGGAGTGAATAAATGAAATGCATAATTTTATGTGCAGGATATAGTGAAACAAATGATCTTTTAGAGCCACATGCTTTATTCAAAGTAGATGAAAGTACTACAGCTTTAGATGTACTTATCGAACAAGTAAAAAAGATAGATGAAATTAATCAAATATTTGTAGTAACAAATGGAAAATATTATGATAAGTTTTTAAATTGGTTAGATAAAAAACAAATAGATATGGTTAAAATAATCAATGATAATACTACTTCTCCTAATGCTAAATTAGGAGCTATTGGTGATATAAAGTTTACATTAAATTGTGAAAATGTTGATGATGATTTGCTTATTGTAGCAGGTGATGCAATATACGACTTTGATTTAGAAAATATCTTTGATTATTATAAAGAAAAGAAAAGTGCTGTTGTTGCCGTTAAAAAGGCTGATAATGTTTTAGATTTAAAGAAATATGGTGTTATTAAGTTTGATAGCAATAATAAAGTAATCGAAATGCATGAAAAGGTTAATGAGCCAATTGGTACACATATGGCTTTAGCGCTTTACTTTTATCCTAGAGAGACTATTCGTATGTTTGATTATTATTTATCAGAAGGTAATAAGACGACTTCTCCAGGTTATTTTCTAGAGTATTTATATAGTAATTTAGATGTGTATGCTTATGAAATAAATGGTGAGTATTATAGTTTAAAATAACGTAAAATGGAGGGTATAATTACCCTCTTTTAAATTGACTTTAAACAATAGTTATAGTACAATATGTGTAGATTGGGGATGTAATTATGAATGAGGAACAAACACAACATAAAGTATTACCACAACGTTGGAGAAAAAAAGGTATTTTCTATGTAGTAGATTCAGGTGCAGTTTTAGTAAAAAGAAGCCCTTTTAGAAGAGGAAGAAAATTAGATGATAAAGTGATTAATCACTGGACAATTGGATCATATCAAGAAGAATCAGTTGAACATCGTGGAGATGACATTATATTGGCTGATTGTACAGTTGGAGAACTAAGAGATTTAAAGGAAAAAACTAATCCTAGAGATAAAAAATTAATAGAAAAAATATTAAGAAAAAAAGAGGCAAAAGAAGATATACCTGACGATTTAAAAGATATAACTATTCCTGCAGACAAAGAGACTATTATACGTCGTAGAATAAATGCTAAGGTAGGTATTCATATTAGATGGCCTTGGCAACAAATATTAATTTTACCTTTAGGTGAACAAAAAATGGATACTCCTTCTGTAAAGATTGATATTGAAGAAACTGATAAAGATGATCCAACTAAGAAAAGCGTATTCCGTTATGAATTAGACACCGATTATCGTTTTGAAATAACTGATCCAGATAAGTATGCATATATGCTTAATTCAATAGCTAATGAAGTAGGTTCTAAAGAAGCTAGAGTAGAATTAAGTAAACGTGTTGGTTCATTATTAGATGCTTTAGTTAGCTCATATGCGAGAACTTATGGAATTCAAAAATTTAATACAGAATCTCCAGATCAATTAAGAGAAAGATTTAATTTTGAGCTTGCTAAAATTGGAAATAGCTATGGAATAGAAATTACTAAGTTCTATGTTAAAAAGATATCATTCCCTCAAGTAGTAATTGAAAGTAGTGAAAAGATTAAAAAGGCTGCTGCTGAAAAGGCTGCTCGTATAGCAAAAGCACAAGCTGAAGCTGAAGCTACAAGACTTGAAGGAGCTGCTAGTGCTGAAAGACAAAAAATGACAATTGAAAAAATGTTAGAGGCTTTAAATGTTGATCCTAGTTTTGTAAGTTTACCTGCAGAAGATAAGATGAACGCTCTACAAAGAATCATTGTTGCTAATACAGGAAAAGCTATTTTTACAATGAGTGATGGAAGAGGACCTGCTGCTAATGATCCAACAGCAAGTTTAATAGCAGCTTTACATGCTTATTTTGGTGTTGATAAGGGTTCTAAAGATGGCAAGCCAATCGACTCTCATGACAGCGATTCTCATGATGGAGGATCTGGTAGTGATTCTCATGGCAGCGATTCTCATGATCATGATGCAGATAAGAATAGAGAAGATATGATTCGTATCTTATCTGATAATAACTTATTAACTGGAAAAGGAACATTAGATTTTGATGCTTGTGAGTTTATTGCTAAAAGACGTGGAGAACCTATTAAAAAATACACTGTTGATGATTTAACAGCTGAAGATGTTGCAGCCTTAGTTGCAGAATTTAGTAAAGGTGACTCTAAAGGAGCAGATTCTAAAACAAAATAAAAAAGACTACGCTAATGCGTAGTTTTTTCATACCTTTTTTCTATATAATAAACGAGATAATATAATGTAGTTGCTACTATGCATAAAAGGATTACTCCAGACATGACTAGATCTAGATTAAAAACTTGTGAACCATACATAATTAGATAACCTATACCTTTTTTAGATACTAAGAATTCACCCATGATAATTCCAATTAAAGACATACTAATGCATATCTTTAAATTACTAATTATATTTGGAATGTTACCTGGAAAGATTAAATAGTAAAATAATTTTGTTCTACTCTTAGTTAGAGATTTTATTAATTTTATTTTAGTCTCATCAATACTCATAAAACCATTATATATATTTATCATTAATACAATGGAACTAATAAGTATAGCCATAATAATAATAGATGTTGTTGTTGCGCCAAACCAAATTAATATGATGGGTCCTAATGCTACTTTAGGAAGACTATTAATAACTGTTAAATAAGGTTCAACAACTTTAGAAATAAAAGGGAAATACCATAGAATAGATGCAACAATTATACCTAATAACATACTGATAATAAAACTAATAATAGTTTCATAAATAGTTGTATATATATGAATAAAGAGATTATTACTACTGTACAATTGATATATTGTTTTAATAATATTTTTAGGAGAAGATATAATAAAAGAGTCGATAATTTTTAAATCGGTTAATATTTGCCATGCAATTATGAAGATAATAAAGATTAATAGTTGACAAATATACATCTTATATTTATCTTTTTTTTGTTTTCTTAAAAAAAGTTTATGTTCCTTACTCATGATCTATTTCCTTCCATATAAGATTATAGTATTCATTAAATAAATGACTATTTCTTCTTTCAATTGGAGACAACTCTTGATCATAAGTTATATTATATATTTGTTTTATATGACTAGGTCTTATACTTAAAACGATTACTTTACTACATAAAGTTATAGCTTCCGAAATATCATGCGTTACTAATATCATGGTCTTATTTTCATTTTTTAAAATGTTATATACATCATTAGATATGTTTAAACGTGATTGAAAGTCTAAAGCACTAAAGGGTTCATCCATTAATAAAATATCGGGTTTAATAGCTAAAGTACGAATAAGGGCTACACGTTTTCGCATACCTCCTGATAGATTATTTGGATAACTATTTATAAAGTCTCCTAAACCATATTTATTTAATAAATCAATTACGTATTGCTTGTTTTCCTTAGTTAATTGATTAGTTATTCTTAAACCTAGTAAACAGTTATCAAGAACATTTAACCAATCAAATAGAGCATCTTCTTGAAGCATGTAGCCAATAATACGATTATGATAATCAATAGCGCCTGATGTAGGTTCTTCTTGTTTATTTAAAATCGATAATAATGTAGATTTACCACATCCTGAGGGACCTACTATTGCTATAAAGTCACCTTCATTAACGTCTAAGGAAATATCTTTTATAGCTTTAATTTCATCTTTCATAGTATGATAAGTTTTCGTGATATTTTTAATAGAAAGAATATTATTCATTATTTTGATTTTGAACTAATATATTGAATGGAACTCTTTTATCTAAGAATCCATTGAATTCAACTATATCTTGCATATGCTTATATCCAGATTCTGATATAGTTGTTGTATCATACCATGAGTCAATATCACGATATCTTTTAATAACAGTTGTTATATCATTTAAATTAGTATCAGGAAAGTAATCTACTAATATTTTAGCTAATTCTTCATCACTATGTGATTTAGTATAATTAATACCTTTTTGAATAGCTTTAGTAAAGTTTTGAATAACATCAGGATGTTCTTCTATATAACTCTTTAAAGCATTAAATGTTGTATAAGGTACTTCTCCTCCTAATTCACCTACAGATTTGATTACATATCCTTGTTTTTCCTTTTCTAAAGCTAATCCATTTGGTTCAAATAAGGTAACTAGATCCCCATTTCCTCCAATAAATGCTCCAGATAAAGCAGCAAAATCAATACTTGTATCAACAGTTGCTTTAACATTATTTTGATTTAAAGTATAATTTAGTGTCATAGCAGGCATACCTCCATTACGACCTCCTAAAATAGTTTTATTATTTAAATAATCTAAAGTAAAGTTATTAACAGGTTCTCTAGATATTAAAAAGCTTCCATCTTTTTTTGTTAATCCTGCAAAGTTTATTAAATAGTCTTTAGCGCCTTTGTTATATATATATAATGTTTGTTCACTGCCACAAAAACCTATTTCTACATCTTTTGACATAACAGCAGATGCTACTTTATCAGCTCCACTTGTTAGAATTATTTCAACATCTAATCCATTTTCTTCAAAGAATCCTAAAGCATCAGCTACATACATTGGTGTATAAAATAAACTGTGCGTAACTTCTGCTACTTTAACTTTGGTTAAGTTATTATCTTCTTTATTATTATTTTTTAATACAAAACAAAAGGTTGATAGAAAAGCGATACAAATAAGGGTAATAATAATCTTTTTCATTTTTTATCTCCTTTCTTAAATATTATATTCATATTAATTTATAATGTGTTACAATAGTATTGTCTTAAGAAATAATAAAAATGAATATTTACATAATAACATATGCAATAATTAAAAGAATAAAGGTAACAATATCATAAATTAACAGTTAATTTATGTAAATATTATGTATTGGTATTTAGACAATTATTTAAAGATATGATATAAAATTATTTAGATTGGAGTGGACGATGAAAAAGAAAATATTAGAGTGTTCAAATTTAAAGAAAAATTTTGGTAAAAAGACAGTCTTAGATAATGTATCTTTTTCAATTGAAGAAGGAGATATCTTAGGCTTTATAGGACCAAATGGAGCAGGTAAAACAACAACTATAAAACTTATCTTAGGTTTACAGAAAATAACTAGTGGTAGTGTTTTAATAAATGGATATGATATTAATAAAGATTTTGTAAAAGCTATAAATCGGGTAGGAGCTATTGTTGAAAATCCAGATATGTATATGTATTTATCAGGACGTGAAAACTTAAAGATGATTGCTCGTTTATATAAGAATATAGGTAATGATAAGATTGAAGAAGTAATTAAAATATCAGGATTAGGAAAACGTATTAATGATAAAGTAAGTAAGTATTCATTAGGAATGCGTCAAAGATTAGGAATTGCGGCTTCTTTATTAGCTAGTCCCAATTTATTAATATTAGATGAGCCTACAAATGGTTTGGATCCTGAGGGGATAAAGGAACTGAGAGATTTACTTAATCGTTTAGTTAAAGAACAAAAAATAGGTATTTTAATATCTAGTCATAATTTATTAGAATTAGAGACAATATGTAATAAGGTATGTATTATTCAAAATGGTAAAATAATTGAATCAAGTACAATTAAAGATTTAAAAGAACGTTTATCACAGTCTTATTATGTTTTTGAAGTAAATAAGATAAAAGATTTATATAAAATAATTGATGACAAGTTAGAAGTATTTGATGAGCATTTCTTTAGAATTAAAATTGAACATGATAAAGTACCAGATTTAATCTTAAAATTAACAAGTAATAATTATAAAGTATATCAGGTATATCAATCACAGATTAGCTTAGAAGATGCCTTCTTACAAAAGACAGGAGGTAATAAAATTGATTAATTTAATAAAAAATGAATTCATAAAAATTGTTAAGAAAAAAAGCTTTATTATTATGCTATTAATTGTTAGTGGCTATTCTTTTTTAACTAATTTTGTATATAAAACACTATTTGACATAACTGCTGATTTTGATTTTGAACAAACAATATCAATAGATGATAAAGAAGATTTAGAGTATAAAGTGGGTCTTGAAACAGAGAAAGAATTAAAGTCTTTAACTAGTAAATATGATAAATCTTCATGGCAATATAATTATGCTGAAGAGAATGCCTATGACTATATTTATGAAATTAAATCATATGAAATAGGCTTAACTGATGATAAAGAAATTTATGAGCAAGAAAAAGAGAATTATGAAGCTTTAAAAAATGATTTAGATAATAAAGATTGGAAAGATATTGTTAAAGAAGAAAAGCTTGAGTATGAAAAAGCTTTAGAAGTAGCTGATGACAAGGAAAAAGAAACTATTAAGGTCCATATAGAAGCTTTAGATTTAAGACTAGAGAAGAATATTTCTTTTGCTAGAACAGAGATGAATCAAATTTTACTTAACTATGAAACTAATAAAATTAATTTATTAGAATATTCTAATGTTGATAATTTATCAGAATCTCAAAAGGAAATTTATTATGGATTGAGAGAAGAAATGCTGATTGATAAATATTCTTTAGATCATGGTGTAAATGCTGGAGAGAGTGGTAATTCAAGAACTATTTTTATTAATTTCTTTAGTGAATATTCTTTTATTATACTTATTATGGTTTTTGTAGTAGCAGGTCCAATTATGAGTAATGAGTATAATAATGGAACAATTAAATTACTATTAACAAGGCCTTATACCCGTACTAAAATATTATTAAGTAAATATATTACAGTATTAATCTCTATAATATTCTCTATTTTAATTGTTTCATTAATACAACTAGTAGTGGGAGGAATTGTTTTAGATTTTGATTCATTAAAAATACCTGCTGTTGTTTATAGCTCTGTTACTGATTCTTTAACAACATATAATTTAATTACTTACGCAGGGTTAAGCATTTTATCTTTATTACCATCAATAATTATTGTATCTACCGTTGTATTTGCTTTAAGTACCTTATTTTCTAGTACAGCTATTGCTACTTTTGGAGGATTTGCTATTTATTCATTAAGCGATTTATTATATTTATTTAATAGTACAAATAAATGGTGGGTAAAATATTTATGGTCATATAACTGGGATTTTACACCTTATATTTTTAATAAGGCTCCTAGTATTGAAGGTTTAAATATTTGGTTTTCATTAGCTGTATGCGTAGCATATTTATTAATAATATTAATACCAACTTTTGTATTGTTTAATCGAAAAGATATAAGTAATACTTAAAACTATATCAATTGATATAGTTTTTTTCTTCTTGATGAAGATTTATGTTATAATAAAATAGATAGTGATAATAGGAGGAAACATGTTAGAAGAATTAAATGATAGACAACAAGAAGCAGTAAAGACAACGGAAGGTCCTCTTCTTGTTATTGCTGGAGCAGGTAGTGGTAAAACAAAAGTACTTACAACACGTATTGCTTATTTAATAGAACATTTAGGAATTAGTCCTACATCTATTTTAGCGATTACTTTTACTAATAAAGCAGCTAAAGAGATGAAAGAAAGAGTTGTTGGTCTTTTAGGGCCTGTAGCGTATCAAATTCAAATATCAACTTTTCACTCATTTGGTTTAAGTGTTATACGTGATTATTATGATAAATTAGGATATAAAAGAGAGTTTACTATTTTAGATAGTGATGATTCATTATTAACAGTTAAAAGAATCCTTAAGGATATGAATTTAGATCCTAAGGTATATAATCCTAAAAATATAAGAAATCGTATTAGTAGTGCGAAAAATGAAATGATGAGTCCTGATGAGTTAGATCGTTTTAGTGCTTCTGAATTTGATAATATTGTTGTAGATGTTTACCGTGAATATCAGAAAAGATTAGAAAATAATAATTCTTTAGATTTTGATGATTTATTATTAAAACCAATTGAGTTATTTAAAGATAATTTAGATATATTAAAGAAGTATCAAGAACAGTTTAAGTATATTCTTATTGATGAATATCAAGATACTAATGAAGTACAATATAATTTAACAAAGATGTTAAGTAAGAAATATAAAAATATTTGTGTCGTAGGTGATGAGTCACAATCTATCTATGCTTTTAGGGGATCTAATTATCGTAATATATTGAATTTTGAACATGATTATAAAGATGCAAAAATAATATTGTTAGAACAAAATTATCGTAGTACGAAAACGATTCTTAATGCTGCTAATGACGTCATAAAAAATAATAAGCAGAGAAAAGATAAAAAGTTATGGACAGAAAATGAGACAGGTGATAAGATTACTTATCATAAAAGTTTAGATGAAAAAGACGAGGCTTTATATGTAACAAGAGAGATTAATAAATTATTAGGTGATGGAGCAAGTTTAAATGATATCGTAGTTTTATATCGTACTAATGCTCAATCACGTAATATAGAAGAAGCTATGCTTAAAGATAATATACCTTATAAAGTTATTGGTAGTTTCTATTTCTACAATCGAAAAGAAATTAAGGATTTGATTTCTTATCTTAAATTAATTTATAATAATGATGATGATATCAGTTTAAATCGTATCATTAATTCTCCTAAAAGAGGGATAGGAAATAAGACAATGGAACAACTAGCTATTAAAGCATCAATTAATGGTACTAGTTTATTTGAAGCAATAGATAGTGGAAAAGAGTTAAAGTTTAAAGAACTTATTTTATCCTTAAAAAAGGAAAGTGAATTGCTATCTTTAACAGAATTAGTTGATGCTGTTTTAGATAAGAGTGGGTTAAAAGCTGAATTAGAGAGTGAAGGTACTTTAGAAGCTGAAGCTCGTCTTGAAAACTTAGAGGAATTTAAATCTATTACAAAGAATTATGAAGAGCGTAATGGAATAATATCTTTAAGTGATTTTCTTGAAGAAATTAGTTTAGTAGCGGATATTGAAGAACATAAAGATAGTACAGATGTTGTAACGCTTATGACAATTCATTCAGCTAAAGGTTTAGAGTTTAAATATGTCTTTGTTATTGGTATGGAAGAAGGAATATTCCCACATAGTCGTTCTTTACTATCTAATGATGAATTAGAAGAAGAAAGAAGATTATGTTATGTAGCAATAACAAGAGCTAAAAAGAAACTATGGCTTGTAAGCGCTAAAAGACGTATGATTTTTGGTTTAGATAGTATGAATCCTATTAGTCGTTTTGTTAAAGAAATTAGTGATGAATACTTAGATACAGATGAAGAAATAAATGTCTTTAGTAATAAAGGACATACTAATTATCATGATAATGTTGATGATAGTATCGAATATAAGCCTGGTGATAAGGTTATACACACATCTTTTGGAGAAGGTGTTGTTATAAGTGTTGAAAAGTCTATTTTAACAGTGGCTTTTCCACATCCTGTAGGAATTAAAACAATAATGAAAGGACATAAAAGTATTAGAAAGGTATAGGTGATTTTATGTATAATTTAGTTAATGTTTTAGATATTATTAAGACTTTAGAAGAATGGTCAGATAAATTAAAGGCATGGATCTTTGATAACTATAATAATCCTGTACTATGGGTTGGAATAGTTGTAGTAGGTGTTTTATTCTTTAAAGTAATGTTTAGCACACTTAATAAAGACTAGATTTATATCTAGTCTTTTTGTTATAATAAACCTTGGATGGTGATAGTGTGGATTTAATAATAGGTTCTCATGTATCTTTTTCAAAAGATAAACAAATGTTAGGTAGTGTAATTGAAGCATTAAGTTATAAGGCTAATACTTTTATGTTTTATACAGGTGCTCCTCAAAATACTAATCGTTCTCTTATTGATGATAAATTAACTGAGCTTGCTCATAATTTGATGTTAAATGAAAATATTAATATTAAAGATGTAATTGTGCATGCTCCATACATAATTAATTTAGCTAATGATAAAAATTATGATTTTAATATTAAATTTTTAAAAGAAGAAATTAAGCGTGTTGAAAAACTAGGTGTATCTAAATTAGTTTTACATCCAGGTAGTCATGTAGGTTTAGGTATTGAAGCAGGTATTAATAATATTATTAAATCTTTAAATGATTGTTTAACACCTGATACTAAAGTTATCATATGTCTTGAAACAATGGCAGGTAAAGGTAGTGAATTAGGATGTACTTTTGAACAATTAAAGACTATTATTGATGGTGTTAAAGAAAAAGATAAGATAGGCGTTTGCTTAGATACTTGTCATATAAGTGATGCAGGATATGACTTAAATAACTTTGATAAAGTTTTAGAAGAGTTTGATAATATTATTGGTTTAGATAAATTAAAGGTATTACATATTAATGATAGTAAGAATATTTGTGGCGCTAAAAAAGATCGCCATGAAAATATAGGGTATGGACAAATAGGCTTCGATAATTTATTAAAAATTTTATATCATGATAAATTAAAAGATATTCCTAAAATATTAGAAACACCTTATGTAGATACAGAACTAGGTAAACTAGCTCCATATAAGTTTGAAATTCAAATGATTAGAGATAAAAAATTTAATGATCATTTAATTAATGATATAGTTTTGGATAATAAATAGTATATAATTCATATAGCTTGTTATAGGCTTTAGTATTTAATACTTGCTTAGCTTGATTTAAATAATAATGAGGATTATTTAAAATATTTTCGTAATTATTTTTAATGTTATTATAAAGGTAATCAATTTCTTGATTATTTAAAGATACATTATTATTTTGAGCAAACATAACTATATCATTTTTTGTTAAATGATTAATATAAGATTTTATAATTTTTTCTTTCATATAATAATATTATATGTTAGATACTGATAAAAATTACAGGAGGTAATATGAAGAAGAAAAAAAAGACACACTATTATAAAAAATATACAGCTAATGATATTACTACTGTAATTAATAAAAGATATAAGTCATTAAGTTTCATTATTATTGTTTTATTTTCTATTTTAACCTTATCTTTATTTTATGTTCAGATTATTAAGCATGGATATTATGCAGTTAAATTAGATGAATTAAGTAAAGTTATTGTAGAAGGAGATAGTGCTCCTAGAGGCAGAATATATGATCGTAATGGCAAGATAATTGTTGATAATAAAGCTGTTAAAACAATCTATTATAAAAAAGAATCAGGTATTACATCTAAAGAAGAAATCATTATGGCATATAAGATAGCTGAAAATATTGATATTGATTATAGTAAACTATCTGATTATAATTTAAAGAAATTTTGGGTTATTAATAATCCATTATCAGCTGATAAAAAAATAACCGATGAAGAAAGAAAAAAGCTAGATGAAAGAAAAATTACTAATAGTGATATAGAAGAGTATAAAATAGATCGTGTAACAGAAAAAGATTTAGCAGATTATAAAGATATTGATAAAGAAGCTGCTTATATTTATTATTTAATGAATAATGGCTATTACTATGCTGAAAAAACAATTAAGAATAAAGATGTAACAGATGAAGAATATGCTTTTATAGCAGCTAATGAAGAAGAATTTAAAGGTTTTGGTACTAAATTAGATTGGGAAAGATACTATCCATATGGTGATACTTTTAGAACTATTTTAGGGAATGTATCAACTAGTAGTAGTGGACTTCCCTTAGAACTTAAAGACTCTTATTTAGCTATTGGTTATAGTTTATCTGATCGTGTAGGTACAAGTTATTTAGAATATCAATATGAAAGTATTTTAAGAGGTACTAAAACGAAATATACTTTAGATAATGATGGTAATTATGTTATCTTAGAGGAAGGCCAAAGAGGTAATGATATAGTATTAAGTATCGATATTGAACTACAAAAAGAAGTAGAAAAAATAGTTGAACAAGAACTTTTATATACTAAACAAAAAGAAAAATATACACAATACTTTGATAGAGCCTTTGTTGTCATAAGTGATCCTAATACAGGTGAGATTTTAGCAATGGTAGGTAAACAAATAGGTAAAGAAAATGGTGAATATAAGATATATGATTATTCGGTAGGTGTTATTAATGCTTCTATAACACCAGGTTCTTCCGTTAAAGCAGCATCCCATATGGTAGGATATACAACAGGTAGTTTAAAAATAGGGGAAGTAAGAAGTGATGCTTGTATTAAAATAGCCGCAACACCTCTAAAATGTTCTTTAGTACGTTATGGAAAATTAAACGATCTTAATGCTTTAGCGTATTCATCAAATACTTATCAGTATCAAACAGCTATAAAAGTAGGTAAAGGTACTTATCGTTATAATAAACCTTTAAAATTAGATCCTAATGCTTTTAATATTTATCGTAATATGTTTGCTCAGTTTGGATTAGGGGTTAAAACAGGTATTGATTTACCTAATGAAAGATTAGGTTATATGGGATCAGGAACAGCTCCAGGTTTACTACTTGATTTCTCTATTGGACAATATGATAACTATACACCAATTCAAATGTCTCAATATATCAATACGGTTGCTAATAACGGATCACGTATGAAACCAACATTATTAAAGAAAGTGTATGCTCCAACTAAAGATGGCTTAACGGATTTAATTTATACTAATACGCCAATCGTACTTAATAAAGTAAATGCAGAAGATAAATATTTTAGTCGTGTTAAAGAAGGATTAAGATTAGTATTTACTAAAGGAACAGGTAAAGGATATATAAATAGTAAGAATAAGCCTGCAGGTAAAACAGGTACTAGTCAAAGTTTTGTTGATACCAATAATGATGGAAAAATAGATACAGAAACTCTTTCTACAAGTTTAGTTGCTTATGCTCCATATGATAATCCTAAGGTAACATTTACGATTATTACACCTAATGTTAGTAAAGGAAGTGCTACCTATAATCAAATGTCTAAGGTAAATAAACGTCTAACCCAAAAAATTTCTAAAAAATACTTTGAAATTTATAAATAATTTGCTATAATAGTAATGCGTAAAAAAAGGAGGCAAGACTATGGCAAAAAAGGGAGAAGCTAGACAAAGAATAACGCTTCAATGTACAGTATGTAAATCAGAGAACAAACGTACTGAAAAGAATAAGAGAAATACAACAGAACGTTTAGAGTTAAATAAATATTGTCCAAAATGTAGAAAAGTAACAGTTCATAAAGAGGAAAAATAAAATTGTTAAGACATCTACATACATTTATTAACTACTCTAAACTAATTGAAATGCAGGCTAACCAAGTTGCCTTTGGTCCTGTTATTAATAAAAAAGCTACTTTAAAACGTGAAAACTATCGCTTTAAAGTAAAAACAATGTGTTATAAACCTAGATATAAAACACATGATACAAGACATAATAAGGAACGTAAAAACCTTATTTTTTGTAGAGAGGAGTGAGCTAAATGATTAACGTTAATGATATTAAAAACGGTATGACTATTTTATTTGAAGATAATATATATACAGTATTAGAGTTCTCACACGTTAAACCAGGTAAGGGTGCTGCCTTTGTTCAAGCTAAGTTAAAAAACTTAAGAACGGGTTCTATTATTGAAAAAAGATTCAATAGTGGTATGAAATTAGAAAAAGCCATGATTGAAAAGAAAAATATGCAATACTTATATGAAGCAAGTGGCGTATATACATTCATGGATACAAATACTTATGAACAATTAGAACTTACTGAAGATCATTTAGGTAATGATAAATATTATTTAAAAGATGGTTTAGAGGTAATGGTATCAATTTATCAAGGAGAAGTATTAGGAGTTATTTTACCAGAAAAAGTAGAGTTAAAGATTATTGCTACAGAACCTGCTGTAAAAGGAAATACAACTAATAATGCACAAAAAGATGCTACTGTAGAAACAGGATTAATGGTAAGAGTTCCATTATTTATTGAACAAGATGAAGTTATTCTTGTTAATACTAAAGATGGATCATATGCATCACGTGCTTAAGAGGGAAACCTCTTTTTTTATTACTCTGTATTAACGAAAAGATTTATTGTATTAACTCCTAAAATATAGTAAAATAGATTATAGATAATGGAGGATATATGAAAAAAAATATTAGAGATTTCGATTTAAATAATAAGAGAGTTATCATTAGAGTAGACTTTAATGTTCCAATAAAAGATGGTGTTATAACCGATGATAATCGTATACGTGAGAGTTTAAAAACAATTAATTATGCTATTAGTAATGGTGCTAAAGTAATTTTAATGTCCCATTTAGGAAGAGTAAAAACAGAAGAAGATAAAGAAAAAAATACTTTAAAACCTGTAGCTGATAGATTAAGTGAATTATTAGGTAAAAAAGTTGTATTTGTAGGTGAAACAAGTGGAGCTATCCTAGAAGAAGCTATCTATAACTTACAAAATGGGGATGTATTATTAATGGAGAATACCCGTTATGAAGATTTAGATGGTAAAAAAGAAAGTGGTAATGATCCTGAATTAGGTGCTTATTGGGCATCTTTAGGAGATATTTATATAAATGATGCCTTTGGTACAGCGCATCGTGCTCATGCTTCTAATGTTGGAATAGCTAGTCATCTAGATAATGGTATAGGGTTCTTAATTGAAAAAGAATTAGATAATTTAGATAAAGCAGTTAATGATCCTGTAAGACCTTTCACAGTAATATTAGGAGGAGCTAAAGTAAGTGATAAAATAGGTGTTATTACAAACTTAGTAGAAAAAGCTGATTATATCTTAATTGGTGGAGGAATGATGTTTACTTTCTTAAAGGCTCAAGGATATGAAATAGGCTCATCATTATTAGATGAAGAAAGCCTTGATTTCTGTAAAGAAATGTTAGATAAATATCCTAATAAAATTATTCTACCTGTCGATTGTGTTTGTACTAATGAAATAAGTGATAATGGAGAATATCGTGCTGCTAGAATTAGTGATATACATAAAGATGAAATAGGTGCTGATATATGTCTTCAAACTATCGAACTATTTAAATCATATTTACAAAATAGTAAAACAATCGTATGGAATGGACCATTAGGAGCTTTTGAATATGATAAATTTAGTCAAGGTACTAAAGATATACTTGCTGCATTAGCTAATTTAGATGCTACAGTAATTATTGGTGGAGGAGATACTGCTTCTTCTGCTATTAATTTTGGTTATAAAGATTCATTTACTCATATATCAACAGGTGGAGGCGCTTCATTAGAGTTATTAGAAGGAAAAGAGCTACCAGGTATAGCTATTATAAATGACAAATAATGAAAAACTTTCTAAATAAAAATAAAGGAAAAATAAATATTATTGTCTTAGTTATTATTACAGGGATAGTATTATATTTTTCTTTAAAAGATGAATTTAACGAAATAGTTAATCAGATATTAAATATTAATATAGGATATCTATGTTTAGCTTTTTTGGCAGTAATATCTTATTGGTTATTACGCTCTTTAGCGTTACATAAATTTACTAAGAAGATAAAAGGTAATAATAAGTATTCTAGTTCTTTTCAGTTAATGCTAAGAACACAATTTTTTAATGCTATTACACCTTTTTCAACAGGAGGACAACCATATCAAATATATTACTTAAAACAAGAAGGAGTTAGTACTACTTTAGCGACAAGTATTATTATTCAAAACTTTATTGTTTATCAAATAGCTTTAGTATTACTTGGAATAATTGCTGTATGTTCTAATTTTGCTTTTCATATGTTTGATAAGGTAAGTTTACTACAACATCTAGTCTTAATAGGTTTTATAACTAATACATTAGTTATTATTGTTATGTTTATCGTTTCTTTTAGTCATAAACTTAATAAAAAACTAATATCTTTAGGTATTACAATCTTAACGAAGTTACATTTAGTTAAAGATCGTGAACAAAAGTTAAAAGAATGGTATGCTTATATTGAAAGATTTCATGAAGGTGCCAAAGTATTATTAGAGAATAAATGGGAGTTTTTTAAGAATATTGTTTATAATATTATTGCTTTAGTAGCTTTATATTCTATTCCTGTAATTTTACTTTATTCTATGGGAGACTATACTAGTTTTAATCTTTTAGAAGCGATTGCTACTAGTGCATATGTTATGTTAATAGGATCTTTTGTTCCTATTCCAGGCGCTAGTGGAGGATTAGAATTTGGCTTTATCTCTTTCTATGGTAATTTTATTGGAGGAGCTAAATTAAAAGCTATTATGTTATTATGGCGTTTTGTAACTTACTATTTTGGTTTAATAGTAGGTGCTGTAGCATTAAATATTAAGAGGGTGAAATAATGCGTATAGGTATTTTTACGGATACATATCCTCCATTCGTTAATGGAGTATCAACAAGTATTTTAATGCTTGAAAGAGCGCTTCGTAAATTAGGACATGAAGTATTTATTGTTACTGTTAATCCTGATACGATGCATTATAATTTTGATGAAGATAATCATATTATTAGATTACCTGGTATTCCTGTAGGTATTTATGATTATCGCTTGACAGGTATATATCCTTTAAAAGCTATTAATCGTATTAAAGAATGGGATTTAGATATTATTCATTCCCATACTGAATTTGGTGTAGGTACTTTTGCGCGTATTATGGCAAAACAACTAGATATTCCTATTGTTCATACTTATCATACTATGTATGAAGATTATGTTCATTATATTACCCATGGATATTTTGATAGTGCTAGTAAAAAACTAGTAGAATACTTAACTAAGTTTTATTGTGATAAAACAGTAACAGAATTAATTGTACCTACTAAGAAAACATATGATTTATTTAAAGAAAAGTATGAATATGATCGTAATGTTCATATTGTTCCTACAGGTATTGAAGTTGAAAGATTCTATCGTGAGAATAATGATGAAAAAGAAACAGATAAACTACGTAAGTTATTAGGGTTAAAGAAAGACGATTTTGTAGTATTATTTGTAGGACGTTTAGCCCAGGAAAAGAATGTTCCTTTCTTAATTGAGAATCATGCTAAAATAGTTAAAGATAATAAGAAATGTAAATTGCTTATTATTGGAGATGGACCTGATGCTGATAGTTTTAGAAAACAAGTAAAAGAATTAGGTGTTAATAATTCTGTTATTTTTACAGGTAAGATTCCTTTAGAAGAAATTCATAAATACTATCAATTAGGTACTGTCTTTGTAACAGCATCTAATACGGAAACACAAGGATTAACATTATTAGAAGCTATGGCTGCTTCTATACCTGTTGTAGCCTTAGATGATGAAGCATTCCAAGATGCTATTGTCGATGAATTAAATGGCTTTTTATTCCATAATAATGATGAATATTGTGAAGCTATTTTAAAACTGATGAAAGATAAAAAGTTATATAATCAAATGTGTAGACAAGCTAAGATTAATGCTGAAGCACATTCATCTAAATATTATGCTGAAAAGGTATTAGATGTTTATTATATGGCTTTAGGTGGAAAACCTAGTGATGATAGACCTAAAAGAACTTTTACAACAAAGATGAAAGATGTTATTAAAAGGGGGCTAAAAAATGACTAAAAAACTTGTTGTTGGCAATATGAAAATGAATTTAACTTTAGATGAAGTTAAAGATTATATAAGTAAAATGCAAGATTATAAAGACTGTGTTATATGTCCTAGTTATTTATATCTTCCATATTTTATTGATGCTGACTTCCTAGTAGGTGCTCAAAACTTATCTTTATATGAAAAGGGCGCTTATACAGGAGAAGTATCAGCCATTCAAGCATCATCTATTGGTGTTGATTATGCTATTATTGGTCATAGCGAAAGACGATTATTTATTCATGAAGATGATTTAATTGTTAATGCTAAAGTTAAAAGAGCGCTATCTAGTAAACTTAAAGTTATTCTATGTGTTGGAGAAACACGTGAAGAAAAAAATTTAGGTATTACTAAAGATAAAATAGAAAAACAACTATTAGATGATTTGGTAGATATTCCCAAAGAAGATATTAGTGATGTTTTAATAGCTTATGAACCTATATGGGCTATAGGTACAGGAGAAGTACCACTTAATGAAGAAATACATGATATTGTTTCATTTATTAAGAAGACAGTAAAAAAAGAATTTCATTATACTCCTAAAGTATTATATGGTGGAAGTACTAATGAAAAGAACATTGAAGAACTTAATACAATTGATAATGTTGATGGTTTTCTAGTTGGTGGAGCTTGTCTAGTTCCTGATAAATTTATTAAAATAATAGAGACCGTTAAATAATGGTCTTTTTTTTATTCGACATTTTTCGATAACAATCGATAAAGCACCCTAGTATCATTATAATTGCGTAAAAAGAATAAGGAGATGACATATGAAAAATATCAGAGTTTTAATGATAGATGATAATGAAAATTTAATAGCTGCTGTTAAAGAGTATTTTAGTAAAAGACCTAATATTGATGTTGTTCTAGAAGCTCATAATGGTATTGAAGGATACAATATAATTAAAAATAGAGTTGATGATTATGATATTATTGTTTTAGATTTAATAATGCCCGAAAAAGATGGATTATACGTATTAGAATGTATGAAACAAGATAATATTAATAAAAAGATTATAGTAGCGACTAGTTATAATACAATGGAAGTTATTCGTGAAGTATCCGATTATGGAGTTAATTATTATATATTAAAACCTTTTGATTTATCTGATTTAGAGAAAAGAATATTAGATATAACTAATAGAGAATATAGTAATAAAGTTATTGATATGGAAAATAGTAATATTCAAAGTTCTATATCGAAAATACTACATGAATTAGGTATACCTTCCCATATTAAAGGCTATCAATATATTAGAGAAGGCATAAATATTCTTTATGATCGACCTGAAACAGTAGGAGGAATAACTAAAGAATTATATCCTGAATTAGCTAGTAAATTTGATACTACGGTATCAAGAGTCGAAAGAGCCATAAGACATGCGATAGAAGTTAGTTGGAATAGGGGGAGTTGGGATTTAATGGAAGAAATATTTGGACATAGTGTTGATGTTGATAAAGCTAAACCTACTAATAGTGAATTTATTGTAACTATTGCTGATAAGTTAAGACTTGACTATCATCGTATATAAAAAATAACCCTAAGGTTATTTTTCTTTTGTATATTGTGATACTATACCTAATGTTTCATAGCTAAATATTTCAAATTCATCACGAGCTATATCATTTTTAATATAAGTATTATTATCATCTTTAGTAATTAAGTCAATTGTATAATTAACAACATCAGTACTAGGATAAGGAATATCACTAGTCTTTTTTCTTTTACGCATTAAAACACAAGGTAGTTCTTCACTAGCATATGCTAACCAATATTTTTTAAAGAAGTTAACGATAATATCTCTTTCCTCATCTGTTAAGTTTTGAGTATCACATAGCTTTTGGATACTTTCATTAGCTCTAAATAAATTACGATCTAAGAAGACATTTAAATATTCAGGTTTATTTTCTACAAACTTACGATAAAAAGTAGGGGATGATAATCCATAATAAGGAGATGTTTTAAGATTACTAGCAAAGAAAACACCTGTATTGCCATTAAACATACCAAAGATATTTCTCTTTAAAACTCTAATAACTTCTTTTATTTCATTAACATCCCAAGGCTTATTATCTAATTTTATGCCTTCAGCATCGATATCTTTGACAAAGACACTATTTAAAGTATGGAAGTTATATCCATTAAACCAATTATTTGTTATATGTTTAAAAGTATCTTCACTAATTCCATAAGTATTAAAATAATTGGTTACAATATATTGGATAGCGCCATTATAAATATTTGTATTATCATTAATAATAGTGCGATTACGATTATTAATGATTAACTGGATAAAATAGTTTATATCATCAATAGATTCAGCATCATGCGTTATTATTCTTCTAGTTAAAAGAAGAGATAAAAGATTCGTATATTCATAGTTAGATAATTGATATTGTTTCTTTACAATACTTAGATATTCTTTTGTTTCATTACTAAATTCAAACATAGTTCACTTCCTTACTTATATAATATACGATATAAATTAAATGATGGTTTATTAAATAAACGTAATTTAATATTATTAGTACCTATACCGCTTGATATATATAAATCGGTTTTTTTGATTTTATAATAGGTATCTATATATTCATTATCTTTTTCAGGTATTAGTAATTGTCTTATACCTGGAATATTTATTTGCCCTTTATGCGTATGTCCTGCTAATAAAAGATTATAATTATCAACATTTATCTTTTTACTAAGACTAGGTTCATGCATAATTAAAATATTATATTTAGTTTCATTTGTGGATATTGCTTTATCAATATTCATGATTTTTTCTTCAATATCTATTTTATCATTACGCGTAGATAATCCTCCAATAAGAATAGCTTCATAGTCGTTATTATAAATAATTTCATAAGTATTATCTAATAATTTAAAGTCAGTCTTATCAATTATCTGTTTAAATTCTTCACGTTTATAATCATGATCTCCTGTAATAATATATTTATAATTACTATTAATTAAATTAAGTGTATCGGAAATATCAATTATATCTTTATCTGTATATTGGATATCTTTATCTAATAGGTCGCCTGATATAATAACGATATTAGGCTTGCTTTTATTAAGTTTTTTAATAATATTTGTTAATTCTTCTTTATTTGTTATTTCTCCATAATGTATATCACTTAAATGCGCAATGGTATATCCATAAAAAGAACTAGGAACTTTACTATTAATAACATTATATTCATTTACATTAATACCTGTTGTTCCTACATAACGAGCACAGGTATAACATAGAGTAATAATTAAGATTAGGCTAATTAATATTTTTAACCAAAGGAAATGATGTCCTTTTTTTTCTTCTTCCATGTATTATCACCTATTATCATTTTAGCATATTCATTACAAAAAAAGAAGAATTATTCTTCTTTAAATGTGTTTATATGTTAACCTATCTATTAATGGTAATAATAGATTCATAATGCATAAAGCTACTAAAGAACTAGTAGTAATAGACGTATTAAATCTTATTAAGATAGTAATTATACCTAAGCATATACCATATAAAAAAGTATATTTATCATTAATAGGACTATATTTAGAATAAGGCGCTACTAAGAATATATATATTAAAGAATTATCTATTAAAATATTAAATAAACCATATCCTAAATCTAATTTCAAAATACTTGTAATAAGGAAAATACTTAGTATATAACCTATACTTATTTTCCATTTAATAGCTTTAGTACTTAATAATAAGATAATAATAGATATATATATGATAATATTAATAGTATTAGGAATATTACCTTCGATAGCGTTAATTAATGTTTCTTTACTATAAATAGGTATATTAGATAAGGTTATAGAATGTGTCATTAAGACAATGATTAATAAACCTAAAAGTAAAGGATTAAGATTAATATCCCATAAAATGCTAAGTAAACGACTAATAATAATACTCATTAAAATACCAAATATAAGAAATGTAATAGGAGTATAACTAGGAGCTAATAAACCTATTAATAAACCAGAGAATATGCCCTTAAGTGTTAAGTAATTCTTCTCTTTAAATATTAAATCAAATATAAGATTAGTTATATATGATGTCATAGTACCTATGATAATAAATATTAAAGGATTTAATAAATCATTTAGGTTTTGACTATGTTGATAAGGAATAACACCATTTTTATAAAATAAGTAATTAGCAATTATTACAATCGTAAAAAGAAGTATTACTCTTTGTTTTTTAGCTGTTAAGAAAGTATGAATATAATTAGACATGTTCTACCTCCTTAACTTTTTCTTTTGCACATTTAACACTATCACACAAAGGAATTAAAGAAGGGCATACATAGGAACATAATCCACAATCTATACACTTTTGCACACTCATCTTTTGTAATTTATCAATATTATCAAGATTATTGTGGATAACATTGGGATATAAGTGACAAGGACATACTTTTGCACACTTTCCACACCTTATACATTCTTCTTCTTGATAGTTATGTGGCTTTAGAAGAGAAAGTGCTGATAAATTTTTAGTTACCATTGAATCATTATCAGGGAGCTTATATCCTCTCATTGGTCCATTAGCAAGCATGATATATTGTTCATCATTAAGATGTAAATAATCTAGTATTTCTTTAATTGGTGTACCTATCTTAACTAAAATATTAGTTCCTTTAATATTACCTGATATGGTAATAATCCTTTCATATGGAGGCATACCTGTCTTTAAGACGTTGTATATAGCGTAGATAGTTGAAATATTATTAACAATAATACCTACCTCCATAGGTAGTGTATCATAATTTTTTTTAGTAACATATTTAATTAGCTTTCTTTCCCAACCCATAGGATAAGTATTACCTACTAGTTTTACTTTAATACGAAGATAAGTTCCTACATATTGATTAACTAAATCAGCTAATTTTTTATTCCTCTTTTGAATACATATTAAGCATTCATCTATTTTATTAATATCTAGGATTGCATCAATAGCTTCTAATATATCCGTTATTTTATTTTTAGTTAGTGTATAGTCAGCTGTTATATAAGTTTCACATTCTACAGCATTAACAATTAAAGTATTAATCTTTTTATCGGTATTATATTTAATATAAGTAGGATTACCTTCTTTACCAATAATCCCTGTATTTTTTATTAACTCAATAAATTCATCTTTAGTATAGCTATGAATATCTTCTTTTAAACCAATTCTTTTCTCTAATTTCTCTTTAAAGTCATTTTCAATAATTAAGCATTTTACTTTTTCCCCGTTTATATATGTTTTTTCTGTTATATCTTTAACAATACCACTTACACTAGAATGAAGATATGATTTAATAGATCCTTTATTATTAGCAACCATCATTCCTTTATATACATGATCACCTATTTTAGGAATAACAGTTAAATCTTTATCATTACCAATAATTAAGGGTATATATATTTCATTAGGCTTTTTATATTCTACAAGTTTATTAAGAGTTAGTTTTTGTTTATGAATAATTCCTTCTATTCTCATACAATACTCCTATTCTAGTATCATTATACCTTTTTTATAATTAAAAAAAAAGCTTTTTATCTTTCAAAAAAAGGTAAGGTATGCTATAATGATACTTAGCAATTGACAAAGTGACATTTATTGTCTATAATATAGCTCGAAAAAACGAAGAACAAGAGGAGTAAATTAACTAGTAGTTAAAAGAGATGAAAAGTCATTGGCTGAAAGCTTTTCTTAATGAAGATTAATTGAAGGTAGCTTGGGAGTTGTATATCTAAGTAAATAGGATATAACGTTAACTGCGTTAAAGTATGAGTGCATAATAAGTATTATGAAATAGGATGGTACCACGTGTAAGCGTTCCTATACATAATACTTTTTTGTTTATATTTATACTTAATAAGTAATATAATTAAAAAATAATTATTAAAAATGTAAAGGGAGTGTTATTATGTTAGAAGCAAAATATAATCACAAAAAGGTAGAAGAAGGAAAGTATAATAATTGGAAACAAAAAGGATACTTTGAAAGTGGCGATTTAAGTAAAAAGCCATATTGTATAGTTATTCCTCCTCCTAATGTTACAGGTAAATTACATTTAGGACATGCTTGGGATACAACTTTACAAGACATATTAATTCGTTATAAGAAAATGAATGGATATGATGTATTATGGTTACCTGGTACTGATCATGCTGCTATCGCAACCGAAGCACGTGTTGTAGGCAAACTAAAACAAGAAGGAATCGACAAGTATGAATTAGGTCGTGATAAATTCTTAGATGCTTGTTGGGATTGGACACATAAGTATGCAGGTAATATTCGTGAACAATGGGCTAAACTAGGTCTTACTTTAGATTATCGTAAAGAAGCTTTTACCTTAGATGAAAATTTAACACGAGCTGTTAAAAAAGTATTTGTTGATTTATATAATGAAGGACTAATATACCGTGGAGAACGTATTATTAACTGGGATCCTGTTGCGAAGACAGCCTTATCTAATGAAGAGGTATTCTATAAAGATGATGAAGGTGCTTTCTATCATTTAAAATACTTTATTGAAGATTCTGATGAATATCTTGATGTTGCGACAACACGTCCAGAAACTTTATTTGGAGATACAGCTGTAGCTGTTAATCCTAAAGATAAACGTTATAAACATTTAATAGGTAAACATGTTGTTTTACCTGTTGTTAATAAATTAATTCCTATTGTTGGAGATGAACATGCTGATCCTGAATTTGGTACAGGGGTAGTTAAGATTACACCTGCTCATGATCCTAATGACTTTGAAGTAGGTAATCGTCATAACTTAGAACGTATTGTTGTTATGAATGAAGACGCTACAATGAATGAAAATGCAGGTAAGTATGTTGGTATGAGTCGTGAAGCTTGTCGTGAAGCTTTAGTAAATGATTTAAAAGAAGAGGGAATCTTAATAAGTATTGAACCTATGGTACATAGTGTTGGACATAGTGAAAGAACCGATGCTGTTGTAGAGCCTTACTTATCTAAGCAATGGTTTGTTAAGATGCGTCCTTTAGCAGATCGTGTTTTAAAGAATCAAAAAGATAAAAAGAATAAAGTAAATTTTGTACCTACACATTATGAAAAAATAATGAATCATTGGATGGAAATAACTTATGATTGGTGTATATCACGTCAATTATGGTGGGGACATCGTATTCCTGCTTGGTATAAAGGTGATGATATATATGTAGGTATAGAGCCTCCTAAAGGTGATGGATGGGTACAAGATAATGATGTATTAGATACATGGTTTAGTAGTGCTTTATGGCCATTTGCTACTTTAGGATGGCCTAATGAAACGGATGATTATAAAAGATATTATCCTAATGATGTTTTAGTAACAGGATATGATATTATTCCATTCTGGGTTAATAGAATGACTTTCCAAGGATTAAAGTTTACAGGTAAAAGACCTTTTAAAGATTGTTTAATACATGGATTAATTCGTGATAAGAATGGTGTTAAGATGAGTAAATCCTTAGGTAATGGTGTTGATCCTATGGATGTTATAGATGAATATGGATGTGATGCTTTAAGGTTCTTCTTAACTACTAATTCAGCTCCAGGCGCTGATTTAAGATATGATGATGAAAAAGTTAAATCAGCATGGAATTTTATTAATAAATTATGGAATGCCTCTAGATTTGTTTTAATGAATCTTGAAGGATTTACTACTAAAGATTATACTTTAAAGAACTTATCTTTACCTGATAAATGGATGCTAAATAAATTAAATAAAACAGTTAAAGAAGTAAGAAAAAATATGGATTCATATGATTTCCATAATGTAGGTAATGCTTTATATTCATTTATTTGGGATGATTTCTGTGATTGGTATATTGAGTTATCTAAGAGTGATATGTCTAATACTAATAAGAGTGTTTTACTTAAAGTATTAACCGATATTGTTAAAATGTTACATCCTTTTATGCCATATGTAACTGAAGAGATATATTTAATGTTACCTATTAAAGATCAAGAATCTATTATGTTAGAAAATTATCCTAAAGCTACAAAGAATAAATATGATGAAGAAGAAGATACTTTAGATAAGATTATTGAAGATATTATCGCTATTAGAAATTTAAAAGCAACTAATAATATTACAAAACAAGCTAAGGTTAAATATGAAGTAGACTCTTCTTTAGAAACAATTTATACATCACAATTAAAGATTAAAGAAGAAAATATTTTACAAGATAATAACGAATATTTAACAAGTAATTATAAATCTAAATATATTAATATTACTTATTATTATGAAGGTACTAAAGAAGATGAAAGCCGTAAAGAAGAAGAAATTAAAAAACTTGAAGCTTCTATTGAACGCCGTGAAAAATTATTAAGTAATGAAAATTATGTATCTAAAGCTCCTTTAAATATTGTTGAAGCTGATCGTAAGAAATTAGCTGAAGAAAAAGAAAAATTAGCTATATTAAAGGGTTAAAATGGTATTTATTCATTATCCTAAATGTTCAACATGTAAGAAAGCTAAAGAGTTTTTAGATACTAATAATATTAAGTATGAAGAAAGAAATATTGTCTTAGATAATCCTAAATATGAGGAATTAAAAGAATGGATTACTATTA
The DNA here is from genome assembly GCA_947625505.1 of uncultured Bacilli bacterium. Classification (GTDB taxonomy): domain Bacteria; phylum Bacillota_I; class Bacilli_A; order RF39; family UBA660; genus UBA5578. The sequence continues at coordinate 29,218 of CANQON010000006.1, forward strand.
TTCCTATTAAGAAATTATTTAATACTAGTGGATTAAAATATAAAGAATTAAAACTAAAAGATAAATTAGATACCATGAGTGATGAAGAAAAGCTAAAATTACTTGCTAGTGATGGAATGTTAGTTAAAAGACCATTACTTATTGATAAATCTAAAATATTAGTAGGTTTTAAAATAAAAGAATGGGAAGATAATTTTAAAATATAAGCTATACAATGTATAGCTTTTTTATTATTTTTTTGATATACTTAAAAAGAGAATAGGAAGTGTGTGTATGAATTGTAAGAATTGTGGAGCACCTTTAAGAGAAGGCGCTAAATTTTGTCAATCATGTGGAACAGCTGTTAGTCAAGATAAAGAAGTAAATACAAATACAGAAGTAAAAAGTGTAGATAATGTTACAGAAAGTACTACAGATACTACTAACAATGTAGTAACACAAGAGCCTAGTAATGTGGTAGCACCTACACCTGATATGAATCAAGTGTCTCAGACACCAGTTATGAATCAAGTAAATCCTAATATGGGATTTAATCAAGTACCTCAATATAATCAACAAATGTATTATCAACCTGTTCCTCCAAAGAAAAACTTAACAGCTTTATGGATTGCTTTAGGTGTTGTAGGAGGATTATTACTTTTAGGAGTAGCTATTATATTTATTTGTGTAGCTGTATATAGTAGTAATGCTAGTGATACTGAGTATAATACTAATGAACCAACTGTTAATGAAAATGGTGATAAAGTATATCGTGTTGGTCAAAAGTTTGAATTTGATGACTTAGAAATTACTGTTAACGATGATTATAAATTTACAGTTGTTGATAATAAATATTCTGATTATTATAATGAGCCTGTTGTTAAAATACCTGTAAGAATAAAAAATATAGGTAGTGAGAATAAGAAACTAAATATGTTCTATTTTAGTTTAGAATCTCCAGATGGTGATGATTTACATAATGTAGCCACTTTATTCACATTGTCTAATAGTGATTCTGCTGATTACGCTAATTATTTAAAGCCAGGGGAATCATATGATAAATATTTATACTTTATTTATGATGGCTCAGGAACATATACATTAGAGTTTGATAATTGGTCTACAACAGTAGAAGTAAAATTAAATATCAAAAAGTGATTCAATAATCACTTTTTTTGTTGATTATTTGAATAATTTTTGGTATATTTAAAAAGAGAATAGGAAGTGTAAATATGATATGTAAGAATTGTGGAAGAGAAGTTAATGGTCCTTTTTGTACTAGTTGTGGAACACCAGTAGATACTAATACCCCAAATATGAATGCCACTACTACTCCAGTAGCGCCTACACCAGTTATGAATCAGGTACCTCAAACTCCAGTTATGAATCAAGTAAACCCTAATATGGGTAATCAAATGCCTCAATATAATCAACCAATGTATACTACTCCTTATACAGCTCCTAAAAAGAATAATACAGGTTTAATAATAGCGATTGTTGTCGTTGCTGTAGTATTGTTAGGAATTGTTGGAATTAGTATGGCATCACATGGTGATGATAGTGAGGTAACAACTAATGAAAGCGGTGAAAAAGTATCTGAAGGAGTATCTATCACAGTAGATGGCTATACTTATAAAGTACCTAGTCGTTATACAGCTAAAGAATCTAATGGTAGATTACAATTAACTAGTAAAGATAATGTTGATTTAGCTTTAATTGATATTGTTGATGGTGATTTTAATAATATTAGAAATAATCAAACATATATTAAAAACTACTTAACAACTTCAGGATATACTGTTTTAAACATTGGTAATAGAGTTGTAGGTGGAATGGATTTTGTTACTATTGAAGTATCTCAAAATGGACAAAAAATGTTAATGGGATATGCTAAATTCAATAGTAGTAAAGTATTCTTAGTAACAGTTGGTAATACAAGTTATACAATTGATTACGACTTACTTGCTGATGTTGTTCCAATAATGCGTTCAGCTCAAAGCTAATAAGAAAGTCAAAAAGAAATTCGAGAGAATTTCTTTTTTTGATATTAAATAAATGGTATAATATAAATATGGTGATATCATGATAGAAAAACGTATAGATGAGTTAATTAAAATATTAAATAAAGCTAGTTATGAGTATCATACTTTAGACGCTCCTACAATTACTGATCAAGAGTATGATGATTATTATGCGGAATTAGTTCGTTTAGAAACATTACATCCTAATTTAGTTAGGTCAGATTCTCCAACTGTAAGAGTAGGATCAACTGTTATAGATGAATTTACTAAAGTAGTTCATGAAAGACCTATGATGAGTCTAGATGATATTTTTAGTGAAGAAGAAGTTATAAGTTTCGATGAAAGAGTACATAAAGTAATACCTAATCCTACTTATGTATGTGAATTAAAAATAGATGGTTTATCAGTATCTCTTTTATATAAGAATGGTAAATTAGTAAGAGGCGCTACAAGAGGTGATGGTACAACAGGAGAAGATATAACCCATAATGTACGTACAATAAAATCAGTACCTTTATCTTTACCAGAAGATATAGATATTGAAGTACGTGGTGAAATATATATGCCTAAAGCTTCTTTTGAAAAGTTAAATGAACAAAGAAAAGCAAATGGTGAAAAGGCCTTTGCTAATCCAAGAAATGCTGCTGCAGGATCAGTACGTCAATTAGATTCTAAAGTAGCAGCTCAAAGAAACTTAGATACTTTTCTTTACCAAATACCTAATCCAGATGATTATAATGTTAAGACACAAGAAGAAGCTTTACAGTTTATGAAAAATTTAACTTTTACTGTTAATCCTAATATTAAACATGCTAAAAATATTAAAGAGGTAGTTGAATATATTAATTATTGGCAACAAAATAGACCTACACTACCTTATGAAATAGATGGTATAGTTATTAAAGTTAATAATTTATCTGATCAAAGAAAACTAGGGTTTACTGCTCGTGTACCTAAATGGGCTATTGCTTATAAATTCCCTGCTGAAGAAGTATTAACTAAATTAACTAATATTGAATTTTGTGTAGGAAGAACAGGAAAGATAACTCCCCGTGCTGATTTAACACCTGTGCATTTAGCAGGTTCTATTATTAGTAGTGTTACTTTACATAATGAAGATTATATTAAAGAAAAAGATATTCGTATTAATGATACCATTGTTATACATAAAGCAGGCGATGTTATTCCTGAAGTAGTATGTGTAAAAAAAGAAAGACGTACAGGGGATGAAATAGAATTTAAAATGGTAACTAATTGTCCAATATGTGGGAGTAAGTTAGTTCGTAAAGAAAGCGAAGCTGCTTACTTTTGTTTAAATCCTAAATGTGATGCTCGTAAAATAGAAGGATTAATTCATTTTGCTAGTAGGGATGCTATGTACTTAGAAGGCTTTGGCGATAATATTGTAGAAGACTTTTATAATATGGGATTCTTACATTCTATTGATGAATACTATACGCTGTATACACATAAAGAAGAGTTAAAAGAATTAGAAGGCTTTGGCGAAAAAAGTATTCAGAATTTATTACAAGCTATTGAAACTAGTAAAGAAAATTCTTTAGAAAGATTATTATTTGGTTTGGGTATTAGACATGTAGGTAAAAAAACAGCAGTTATTTTAGCCTCTCAATATCATACGTTAGATAATATTATTGCTGCTGATTATGAATCATTATGTGCTGTACCTGATATAGGGGATATAATTGCTAAAAGTATTGTTGAATATTTTAGTAATGAAAGTAATATGGCCATGATTAATAAACTTAAAGAATATGGCGTTAATATGGAATATAAGGGTAAACCTAAAGAGATAAATGAAATATTTAATGATAAAACATTTGTCTTAACAGGTACTTTAAATATGCCAAGAGAAGAAGCTAAAGAATTAATTGAACATCGTGGTGGTAAAGTAACTAGTAGTGTTACTAGTAAGACTGATGTTGTTATAGTAGGTGAATCTCCTGGTAGTAAATATACTAAAGCCCAAAGCTTAGGAATAGAAATATGGGATGAACAACAATTCGTAAATAATATTAATTTATGATATGATTATATTTAGAACATGATGGGTGTGTGGAAGTTTTATGATAGAAGAATGGAATGGTTTTAAAGGTACTAAATGGCAACAAACGATTGATGTTGAAGACTTTATTATCAATAATTATAAAGAGTATACAGGAAGTTCAGAATTCTTAAAAGGAATAAGTAGAAAAACAAGTCGCGTTTGGAGTAGATGTCAAAAACTATTAGATAAAGAGGATATAACCAAAGTATTAGATGTAGAAACTAGTTATTTTTCTAGTATTAATGGTTTTGAACAAGGATACATTGATAAAAAAAATGAAGTAATCGTTGGATTACAAACTGATGAACCTTTAAAACAATTTATTAATCCCTTTGTAGCTTTAGATTCTTCTTTAGAAGCTTCTAAAAATTATGGATATCGTTTTGATCGTAATATGGAAGAACATTTTAGAGAGTTCGCTATATCACATGAAGAAGCTACAGAAGCATCTTATACTAAAGAGATAAAAAAATATCGTGAAGTTCATTTATTAGAGGGATTACCTGATAATTATGGAAGGGGATTTATTGTCTCTGATTTTAGACGTTTACCTTTATATGGAGCTGATTATTTAATAGCGCGTAAAGAACATGATTTAGATCGTTTAAGACGTGATATTAATTATTCTATTGTACGTACAAGAGAAGAAGTAATAAAACAAATTGATGCTTTAAAGAAGATAAAAGATATGGCTAAGCATTACGATATTGATATATCAAGGCCTGCTAAAAATACTAAAGAAGCTATTCAATGGTTATATTTTGCTTATTTAGGAGCTAGTAAAGATACTTGCAGTGCTTCTTTACCAGTAGGAAATAATACACCATTTTTAGATATTTATATTAATAGAGATTTAGAAAATGGTAGTATTAAAGAAGAAGAAGTGCAAGAATTAATTGATCAATTTATTATTAAATTACGTTTAATAAGATTTTTGCATACACCTGAATATAAAAATTATTTTCCAGGTAAGAATCCTTTGATTACTGAAGTAATTGGGGGATTATATAATGGTAAATCGCTTATTACTCAAACAGCATATCGCTTCTTAAACTCCTTAGAAAATTTAGGAACATATCCTGTACCTAGTTTTGCTATTTTATGGAGTTCGAAATTACCAATTAATTTTAAAAGATATTGTGCTAAAACTATGTTAAGTCATCATACTATTGAGTTATTAAATGCTGATAAGTTAGATAGTTTTAATTATGCTGTTACGGGTTTAGCAGGTTTATCTAAGATAGGTAAACAAATTGATTACTATGGTGGTAGTTGTAATTTACCTAAAGCTTTATTATATGCTATTAATGAAGGTAAAGATGAAATAACAGGAGAACTTGTTATTCCTGATATAGAACCTATTAAGGATGATGTTTTAAATTATCCAATAGTTGTTAAAAACTTTGTTAAAGTATTAAGTAAATTAATATGTATTTATGCTGATGCTTTAAATATTGTGCATTATATGCATGATAAGTATGCTTATGAAGGATCTTTAATGGCATTTAATGATACAGTAGTTGAAAGATATATTACTTTTGGTATAGCAGGATTATCTACTTTAGTAGATTCTTTATGTGCTATTAGATATGCTAAAGTCCATGTAAATCGTGATGATAAAGGTTTAACTACGGATTTTAATATTGATGGTTCTTTCCCTAAATTTGGTAATAATCAAGATGAAGCTGATCGTATTGCTAGTGATATTATTAAATTATTTAATAAAGAATTACGTAATCATCATATGTATCGAAATGCTAAAATAAAAGTTGGTGTTGAAACAGTAGGATTAAATATGGTATATGGTAATAATACAGGATCAACACCTAATGGACGCTTTAAAGGAGTACCTTATGCTATAGGAGCATGTCCTGTAGGAAATGCCGATACTAAAGGACTTTTATCTTCTTTAAAGAGTGTTATGAAATTACCAAAAGAACTATGTACTAATGGTATTATTACGACAGTTAATATTAGTGGTAATGCTTTAGGTAGTAAAAAGAGCGAAAGAGCAGAGAATATTATAGGCTTATTAGATAGCTACTTTAATCAAAATGGTAGTCAGTTAGAAATAAATATCATTGATAAAAGTACTATTACTTCAGCTATAAAAGATGATCGTAATTATACTAATTTAGTTCTTCATAATGGGGGATTTGCTGTAAGATTTAAAGATATAGATAATAATTTATCTAATGATTTAGCTGAAAGAACATTTCATGAGGTATTATAATGAAAGGTACTATTAGTTCAATTAATCCTATGAGTTTTGATTCAGGCCCAGGAATACGTGTTAGTGTTGAATTAAATAATACTAATGAATTAAGTTTAACACCTAATGAAATGGTAGATCGTATTCGTAAGTTTCGTCCTTATATAGGACCTGATGGTGGAGGAGTTACTTTCTATGGAAATCTTTTTGAACAAAAGGATTTCTTAAAAGAAACTTGTTTAATATCTCATAAAGCAGGTATTAATACATGTATTATAACTAATGGTATAGATTATGTAGACGATGAAGCTCTATTTAAACATATAGATTTAGTTATTTTAGATATAATAAGTTTGCCAATGTATAATTATAATGATATAGCTATTGAAGATCTTATGAATATCAATCGTTTTCTTAATAAATTAGAAGAAAAACAAATTAATTTATGGATTAAGCAAAAAATATATAAAGATAAAAATGATAATGAAGAATATATTAATGCCTTAAAAAAATTTTTAAATATGTTTCATAATATAAATGATATTGAATTAATAGGTATTGATGTAGATTCTAATCGATTAAATTATTTAGAAAGTTTATTAAAGGAGGTATAGTGTGAAAAGATATCGTTTTATTGCTATCTTATATTTTGTTATCATGGCATATTTTGTTTTAACAAGTAAAAGTTTAACAATGTACGCTACCACATTAGATTATGTAGGATGTGGATCAGCTAGTGGAATACCTAAACCTATACCTCAATTAACAACAGTAGCGTATACTTTATTAATTGTTGGAACACCTCTTATTTTAATAACTTTTTCTATTGTTGCTTTGATTAAAGCTATATCTGGTGGTAAAGCTGATGAAATATTAAAAGCTAAAACTAAATTATTTAAAAAATTTATGGCAGCAGGAATAATCTTTTTATTATCAGCTATTGTTCAATTTGTTATAGGTAGAGTAACGACAACGGTAGATGATGAAAGTACAGTAACAGCTTGTCTTCAATGCTTTCTATACTATAGTGATCAGAACTGTTATAAATCAAGTTCAGGTAATGGTGTAACAGAAGATACTACTAATCCTACCTATGATGATAAAGCCCAACCTACAACAGGGAATCGTGATAAAACACCTTCAGGTAATGTAAGTAATGGAACTATTAAGAAAGGTTCTAAAACTATTTTAGTAGGAGATTCAAGAACAGTAGGAATTTGCCAACTATCTTCCTCTGGTTATTATTCAGGAGCATGCCGTGATTACAATGCTGTATGTCAAGGTGGTATGGGATATAATTGGTTTAAAGCAACAGGGGTAGCAGGAGTAAATGGTTTATTAGAGCAAAACGCTAATACAAGACATAATATTGTTATTTTACTAGGTGTAAATGATATATCTAATACTGAATATTGGGCTGATAATGCTGTCAAAGAATATATGGGAATTATAACTGAGCATGCTAATGGAGATTGGAAAAATCAAAATATTATTTTTGCTTCTATTACTCCAATTGGGGCAGAACAAACTGGAGGGAAGTGGCCTGTAAGTCAAACAAATATTAATTACTTTAATACCCAAATACGTTCTAAAATAGCTTCATCAGGATTAAGTAATGTAAGTTATTGTGATATTAGTACAGGAATAGACTTAAATGGTAAATTTGCAGGAGATAATTTACATTATACAGGAGCAGGATATACAACTATGTATAACCAAATAGTTAATAAGTGCTTAAAGTAGCAAGAAATTGCTACTTTTTTATTTCTAACATGGTATAATAAAGTAGGTGATAATATGAAGAAGACAATAACAGTTGATGGTAATGAAGCTTGTAGTTATACATCATATATGTTTACGGAGGTAGCAGGAATATATCCTATTACACCTTCTAGTCCTATGGCAGAACATGTCGATGAGATGAGTTCTAAAGCAGTAAATTTATTTAATAATCCTGTTAAAGTAGTAGAAATGCAAAGTGAAGCAGGAGCTGCTGGCTTTATTCATGGTTCATTAAAAGCAGGATGCTTAACAACTACTTTTACAGCTAGTCAAGGATTATTACTTATGATACCTAATATGTATAAAATAGCAGGAGAGATGCTTCCAGGGGTTATTCATGTGGCAGCTCGTGCTTTATCTACACATGCTTTAAGTATCTTTGGTGATCATCAAGATATATATGCTTGTCGTATGACAGGTTTTGCGATGTTAGCATCTTCATCAGTTCAAGATGCTGCTTATTTAAGTGCAGTCGCACATTTATCTAGTATTAAAGCTAGTCTTCCTTTTATGCATTTCTTTGATGGCTTTAGAACTAGTCATGAAATTCAAAAGATAGAAGTATTGCAAGCAAGTGATTATCAAGATATGCTAGATTATGAAGCTCTAGATAGATTCCGTCGTCGTGCTTTAAATCCTCATCATCCAAAAACGCATGGTACAGCGCAAAATGAAGATATTTATTTTCAAACAACGGAAGCTCGTAATATTTATTATGATAGATTACCTGATATCGTTAATGATTATATGGAAAAAATAAATACGAAAGCAGGTACTGATTATAAACCATTTAATTATTATGGTAGTGAGACAGCATCTAAAGTTATTGTTGCGATGGGTTCAGTATGTGAAACAATTAAAGAAGTAATTGATGCTAAAAAAGATGTAGGATTAATAGAAGTACATTTATATCGTCCATTTAGCTCTAAATATTTATTAAATGTATTACCTAGTACAGTTAAAAAAATAGCTGTATTAGATCGTACTAAAGAAGCAGGTAGTAATGGAGAACCTTTATATTTAGATATCGTTAATGCTTTAAAAGGTAAAAATATTGAAATAGTAGGTGGAAGATATGGTTTAGCTAGTAAGAATACAACACCTAGTGATATTAATGCGGTATATGAGATGTTAGATAATCCTAAAAATAACTTTACTTTAGGTATTGTTGATGATGTAACACATCTTAGTTTAGAACCTATAAATATTGAAACAAAAAAATGCAATGAGTGGTTATTCTATGGATATGGTTCTGATGGTATGGTAGGAGCTTCTAAATCCATTATTAAATTAATTGGTGATAATACCGATGACTATGTACAAGGATATTTCCAATATGATTCTAAAAAATCAGGAGGAGTAACTTGTAGTCATTTAAGATTTAGTACAGATAAGATAAGATCAACTTATTATGTAATGAAACCTTCATTAGTTGTTATAACAAAAGATAGTTATTTAGAAGATTATGATCTATTAAGTGATCTTGATGATAGCGCTACTGTGATAATCAATACTATTCATAATGAAGAAAAAATAAATAAAATGTTAAATAACCATCTAAAGAAATTATTATTAGATAAACATGCAAAAGTATATTTAATTAATGCTTATGATTTAGCTGAACAAGTAGGATTAAAAGGTAAAATTAGTACGATTATGGAAAGCACTATTATGTATTTAACTAGTGTTATGCCTTACGATGAAGCATTAAAATATATTGAAGATGGTATTAAGAAAAAGTTTGCTAAAAAAGGCGAAAGTGTCGTTAATGCTAATCTTGAAGCTATTAAACTTGCTACTACTAACTTAAAAGAAATAACAATTGATAATAATTTTAGTGATAAGGAAGAAGAAAAAACATCATTAGTTAAAACGATTATGAAAAGGAAAGGTGAGTCTTTAAAAACATCTGATTTTGTAAGACGTGCTGATGGAGTTTTTGAAAGTGGAACTAGTGTTTTAGAAAAGAGATATATTAGTGATGTTGTACCTGCATGGATAAGTAGTAATTGTTCTAATTGTAATCAATGTTCATTATATTGTCCACATGGTGTTATAAGACCTTTCATATTGGATGAAGAAGAATATAATAATGCTCCAGAAGAAATAAAGAAACGTGCTGTTAAGGCTATAGGTATGGATTATTATTATATTATTAGTGCTTCAGTAGCTGATTGTACAGGATGTGGTGTATGTGTAAGTGTATGTCCTGGTATGAAAGGCAATAAAGCTCTTACAATGGATAAAATAAATCCTAAAGAACAAGAAGTATTTAATTATCTTGATAAGAATATTAAACCTAAAGATGTAGGTAATATCTTTACTGTTAAAAATAGTCAATTTAATAAACCTAAATTTGCTTTTTCAGGTGCTTGTGCAGGATGTGGAGAAACAGCTTATATTAAATTGTTAACACAATTATTTGGGGAACATTTAATTATTAGTAATGCGACAGGATGTTCTTCTATCTACGGAGGAAGTGCTCCTACAACACCTTATACTATTCCATGGGCTAGTAGCTTATTTGAAGATAATGCAGAATATGGATATGGTATGCTAATAGCTAACAATGTTATACGTACGCGTATAGCAGGTATTATGGAAAAGAATATGGATAATGAAAATAGTGAACTATTTAAAGAATGGCTAGATAATTCTAATAGTTATGAACATACAAAGCATGTTTATGATAACTTAACAGACAATATACCAGAAGAATTAAAAGAATTAAAAGACTATATTACTGTTCGTAATATCTGGTGTATTGGAGGCGATGGATGGGCTTATGATATTGGTTATGGAGGAATAGACCATGTCTTAGCTAGTCGTGATAATATTAAAATATTAGTCCTTGATAGCCAAGTATATTCTAATACAGGAGGACAATCATCTAAAGCTAGCCCTAAAGGCGCTATTGCATCCTTTGCTTCAATGGGTAAGAAAACAAATAAAAAGGATTTAGCTCGTATCGCTATGTCTTATCCAGATGTTTATGTAGCCCAAGTATCATTAGGAGCTAATCCTATGCAAGTAGTAAAAGCTTTTAAAGAAGCTAATGAATATGATGGTCCTGCTATTATTATAGCTTATACTCCATGTATTTCTCATGGCATTAAGGGTGGAATGGAACATAGTGTTGATATGGAAAAATTAGCTACTAATTCAGGATATTTCTTAACCTTTAGAAGACATCCAATAGATGGATTTACTTTAGATAGTAAAAATGTTAATTTTGACTTATATGAAGAATTCTTAAATAGTCAAACAAGATATAATATGTTAAAAGTAATTAATCCTGATAAAGCTAATGATTTATTACAAGCTAATAAGGATAATGCTATTAAGACTTATAATTACTATGAAGAATTAGGAAAAAGTAATCAATAGATTACTTTTTTTAGTTATCTTTATTTTTAATATATTCTTTTAACATTTTAGTTAGAGCTCTTTTTTCAATACGTGATACATAACTACGAGATATACTAAGCATTTTAGCAATTTCTTTTTGGGTTTTCTTTTGTTCATCATTTAAACCATAACGTTTATTAATTATTTCTTTCTCACGATCATTTAAAACATTAAAGTATTTATCAATGAGTTTTAGATTGTTTTGATTATGAATGTCTAAAGCAAAATCAGGTTTAGGTGTTTTAATAATATCTAATAATGTTATTTCATCACCTTCCTTGTCATAACCAATAGCTTCATTTAAACTAATATTGCGATTATTCCTTTTATTAGCTCGATAATACATTAATATTTCATTTTCAATACATTTAGCAATATAAGTCGTTAATTTAGCATTATGTTTACTATTAAAGGAGTCAATACCTTTAATTAGTCCTATAGTGCCTATACTGATAAGATCATCTGTATCTTCATTTTTATTATCGTATTTTTTAACGATATGTGCGACTAATCTTAGGTTATGTTCTATTAAAGTATTACGAGCTTCCTTATCATTATTTTTAAGTCTTTCTAATAAGATATCTTCTTCCTCTTTAGATAAGGGATCAGGAAAAATATTATTTGAGTAAGCTGCACAAAATAAATGAAAATCATTAAATAACCATTTTAATAATTTAAACATAAATCACTTCCAATAAAGTATATGATATTTAAACAAAGGTTATTTTAAAAAAAGATTAAGTATGTTATAATGTAAGTAGAAAGTAGGAAAGTATATGGATAAAAAGGAAAAAGATAATATCGAAAAAGAACATAAAGAGATAAAACATAAAACAGTAAAAACTGATAAACATAAAAAAGAAACAAAAAAAATAGATAAGAAAGTATTAATAATAGGAGGAGTTATCCTTATTGTTATAGTTGCTGTATTAATTATTTTTGTTCCAAAGTTATTAAATAAAGAAGAACCTGAAGAAAATATCCAAGTTAATAAGCCTTCTGATACTAATAATGAAGAGATAGATTATTCTAATGATATAGATAAGCTAATTAGTGTTACATCTGATGAAACAAAAAAACGTACTAAAGCATTTAATACATTAACAGCTAATGATAAGTATTATATTATTATTGATAATGTTAAAGCGATGATTAATGAAGATAGCTCTATTAAATCCGCATGTACTAAAGATTGGTGTTCTATGGAAGTTAGTGCAATGAATTATTATTATGCTTCTAGTTATATTACAAATTGTACAGGAGTAGTTCGCGCTAAAGTAACTGGTGAAAAAATCGAATATGATTTAAGTGGTGTTAATTGTTCATAAAAGACTGCATTAAGCAGTTTTTTTTATTATTTATGTTATAATAAATATGGTGATTAAAATGGAAAATTATATAATGGGAACGTTTAAACAAAAAATATTTCAATCAGATAAGGGTTATATAATTGGCCTTTTTAAGATTAAAAATACTGATATGGAATCTATGCAAGATTATGTTAATAAAACAATCACTATTACAGGTTATTTCCATGAGTTAAATGAAAATGAAAACTATTATTTTAAGGGTGAAGAAACAGTTCATCCTAAATATGGTTTTCAATTTAATGTAAAAGAGTATGAAAGAGTAAAACCTGAAGATAAAGATGGTATAGTTGAATTCTTATCTAGTGATTTATTTCCAGGTATTGGTGAAAAGTTAGCTCAAAAAATTGTTGATGTATTAGGAGATAAAGCTCTAGATGTAATTCTAGAGAATCCTAATAATTTAATGTTAGTTCCTAAAATGGGTTCTAAAAAAGCTAAAACGATATATGACACATTAGTTAAATATGAAGAAAGTCATAAGATGATAGTTTATTTAACCGAATTAGGTTTTGTTATGCGTGATGCTTTATTAATTTATAATAATTATAAAGGTAATACTATTGATGTAATTGAAAATAATATATATAGATTAATAGATGATATTGATGAGATTAGTTTTTTAAAAGTCGATATGCTTGCTAAAAAGATGAATATTGAACCTGATAGTATAGAACGTATTAAAGCTTGTATATATTACATTATGAAAGAATTAACTTTTAAGACAGGCGATACTTATTTATATTTAGAGGATATTTATAAAAACACCATAAGTTATTTAAACTTTGACTTAGATATGGATTATTTCCAAGAATTATTAGTCGAGTTAAATGGTGAATTAAAAGTAGAAATAAAAGATGATAAATATTATTTACATGATTTATATGAAGCTACTAATAATATAGTGTATAAATTAAATTATTTAATGCATAAAGAGACAACACATTATGATAACTTAGATGCTCATCTTCATGAATTAGAAGAAAATAATAATATAACTTATAATGATAAGCAACTTTTAGCGATTACTAAAGCTTTAGAAAACAATGTTTTAATTATAACAGGAGGCCCTGGTACAGGTAAAACAATGATTATTAAAGCTATTGTAGATTTATATAAAAGCTTAAATAGTTATAATCGTAAAGATATAACTGATCATATTGCTTTATTAGCGCCTACAGGTAGAGCTAGTAAAAGACTAAGTGAATCTACTAATTTACCTGCTAGTACAATTCATCGTTTTTTAAGATGGAATAAAGATAGTAATACATTCGCTATTAACGAATATAATCCTGACTTTAGTCATTTAGTAATTGTTGATGAAGTTAGTATGATTGATATATCTTTAATGGATAGCTTATTAAAAGGATTAACCAATAATATTAAGTTAATATTAGTAGGAGATTATAATCAATTACCTAGTGTAGGTCCTGGAATGTTACTTAAAGACTTAATAGATAGTCAAACTATTGATACTGTTCATTTAGATATTTTATATCGTCAAAAAGAAAATAGTTATATTCCTATTTTAGCTAATGAGATTAGAAATGATGATTTAGGAGACTTTACATCTGTTAAAGATGATTATACCTTTATCAAGTGCGGTGGAAGTAATATAATTACTAATTTAACAAATGTATGCAAGCAAATATTATGTAAAGATTATGACTATAAACACTTTCAAGTTATGGCACCTATGTATGCAGGTGTTAATGGCATAGATAATTTAAATAAAGTATTGCAAAGTATTTTTAATCCTCCAAGTAAGGAAAAGAAAGAATTAAAATATGGTGATGTTATATATCGAGAGAATGATAAAGTTTTACAATTAGTTAACGATCCTGATAATAATGTCTTTAATGGCGATATTGGAATAATAAAAAGTATAAATACCACAATGACTAAAAGTGGTAAAACAGAGATAACCATTGATTTTGATGGTAATTTAGTAGTTTATCAAACTAAAGATTTAGGTAATATTAAACATGGCTTTATTATTAGTATCCATAAATCACAAGGTAGTGAATTTGACTTAGTTGTTATGCCAATTACCCAAAGTTATCATCGTATGTTATATCGTAAATTAATATATACAGGAGTAACAAGAGCTAAAAAGAAATTAATCATGATAGGGGAACCAGAAGCTTTTCAATATAGTGTTCATAGTAATTATGAACAAATAAGAAAAAGTGACATGATTGATAAATTAAGAGAAGTTTGTATAAAAAATAATTCATAAGCGTTATTATTTGATATAATAATGGTGAAAGGTAGAGAAGTATATGAATCCAAATATGAATTATAATATGTATCCTAATCAATATCAGACACCCATGTATCCACAGTATAATATGCCTAAGAAGAAGAGTAAAGTATGGCTAATTGTTTTAATACCAGTATGTTTATTTGTTTTAGGATTAGTTGTCCTATATTTTATAGGTAGCAGTGTTATTAAGTCTGGCGAACTTATCGATGGTGAATGGTCATGTAGTGGAGTATCTGTTGAATTTAATCATGATGATAAAAAATTTGAAATGTATAGCACTTATGATAAATCAGAGCTTGATGTCCGTGGAACTTATAAGGTTACTAGCTATAATATGGAAACATCTAATGGCGAAACAACTTATCGTTATACGACAGTATTAACAGCTAAAGAACGTATCTATAAAGGTGAATCATATGATGGAGAAATTACTAATAACTATGAAATTACCTTAAATGATGATGAGGATGAATTAGTTATGGTTAATGATGAAGAGGGAACTTATTATATTTGTGAGAAAGTTGATTAATAGTATGTTTTAAGATAATCTGTTCATACTAAAGATGTATATAAGTTAATATATACAATGATTCTAGTATGAGGTGATAAATGTGCAAATGTGTAGAGATATTGCCATGATTATGGTAGGCGCTTTAGGGGTATTAGCTTTTCAAAAATATAGGGAGCCTGTTATGCGAAAGGTTGACTGTATGATGGATAAGGCTATGGACTACGCTGAAGATAAACTAGATCAAATGAAATAGAAAGCTAAGGCTTTCTATTTTATTTGACAAAAATAAGTAAACATAATATAATACTCCATTGAGGTGCGTTATGCGTAAGTTTGATGTTGAAAAACATAATAAAATTAATCATACATCTAGTAATATTATTTATTTAAATCAATATGTAGAACCTCCAACATTTTTAGTAACAGCTAGTCTTAAAGTTCGTGCTTATTTAGGTTCTATGGGATTAGAAAAAACAAATGATGGAAATAATAAAGAGATGGCTATCTATGATATTAAAAGTAAATTAGATTTAAGATATGTACATGCTTATTTAGAAAAACCTATATTTACTTTATTAAATATTGAAGCTATTCCAGAAGATTTAAGAAAAGATTGGTTTGAGTTAACTCGTAATATTATGGAAGGTATTGGAAGAGTAGAACAAGTAAGTTCTAGTGTCTTCGCTATTATACCAGATGATGTCGTTTTCATCGATGATAGTAAGAAAAAAGTAAAAAGAAATGGGCTTAAGTAATACTTAAGCCTATTTATATATAGATTAATTCATGATATAATGATATAGGTGAGCTTATGAAAAAAAAGTTAGTTATCTTTAGTAGTATTTTTGTTATTATTGATCAATTAATAAAACTATTAGTATCTAATTTTATACCTTATAACAAAGAGATTGGTGTTATTAATAACTTTTTTTATTTAACTAATGTTCACAATAATGGTGCTGCATTCAGTACTTTTGAAGGTAATTTATTTTTTATAATGTTAATGACAATTGTTTCCATTGTTATTGTATATTATTTTTTTGTTAAGAATCAAACATTAAAAAAAATGGATTTATTATTTGTTAGTATGTTATATGGAGGAATTATTGGTAATTTTATAGATCGTCTTTTATATGGATATGTAATTGATTATTTAGGATTTATATTAATAAATAATTATCATTTTCCTATCTTTAATTTAGCTGACATGTGTATTGTTATATCTGTATTTTTATTAATCATAATAAGCTTTAAGGAGGAAATATGCAAGAATATCGAATCGAAGAAGAAACAGGAAGAATAGATACTTGTTTAGCAAATTTATTAGGCTATAGTCGTAGTAAAATAGCTAAAATGTTAAAAGATAATGCGATATTAGTAAATGATACTCCTGTTAAAGCTAGTTATCAGTTAAAAAAAGGAGATATCATTAAAGTAGGGGAATACGTTGAAGAAGAAATGAGCGCTGAACCTGAAAAAATGGAATTAGATATCGTCTATGAAGATGATGATGTTATGGTTATTAATAAAGCTAATGGTATTGTTGTTCATCCTGCTGTAGGTAATAATCATGGTACTTTAGTTAATGGCTTATTATATCATTCAAATAAATTAAGTGATATTAATGGCGAATTTCGTCCTGGTATAGTTCATCGTATTGATGCTTATACAACAGGTTTATTAATGGTAGCTAAAAATAATGAAGCTCATGAAATATTAGCTCGTGAATTAAGTGAAAAAAAGACAACACGTAAATATTGGGCATTAGTATGGGGAATTATTAGACATGATACAGGAACAATAGATGCTCCTATAGGCAGAGATTTAAATGATCGTAAAAAAATGTGTGTTACAAGTATAAATAGTAAACCTGCTGTTACCCATTTTAAAGTTTTAGAAAGATATAAAAATGCTACTTTAATAGAGTTAAAACTTGAAACAGGTAGAACACATCAAATAAGAGTACATATGAATTATATAGGATATCCTGTTGTTAATGATCCTGTGTATGGTAATCGTAAATTAATAGATGATACAGGTCAATGCTTACATGCTAAAACCTTAGGATTTATTCATCCTAAAACAAATGAGTATATGGAATTTGATAGTGAATTACCTGAGTGTTTTATAAATATATTAAATAAATTTAAGGAAGAATAAGAGGTGATATCATGAATATAACACTAGATAAAAATGATGAAATTGTTATGAAATTACTTCATTACTTTATAACAGAACAAGGATATAACCCAATTATTTTACATGGCGCTAAAGATGAAATATGGTTAGAGAATACTGATGGTGATTATAAAATTATTCGAATAGTAACTAATTATATTCATAATGATGAACAATTTGATTGGGATATCTATCGTACTAAGCAAATAATGCGTACTATTAAAAGAAAAACCTTTAGTTTTGGGATGAATGCTTTAAGTATTTTTATTAACTTAGGTGATAATGTTCATTTAGAAGAAAATCATACGAAAAATATTGATTGTATTGAAATTAAAAATATTGATGATTTAAATAAATATGATTTCCTTAAAGAAACATTCCCAACTATAACTAAAATAGGAAATGTAACAGAACAAGGCTTAGAATTATTTATGAAATTAACCGAAGAGATAAATAAAAAGAATAGAGAAGACGCTATTAAAGCTGATGAAGTATTTAGTAGAAAAAGACCTATTATTACATATGCTCTTATCATAAGTAACATTATTATGTTTATTATGACTTTATTAGCAGGAGGTAATATCTTTGGTATTGATGCTAATCTATTATACTCTTTTGGAGGCTTAGTTAATTATAACACAATGACTAGCCCATTAGATTACTGGCATTTATTACCTAGTATGTTTTTACATGCTAATTTACTACATCTTCTTGTTAACTTATATGCTCTATATGTTCTAGGCCCTCAATTAGAAAGCTTTTTTGGTAAAGTTAAATACTTATTTATCTATTTAGTAAGTGGTTTAATAGGTGGACTTGTATCAATGATCTTTTTAGGAGATAATGTTGTATCTGTTGGAGCAAGTGGAGCTATCTTTGGACTTATTGGAGCTTTCTTATTCTTTGGATATCATTACCGTGTATACTTTAGTGGCATAATTAAATCACAAATAATACCATTACTTATTGTTAACCTTATTTTAGGTGTTATGATTAGTGGTATAGATTTAGGTGCTCACTTTGGAGGAATTATTGGAGGATTCTTAGCTGCTAAAGCTATGGGTGTTAAATATAAAACAACAGTAAGTGATAATGTTAATGGCTTTGTTATGTTAGGTATTTTGACTATTTTTGCTATCTATTTAGGTATTACTATTTAACTGAGAAGTATTTCTTCTCAGTTTTTGTTTATATTATAAGTGTAAAGTAACGTATAATTCATTAAAAAGATGGATTAAAATAAATAGGGATGTGATACAATAAAATTGATAATAGAGGTGATAATATGCCTAATCAAAGTATGCTAGAGGAAGAAAAAATAAAAAAGCAAAAAGAAGAAGAGACTAAAAAAAGTAAAGATGCAGACGCTAAGAAAGAAGAAGTAGCGAAAGCTTTTGGAATTAGCTTAGCTGATATTGAACATGTTGAATTAAATAATGGCAAAGAATTCTTTAAGTTTTATAATCCTAAAGATCGTACAGTTAAAATGATTGAAAATAGGGATTATGGTAATGGTTTAAGTAAACAGTTTAAAAGTATTCAACAAGAACTATCTTTTACTCAAAGTGATAACGAAAGAGATAATGCAGCACGTATTTATGAACATTCATCTGCTCATAAGAATATCGAATTATCTTTAATTCCTATTGAAGAGTTAAGAAGTAATCGTTTTAAATATATGCGTGCTATTAACGAACTATCAACCATTGATAGAAAGAAAGTTATGGCTTTAATAAAAAGTAGTAAAGAAGTACGTTTAACACATATAAACATTGAGAATGCTATTGGTATAGATGAAGATCATAATGTTATTGACGTTGTATTTGATTATGCTAATAATCGTGCTATTATTAGAAATGCACGTGTATTAAATTATCAAGATCAAAATGAATACACTGATAACGATGAAGAATTAGTTGAAATATCTGGTGCTGACTTCGATAAGTTAGTAGAAAATATTACGATAAGTGATGATACTCCTGTTGTAACTGATCCTGAAGAACGTATGACAGTTCGTGGAGAAGAAATAAGCGTTCAAACAGCTGTTCAATTATATGAAATGCCAGAAGCTATTGATAAGATGGACTTATCACCAAAGAAACGTCGTATTTATATGGGTATCGTAGAGGCTTTAAAACGTCGTATTGCGGCTAAAACAAATGAAAAGAAAACCCAAAAACAAAAAGTATTAGTAAATGAAAACGATCATAAAGCTGCTTAGCTTTATGATTTTTTATATGTTAGGATTTTCTATATCTGCATTTGTTTCTGTACTAGATAAAGAAATAACATATAAAGCAATTAATTCTGATATAACAACTAAAATAGACGCTATTATTTGTAAATTATAACTTTTTAAATCTTGCTTTTTAGCTTTAGCTATTTTATATAGTTCATAATTAATATATAGAAAGAAGAATCCTGATAATAAAATAACAATTCGATTAATCGTTGTTAACGATAGAGTATCCTTATTATTTAATATTGTTTTTTTACCTAATTTAGCTAGTTTTTGATTATAAGTTATAACAATAGCGATAATCGATGTTACAACACCTATTACTAACGTTATAATTTGATAGTCAATATACTTTATTTCTTCTTTCTTCATAATACAATATATGATTTTTATGATATAATTTAAACAGATGATTTTATCATTTATTAACAATGAATACAGGTGATCTAATGAAACAACAAAATATTAGAAATTTCTCTATTATAGCGCATATTGATCATGGTAAAAGTACTTTAGCTGATCGTATTCTAGAGGCAACTGGTGCTATTAGTGAAAGAGAAAAGAAAGATCAATTATTAGATAGTATGGATCTTGAACGTGAAAGAGGAATAACAATTAAATTAAATGCTGTTAGATTAAACTATCATTATAATAATGAAGATTATTTACTACATTTAATTGATACTCCAGGTCATGTTGATTTTACATATGAAGTATCACGTTCTTTAGCAGCTTGTGAGGGAGCCTTACTTGTAGTAGATGCAGCCCAAGGTATTGAAGCTCAAACTTTAGCTAATCTATATCAAGCTTTAGATAATAACTTAACTATTATTCCTGTTATTAATAAGATTGATTTACCTAATGCCGATATACCTAAAGTAACTAAAGAATTAGTAGATACGGTTGGTTTTGATGAAAAAGATATTTTATTAGTAAGTGCTAAAACAGGAGTAGGAATAAAAGAGTTATTAGAAGCTATTATTGAAAGAATACCTGCTCCTAAAGGCAATATTAATGATAAATTACAATCTTTAATTTTTGATAGCTATTTTGATTCATACCGTGGAATTGTAACATTATTACGTGTAGTTAATGGTAAAGTAAAAATAGGAGATAAAATTAAAATGATGGCAACTAATGCTACTTATGAAGTAACAGAATTAGGCTATCATAATCCTCATGAAATTAAAGTTAACGAGTTATCAGCAGGTGAAGTAGGATATTTATGTGCTAGTATTAAAAGTATTGAAGATGTTAAAGTAGGAGATACAATTACTTTAGAAGATAATCCATGTATAAAGCCATTAGAAGGGTATAAACCAATGAAACCAATGGTATTCTGTGGATTATATCCGATAGAATCTAGTAAATTTCCTGATTTAAGAGAAGCTTTAGAAAAGTTAAAATTGAATGATGCATCTTTAGAATTTGAACCAGAAACATCTCAAGCCTTAGGATTTGGTTTTCGTTGTGGCTTTTTAGGACTTCTTCATATGGAAATAATAGAAGAACGTATTGAAAGAGAATTCAATATTGATTTGATAGCTACTTCACCATCCGTTGTATATGAAGTATTACTTACCGATAAAAGTATGATCTTAGTAGATAGTCCTAGTAAGTTACCTGATAGACAGCGTATTGAAGAAATAAGAGAGCCTTATATTAAAACAAATATATTTGTTCCTAGTGAATATATAGGACCTATTATGGAATTATGCCAAAATAAAAGAGGCAATTATATATCAATGGAATATATAGATGCTTCTAGAGTTAATATTCACTATGAAATACCATTATCAGAGATTGTTTATGATTTCTTTGATAAATTAAAAAGTTATACAAAGGGATATGCCTCTTTTGATTATGAATTAGTAGGATATAAACCTAGTAATTTAGTTAAGATGGATATTTTACTTAATGGAGAAATTGTTGATGCTTTAAGTATAATAGTGCATAAAGATTTTGCATATCCTAGAGGAAAAGCTATTGTAGAGAATTTACGTAAGTTGATTCCTCGTCAACAGTTTGAAGTACCTATTCAAGCCGTAATAGGTACTAAAGCTATCGCACGTGCCGATATTAAAGCTATGCGTAAGAACGTTTTAGCGAAGTGTTATGGTGGCGATGTATCTCGTAAAAGAAAATTATTAGAGAAACAAAAAGAAGGTAAGAAACGTATGAAGATGGTTGGTAGTGTTGAAGTACCACAGGAAGCATTCTTATCAGTATTAAGTATGGAAGAAGAGTAGTAAAGGAGGAATATTATGAGTGCTATTTATAATCGTAATGAAATAATTGAAGATTACTTAACTCATAATTTTACTCAAACGGAATTAGCGCATTATTATGATACTAAGTATTATCCTGGATATATATCTAGTCAAACAATTAGTAAAATAATTAATAATAAGAATTTACCTCAAGATATTAAGGATAAAATAGCTTTAAAAAAACAAGAGTTAAAAGGTAAAGGTAATGCTAATCAAGAATATCATGAGTTATGTAAAAAAATAGATCGTGAATTAGGTAAGATTGTGTTATTGCCTTCTTTTGTTAATGAAGAAAATATTATGATGTTAAGGGTAGTTTATCTATATATTAATAATTGTACTTATACAGATATAAGTAATCTTTTAGGTTTATCTAAAGCTACGGTATCTAAATATATTAATGAGTTATTAAAGACAGGTATTCTTAATGAAATAACGCGAACTATATTAAGAAATAAGTTGGATAATCAAAGTAAGTATAATAAAAATGATGTAACGGAAGATATTAGATTAGCTGTTTCAACTTTTATTAAACTAAATGGTGATTATCAAGAAACAATGAAACAATTAAATATTTCTGAACGTACTTTAAGTCGTTATTTAAGTACACCTAAATTAGAAGAAATAGTAGGTGAAGATGAATATCGTTCTTTTAAACAACTTGTTGATAGATATAATCATCAAAGAATTATGGTAGCGAGCGCTAAATCAATACGTAATAAAAAGATTCAAAGTAGTTTAAGTCGCGCTAACACACCTAGAAGTATGGATATTAGTAAATTACTTAAATTAATATTAATAGATGAAATAATAGATATTAATGAATTAAAAAATAAATCTAATATACCTAGTTTTTTAATTAAAGATTATTTACAAAATTTAGATGAAATAAGATCTTTATTTGGTGAATATGTATATCAAGAATTACTTGGTGTTTATAGTAGTATTATCAAAGATGAAGATGATTTACAATTATCTTTAGTAGCTACTTATTTAAAAGGAAGATATACTTATGAAGAAATAAGTAGTTTATTCTTTATTAATTCTAATAAAGCAAGACAATTATTAACAACTGATTTAGAAGAATTAGAAAATAAAACAGGCAAAAATATTTCTTTAGCTATTCAAGAACATACTAAAGAAGTATCTAGAATTAAGAGAAGTTGTCCTAAAGATAAGTATACTATTAGTGATCCTAATATGATTGAATTAGTACGTGATGATTTATTATATGTTAATAAGGGGCAATATACAACCTTACAATATATTATCATGTTCTATAAATATCATGGTGTTTTAATTGATATGGCTATTAAAGAAGATATTCCTTATCAACTATTATATACTGATTTATCTAGTATTATAAATAGTGATATTTTAAATGTTGAAGCAAAAGAAAAACTATCTTTATATATGAAGTATGAAGAAACTTTATATGCTTTACCTAATGTTATTCAAAAATGGGATTTAATATCTAAATGTATCAACACTTTATATAATAATGGTTTAGATGTAGCTCAAACACTTAAAGATTTAGAATTACCAATAGAGATATTTGAACGTATTATATTTGATGCTTCAGCACCTACATTATTTGTTAAAGAAGTTATTTTAGATGCTAGAAAACAAGTTCAAAAGTATAAACAGAGTCTTCAAAAAGAAAATAATATTAATTTAATTGAAAGTATTAAAGCGTGTATTAAATGATAACAGCTGCTTATATTCATATTCCATTCTGTGAAGATATATGTACTTATTGTGATTTTTGTAAATATTATTATAATAAAAAGTTTATTCTTCCTTATTTAGAAGCTTTAGATAAAGAAATAAAAAAAAGATATCATGAAGAAGTATTAAAGTCTATCTATGTAGGGGGAGGGACTCCTAGTAGTTTAAGCCTTGATGAGTTAAGAATTTTACTAAAGATATTATCTATATTTAAAATAAATGATACAGAGTATACTTTTGAATGTAATATCGAAAATATTACAGAAGAGAAAGTAAAATTATTAAAAGAGTATGGTGTTAATCGTTTAAGTATAGGTGTTCAAACCTTTAATGAAAAGTTTTTATCTTACTTAAATCGTAAACATACGAAAGATTTAGTATATAATAAAATAGCTATGATTAAGAAATATTTTGATAATATTAATATTGATCTAATATACGCTATTCCAAATGAAACTTTAGAAGATTTAAAAGAAGATTTAGATAATTTCTTAAAGTTAGATATTGATCATATATCAACTTATTCTCTTATTATTGAAGAACATACTATTTTAGGTAATAAGAAGACAATGCCTGTTGATGAAGAATTAGATTATCAAATGTATCAATTAATCATCAATAAATTAAAAGATTATGAGCATTATGAATTAAGTAATTTTGGTAAAAAAAGATCAAGACATAATTTAGTTTATTGGAATAATGAAGAATATTATGGCTTTGGATTAGGCGCTAGTGGATATGAAGGAAACACTAGATATACTAATACTCGAAGTTTAACTGAGTACTTAAATGGACATTATCGTATATATGAAGAACAATTATATTTAAACACGACTATTGAAAATTATTTTATTTTAGGATTACGTAAAATAAAAGGAATAAATAAAAGAGATTTTAAAAAGCGATATAATATTGATATAGATAAAATAGATATTATTAATAATTTAATAAAACAAGATAAATTAAAATTAGATAATGATAATTTATATATTAATCCAAAATATCTTTATGTTAGTAATGATATTTTAGTAGAGTTTATGGGAGTTGATTATGAAAGATATATTTGCTAAAGAATTAAGTTATATTCATGATAATCGTATTAGAGAAAGTATTGGTAAATTAATAGATATGTTACCTGAATATTTTTTTAGAGTACCTGCATCTAGTACAGGTAAATATCATCCCAAATGTTCAAATGTTGAGGGAGGATTAGTTAATCATACAAAGATTGCTGTTAGATATGCTAAAGAGTTATTACATAATGCTATTTTGTTTAATAATTTTAGTGATCATGATCAAGATATAATTATTGCTAGTTTGATTCTTCATGATGGATTTAAGCATGGTTTAACAGAAGAAAAATATGTACGTTTTGATCATCCTTTAATAGCTGCTAATTTTGTTAAGGAACATGCTATAGAAGTAGGATTAACAGAAGAAGAGGGGAATCTCTTATATGAAGTAATCTCATCACATATGGGTGTATTTAATACTAGTAATTATAGTGATGTAGTACTTCCACTACCTAAAACTAATATGCAAAAATTCGTTCATATGTGTGATGATTTAGCTAGTAAAAAGTTTATAAACGTTGAATTTAAAGGGCATGATATCGTAGAGTAAAAACTATTTTAAATAGTTTTTATTTTTATATTGACAAGTGTATGATAAACACTTTATAATGTAGTTATAGATAAGTGTAATAATAACACATCTATAGAGAGGGATAGAATATGCGAGTAGAGTTATTAGCAGGAAATAATATTAAAAAAAGAATTAAAATGATTGCGGCAGCAGGGAAGTTGTCACGAACTAAAGGAGATGTATTTGAAGTACTAGATAGTTGTGAAGTATATGAAAAAAATTTGGGTTTGGTTAAAGCAATATTAGGTATGGGGCATAAATCTATTATGGAACACGACTATTTTGTATTTGCTATAGGTGATGTAACACCTATTATTGAACAAACAATCATAGGTTATAGATTAACATCTTTTACGATTAAATCGGGAAGAGAAACTAATTTTAAAAGTGCAGGACATTATACGCCTACTTTTAAAGATAAAGATAATAATTTAGTAGCTAATCAACAAGAATTAGTTGATAGGTATAACAGTCATATGGATATGTTATTTGATGAGTATGAAAATTATATTAATAAAGGTGTAAAAGAAGAAGATGCACGTTTTGTTCTGCCTTATTCTTTTTTAACAAATATTATTATGGGATGTAATGCTCATGAATTAGAACGTATGATTAATGAGTTTTTATATGGAAAACTTAGTAAGATTGATGAAATAAAGAAATTTGGTGAAGAATTATTAAAGATTGTAAGTAGTAAAGCACCTTATTTAACACCACATATTAATGGTAATGGATATCAATTAGATGATTGGTATGATAAATATCGTATAGGAGGAGATATTAAGACTTATGATAAAGTAAGATTAGTATCTAGTACACCTCATATTGATGAAAAAATAATTTTAAGTACCATTATGTATCATGAACAAGTAACAGAAGAACAAGCTAAAAAAATATTAAAAAGAATGCAAAAGAGTAATCCTAATATAATGGCAGAATTAATGAATGAAATAAAATATTCTAATGAACAAAGAGAATTAGAACAAGTTAATTTCCAATTTGAAATACCAATATCATTAATTGTCTTAAAACATTTAACAAGACATCGTATGCATTCATTATTAGTGCCTTCTTTTGTTCCTATGTGGGATTTAAGTAATTATCAAACTCCTCCTAGTATTAAGAAAATAGATTTAGAGCATTATCAAGAATTACAAAAAATTAATTTAGAGGAATATCAGTATTTTAAAAGCTTAGGTATTCGTGATGAAGATTTAATATATTTCTATTTATGTGGAACATTCACTAATGTAGTAACAACGATGAATGGTAGATCTTTAGAATGGATATCACGTATGAGATGTTGTAATAAAGCGCAATGGGAGATTAGAAATATTGCTAATGAAATGGTAAGACAAGTAAAAGAGGTAGCGCCTGTTTATGGTACTTGTTTAGGAGCTAGTTGTGAAGCTTTCTTAACTTGCCCTGAAGGAAGAGAAAGCTGTGGTAAAGTAAAAGTACTTAGAGGTGAAAAGTAATGCGCGGAAAAGTCATCCTAGTAGAGGGAACTGATTGTTCTGGTAAAGAAACCCAAGCTAATTTATTAGTACAATATTTAAAAGAACAAGGCATAGAAGCTATAAAAATAGGCTTTCCTGATTATGAAAGCCCAACAGGTAAGATTATTGGAGGTCCTTATTTAGGAAAAGAATATATATGTCATGGATGGTTTCCTGAAACAGCAGCTAATGTAGATGCTAAAGTATCAGCTTTATATTATGGTGCTGATTTCTTATATCATAAAGATATGATGAATGAAATATTAGAAAGTGGAAAATGGATTGTTTTAGATCGTTATTTTTATTCATCATTTGCGCACCAAGGAGGAAAGATTGCTAGTAAAAATAAACGTATGGAAATGTATAAATGGTTAGAAAAATTAGAGTTTGACTTGTTAGGATTAATTGATCCTGATATTAAGTTATTCTTACATATGCCATATGAATGTAGTCTTACATTAAAGAAGAATAGGGAAGAGCCTGCCGATGAAAATGAAAAGAATGAACATCATTTAAGGAGTGCTGAAAAAGCATATAAAGAAATTGCTAAATTATATGGCTTTATCACAATTAAATGTGGTGATACAAATAAAATAAAAACAATTGAAGAAATTCATAAAGAAATTATAAAAAAATTAAAAAAGATGTTATAATGATTATAGGGAGCTGATTAATGTGCAAAAAGAAGATTATATCTCGTTAAGCCTTGATAAGTTAAAACAAACTATTGAACAGTTTAAAATGGATACATTAGATAACCAAGGTAAAACCATAATCAATTTATTAAAAGGAATAATGGTTGTAGAAAAACAGTCAGCTACACCTATTTCTATATATAATCAGTTAAAGGAAAGTTATTTTCAAAGTGATTTAGCAACGGCACATTTTATATGTAGTTTATATGGATATGAACCTAATACTATGGATATGTACTTAGATATTTGCTTAGAACAAGTATTTGAAGATGAAATAGATATGAATGCTATTAAAGATAGAGTAAATAAGTTAAGAGAGTTAATGCGTAGTATTAATGGTGAATTAGAAGCTTCCTTAAATCAAAAATTACAAAAGTATCAATTAGAATTTAAGCTATAAAAGATATTTACTTTTTTAGCTTTTTTTTTTATAATTATATTAGTATAGGGATAGGTGATACGATGCATAGCTTTTTAAGAAAATTAAGAAGAAGATTAAACTTTCTAGATGAAAAAGAAAGAGATAAGGTTATAAATACATATCGTGATAAAATAAATGAAGAAATAAAAAAAGGAAAGAAAGAAAAAGATGCCGTTAATAGTTTAGGATCTCTTGATAAAGTAGTTAAAAAAGTATGTCAAGAACATAATATTGATTATGATTATTGCCATCGTCAAAATAATTTTGATAAAGATGTAACTAATTTATCTAATGTTATTGCTGAATTCTTAAGAGATATTATTAGAATTGTTCGTAAAGTTAAACTAAGTACATCTTTAGAATCTTTCTTAGAAGTAGTTATTAAGGTAATTGTATTAGTTTTATTATTTGTTGTAGCTAAGTTACCATTTATCTTATTAGAATCTTTAGCAGGATTTATAAATCGTTTTGTTTTCTATCCATTTAATAGTACATTTGATATGGCTGTTAACCTAATCTTATCTTTAGCATATTTAGTTGTATGTGTTATTATGACTCTTAAAGTCTTTGGTACTTATCAAGTAAAAGAGAAGAGACAAGTCAAAGAAGAAGAATTAGAAAAAGTAGATAAAGAGTATAATTGGTTAGATTTTATTGTACGTCTTGTTATCTATTTAGTTATTTTAATACCATTAGCTTTATTAGCTTTAGTTGATTTGTTCATCTTAACTGTATCTGCTTATTTAGTAGCACGTGGTATCGATATGATAGGTATACCAATTATGTTAGCAGGTATCTTTGGATTATTATTTGCTTTATTTGCTATTATACGTGATTGTTTATATCGTAAGAGAAGATCATATTTACTTGCTGTTATGTTATCCGTTTTAGTCTTTATAACAGGTATATTTATTACTATCAACGATTTCTCTAAATTCCAATATCCTAATAATTTAGATTTAAGTTCTATTAAGATAACAGAAGAAGAGAAAACTATTGAATTAAACGATGTAGATAGTCGTATATATGTTAATAATGGTGATTATGAAGTATTATTAGATAATAATTTAATTGATGGTGAGATTAGAGTCGTTGTTAATTATTATGATCAATATATTGATGTTAATTATTATCAAGAAGAAAAAAATAATGTTAATTACCTAGTTTTCGATTATAAATTAGATGATAAAATTACTTATAGTAATATAACAGAAAATGTTATTAAGGATTTAAAGAAAGGTTATATCTTTAATTATTCTAATGTTAAGAAAATAAAAGTAAAAGTATATGCTAATGATCGTACAAAGCTTAATTTAGAACAAAAATAATGGATAAAGTCATCCTTTAAAAAGGATGACTTTTATTTGATATTTACGCTTGTTAGTGCTATAATTAACATTGAATTGAGGTGTAACATGAAAGATACATTAAAAGTAGGTTTAGCCAAATTAAAAACAATTGTTTCAACCAATATTTTAATGATTACTTTTATTATAAGTACTGTTATTAATTCGGTTATAGTACGTGCTATGACAATAGGAATAGAAAATGCTTATTATATAAAACCTGTCATAGCTGATTTAACTATAGCTATTTTTGTAAGTTCTTTTGCTTTTTTCTTTAAGCCTAAGAATCGTTTTAAATACTTCTTTATTTGGAGTATTATATTTACTTTAGTATGTTTAATCAATGGAGTATATTATAAGAATTATGTTTCTTTTGCTTCATTCTCCTTACTTGCTACTTTAACACAGTTAAAAGATTATACTAATGCTTTAGTTGATAATATCTTAGATGTTAAAGACTTTATTTATGTATGGCAATTATTCTGCTTAATATTTGTTCATCTTCAATTAAGAAAGAAAAAATATTATGATAAAGTTGAACAAGTAGAGAATCGTAAAGTTAGATTTTTAAATACGATTGTTGTTACCTTAATTACCTTAGGTTTCTTTATGAGTATGCTAACAAGTCTTGATGTTAGTCGTATGCGTAAACAATGGAATCGTGAATATGTTGTTCAAGAATTTGGTATTTATACATATCAATTTAATGATTTATTTAGTTATATAAGAATTAAGACGAATAGCATGTTTGGATATGATGAAGCTGCTAAATCTTTTAGAGAGTATTATGGTACTAAAGAAAATGATGCTCATACTAATCGATATACTAATATATTTGCAGGAAAAAATGTTATTGTTATTCATGCTGAGAGTATTCAAAACTTCTTAATAGAGGATGATAATTTAGAAGGTAAGCCTGCAACATTTAATGGCTTAGAAGTAACTCCTAACTTAAATAGAATAGCTAAAGAAGGATTATATTTCTCTAATTTCTATTCTGAAGAAGGTGCAGGTACTAGTAGTGATACAGAATTTACATTTAATAGTTCTTTACTTCCTTCATCATTAGGTACAGTATTTATAAATTATTATAATCGTGATTATGTTACAACTCCTAAATTATTTAAAGAATTAGGTTATGCAACATCTAGTATGCATGCTAATAAAGGTAGTTCATGGAATAGACAATTAGTTCATCCTAGATTAGGTTATGATGAATTATATTTCTATAAAGATGCTTATGATATACCAAAAGAAAGTATTTTAGGATTAGGATTAAATGATAAAGATTTCTTTAAACAATCTGTTGAACATATTAAGAAGATTGATGAAAAAAATGATAAATGGTATACAACTTTAATTATGTTAACAAATCATACTCCATTTGATGGTATTATTAAGTATGAAGAAGAAACAGGAGATGTTTTCCCTGTTGATTATAAGTATGAAAAAGTTAATGAAGAAACAGGTAAAAAAGAGACTGTAAGTGCTCCATATATGGAAGGTACAGCCTTAGGATATTACTTCAAGAGTGCACATTATGCTGATGCTGCTATTGGTGAGTTTATTGATGAATTAGATGAAGAAGGATTACTAGATAATACGGTTTTAATCATCTATGGAGATCATGATAATAAACAAAAAACAAAATATTATAATCGTTATTATAACTACGATTATGAAAATGATCGTGTTCTAAAAGAAGGCGATGAGGGTTATAAAAATGTTGATTACTATTTCTATGAATTAAATCGTAGCGTTCCATTTATTATATGGACTAAAGATATGAAAGGAACTAAGTATAATCAAGAGATAACTAAAGTAATGGGTATGATAGATGTTCAACCTACTTTAGGAAATATGTTTGGTTTCTATAATAAATATGCTTTAGGTCATGATATCTTTAATATTGAAGAGAATGTTGTTGTATTCCCTTCAGGAAACTGGTTAACAGATAAATTATATTACAATAGTGCTAAAGAAGAATTTAGACAGATAGATTCAAATAGTTCTATTCCAAATGAATATATAGATTATTATAAAAAATATTCTGAGAAAATAATTGAAGTATCTAATAATATTATTACATACGATTTAATTAAGAAAGTAGGAGAGAATCCTGATAATGAATTGTTAGAAGAGGTTGGTGACGATAGTGGCGAAAAAACGCAAAGTAAAACTAAAAAAGGATAATATTTTAATTATTATTCTCTCAATAATACTTGTAGGCTTATTAGTATATCTATTCATGATGGCTAAAGATATCTTTAAGAAAGAAGAAGAGAAAGTACCTGAAACAAAAGTTGTTGATAAATTAGATGACTATGGTTATTTCTTAACTGATAATAATACGGAATATTATAAAAAACTATTTGATGAATTAAAAGATACACTAAATGCTGAAGAATTAGATGATGAGGCTTACGCTACTTTAGTTGCTAAAATGTTTACGGCTGATTTCTATGATTTAGATAGTAAACTTAGTAAAGGACAAGTAGGAGGAACACAATTTATTATTGATAAATATGAGGAAACATTCATTAAGAAAGCTACTTCAAGTAATGGTATGTATTATTATATAGAAAGTAATCTATATGATGAGCGTAAACAAGAATTACCTAAAGTAAAAAACGTTGAATTAGTATCTTTAAAGAGTTATCCATATAAATATCAAGATATAAATGATGAAAAAGGATATCAAGTTAATGTTAAAATAGAATATGAAAAAGACTTAGGATATCCTACAACCGTAGCTTTAAAGCTTGTTCATGTAGATAATAAAATATATGTCGCTGAAGTTGCATAAAGAAGATGTAAATCTTCTTTTTTTATAGTAAAAATGATATACTAATAGTATTGGAGGATAAAGTATGGTAGAACAAATAGTTAGTACAATTGTAGATTTATTTAGTGGTTTAAAAAGTATTCCTTTTGGACGTGAAATATTAGTATTCATTATTTCTTTAATGCCTATATTAGAACTAAGAGGAGGAT
Source organism: uncultured Bacilli bacterium (assembly GCA_947625505.1). Lineage (GTDB taxonomy): Bacteria > Bacillota_I > Bacilli_A > RF39 > UBA660 > UBA5578. The sequence goes on from CANQON010000006.1 coordinate 61,843, forward strand.
TAATTGCTGCTGCTTTATTACATTTAAATCCTATATCTAGTTATGTTATAAGTATTATTGGAAATATTATACCTGTACCATTTATCCTATGGTTTATAAACTATATATTAAATTGGATGCGTAATAGCAAAAGATTTAAAGGTATAGCTAATTGGTTAGATAAAAAAGTAAATAAACATAAATCACAAATAGAGAAGTTTGGTTTTTGGGGACTAGTCTTTTTTGTAGGTATTCCATTACCTGGTACAGGAGCATGGACAGGTTGTTTAATAGCTGCTGTTTTAGAAATGGATAGAAAGAAATCATTTGTAGCAGCCATGATAGGTATCTTTATAGCGAGTATCATTATGATGATCTTATCATTTGGTGTTCTAGGTTCATTAATATAATGCGTAGTTTAGATAGTATTAAAGGTATAGGTCCTAAAACCATTAAATTGTTAGATAAATTAGGAATTAATGATACTAATAGTTTACTTACTTATTATCCTTATCGTTTTGATGTAATTGCTAAAAGCAATATTGAAGCATTAGAACAAGATGATCATGTTATAACTGATGGTATAGTAGAAAATATACCTACAGTATTTTTCTTTAGTAAAAAACTTAATAAAATGACTTTTCGATTAAATACAGGTGATAATATTTATAATATTGTTATCTTTAATCGTGCTTTTATGAAAAGTAATTTAAAAATAGGTACTAAGGTTATTATTATAGGTAAATATGATAAAAAACACTCTAGCATTGTAGCTAGTGATATTAAATTAGGTGTTCTACCTCCTAGACCTATGATAGAACCTATATATCATGTTACAAATGGTATAAGTAGTAATCAACTACATAAAATCATCTTAAATTATTTAAATGATAATATAGAAGTAGAAGAATATATACCTGATTATTTAGTAGATAGATATAAACTAATTAACAAAAAAGATAGTATTTTAGAAATACATCAACCTAGTAATAAAATTAATTTAAATAAAGCTTTAAACTATTTAAAATATGAAGAATTATTTTTATTTATGTTAAAGATGAACTATTTAAAACAAACAAGAGATAATATAGATGGTTTAAAAAGAAATGTTGAGTATGCTAAAGTAGAAGAATTTATCAACACTCTTCCATTTAAATTAACTGATGATCAAGATAAATGTGTGCATAACATATATGATGATTTAATGAGTACTAAAAGAATGAATAGATTAGTTCAAGGTGATGTAGGAAGTGGTAAAACAATTGTCGCTATTATCACTTTATATATTAATTATTTAAGTCATTATCAAGGAGTATTAATGGCACCTACAGAAATATTAGCTATTCAACATTATAATAATTTAACTAATTTATTTAAAAATACTAATATTAAAGTAGAACTATTAACTGGTAAATTAAAACTAAGTGAAAAGAAAAAAATATATAAAAGATTAATTGATAATGAAATAGATATCTTAATAGGTACCCATGCTTTATTTAGTGAAGATGTCATATATAATAATTTAGGATTAGTAATTACCGATGAGCAACATCGTTTTGGTGTTAATCAAAGAAGTAGTTTAAAAAATAAAGGTATTACTCCTGATATATTATATTTAAGTGCTACCCCAATACCTAGAACATACGCTATTAGTTTATATGGTGATATGGATTTATCTAGTATTCATACTATGCCAAGTGGTAGAAAAGATATTATTACTATTTTAAAAAAAGATGAAGAAATAAAAGATGTATTAGACCTTATGTATCAAGAGTTAAAGAAAAAGCACCAAATATATGTAGTAGCGCCTTTAATCGAAAAATCAGAAAATAGTGATATGGAAAATGTTTATGTTTTAAAAGAAAAAATGGATAAAGCCTTTGGTAAGATATGTAAAACAGCTATCTTACATGGTAAAATGTCAGCTAAAGAAAAAGATGAAGTAATGAATCAATACAAGAATAATGAAATAAGTATACTTATTAGTACAACAGTTATCGAAGTAGGTGTAGATGTAAAGAACGCTACAATGATGGTTATCTTTGATAGTTATCGCTTTGGCTTATCACAATTACATCAGTTAAGAGGTAGAGTAGGACGTAATGATTTACAAAGTTATTGTGTCTTAATAAGTAGTAAAGAAACAGAAAGACTAAATATTTTAACAAAAACTAATGATGGCTTTAAAGTAAGTGAAGAAGACTTCAAATTAAGAGGAAGTGGCGACTTATTTGGTACTAGACAAAGTGGAGATATGCACTTTAATTTAGCCGATATTAAGCAAGATTTTAATATATTATTAAGAGCTAAAGAAGATAGTGCTGAAATATTAAATAGTCAAGAATTTGTCAACAACGGGAAATATAGTAATCTTAAGATATTACTTGAAAAATCAATGAATATATCATAATTTCCTAGAAAATAGACCTTTACATATAATTTATGTCTATTGACTTATTTCCCAAAATAAGATACACTAATAATGGCATGTTACTCCATGCCCGTACTATTACGATTTAATGTGATAGTACACAACCAAAACCCCCTGAAGTTCCCTCGAGAGAGGGAACGCTTTTTGTTTTATAAGGGTTTCTGAGGTTTTTAATTTTTTCTAGATACCAAGCCAGATACCAAAAACCTTTTTTCAGATACCAAATTTATTTTTTATTTAAGTTTATTTAAATACCTAGATTTAAATTATCTATGGTATTTTTTACATTAGTAAGATTGTTTGGAAACATATGAGCATAAGTATCTAATGTTTCTTTAGTACTAGCATGTCCTAAATACTTAGATACAGTTGTTACTGGTTGACCAGTATTAATTAATAGAGATGCACAACTATGTCTAAAAGAGTGTAGTGGTATTCTTCTAATATCAGCACTTTCAGCAATTCGTTCATTTATTCTATGCATCATACCAAATGTTAATGGATCTAATTCTCCAAATATAAACCATTTTTCATTAAACCCATAGTATTTCTTCTTTTCATTATAAAGATTTATTAAATCGTTATATAATACATCAGTAAGAGGTAATGTCCTAATACTTTTAGAAGTTTTAGGTGGTGTTAGTTCATAATACTTTTGACTATCTTTAATACTATTAGCTTGTTTAGTAATAGATACTAATTTATTATTCCAATCTATATCAGACCATTGTAGTCCACGACATTCACCACGACGTAATCCACAATAATATAACATTTCAAACATTGTCTTATCATTTAAATTAGTAGCACCCGTAATATATTTTTGAAATTCTTCAAAAGTATAAACATCTTTTTCTTCTTTCATCTCATTTGGATCTTTGAAGAACTCTATTTTCTTATAAAAACGCATTAAATTAATATCATACATTTTCATACCCCAGTTAAGAATAATTTTAAGAAATTTTTGAATATCATTTCTACTAGAACATTTAATAGGTTTATCCCATAATTCTTGTTGAAACTTGTGATATAGACTACCATCCATATCCTTTAACTTAACATTTTCAAAACTAGTAAAATATCTTCTTCTTTTTAAATATGTTTCCATAGTTCTTCTACGAACTTTATTTTTTTGTGATTCAATATATTGGTCGGTAAGAGCACCAAATGTCATATCCATATCTCCACCAAATTCAACCTTATTATTTAAAAACTCTCTTTCAGCATTCATTGCATCTAGTTTAGTTTTATATGCTTGTGAAAATTTCTTCTTCCATTTTCCACTCTTATCTTTTTCGTTCCAATAATATTTATATTTACGACCATCTTTAGTCCATTGATTTTTAGGTAATTTATATATTCCCATATATCGTTCCTCCTTTGTTGGAATTTATAAATATACCAGTTCGTAACAACATTATTTTATCATATAAACTGATAATATTATAAATTATCTCTCTAAATCATTTTTTGATTTTGAATGTTTTTTTAAATAATCTCTTGTTGTATCAATAGCATAATCAATATCATTTGCTTCATACCAAGTATATGGTATATGAAGAATATCAAATACTTTAGAAGTAAGAGAATATATTTTATTTTGAATTTTTTCTTTAAATAATTTAAATTCATTAGATAATTTTTGAAATCTTGTTTTCCAATCATTTATCTCATTATCTTTTTCATAAATAATTTGTTTTTGATTACTAATAATCTTATTTTGTTCTTTATAGGTTTTTCCAGATTTAAAATCATTTACTTGTTTTGTGAGTGATTTAATCTCTAAATCTTTTCTTAAATTATCTTCAGCAAGTTCTTTTGAATAAGTAGATAGATTATATATATCTTCATCTTTATATTGCTTAATAAGACCTTTTTTAACAGGATTTAAAATATCTTTAGAAGTTTCTTTATCAACTTTATCAATAAACTCATTTTCGCTTTTATTTGCCTCTTTTAATAGTTCATTTTCTTTTCGTATTTTTTTGTTTAAAGCATTTAATTCTTTTTGTTGTTTCATAGCATTAGTTAAATGAGTTTTATCTCCACCAATTTCTCCTCTAAATAGGTTATAACCTTTAGATTTAATAAATTCGTTATAATCATCTTGTAAAAGAGTATAAGATGCATTACCACCTTTTTGTTTCCAAAATTGATCTGAATTTAAAAATTTACCTTTAACAGTTTCATAAATATTTTTTCCATTCTCATCTTTCTTTTGAATAGGTACTAATTTATTTTCTCCCTTTTTATTAGTTATCTCATGTTTTAATTGATGACCATTTTCATCTAGTTCAAATACTTTTCTTTTAACTTCATTAACTACTGGTGTAAAGTAAATATGCATGTGTGGTGTAGATTCATCAAGATGTATTGCTGCATATCTAATATTTTCTTTACCAACATAATCAGAAATAAAGCTAAGACTTTCATCAAAGAATCTTCTTATTTCAGTAGGTAATTGATGTTCTTCATCTATAATTACATGTCTAATTGGTTTGCTAGCATTATCTCCAGTTTTGTAAACTTCACCAGTATCTTTAAATTCCATTCCATAATGCTCAAAGAATTCTTGACCACTTGATATTATTAGTCCATTTAATACCTTAGTATTTTTTTTATTTGGATTATAGTTTATATTGTTAGAGTAAAGATAATCATAAGTTGAACTAGCAAGAGTAGGACCATCATAATTTATTAATTCTATATTATATGGAGTTCTAGTGTTATCATATTTGCCTGATCCTTTTCGTTCTTTTAATTCTTTATCTAATCCACCAATATCTGATGCTTTAAATTTCTCTAATCGTAGTGCTTGTTTACCTGAGTACATTTATTTTTTCCTCCTTTCAAATCTGTTTTTAAAATAATACTCTATCTCACTAGGGCATAATTATATGCCCAACCGTGAGCTAAGGAATATTCCTTAGAATCCTTTATGCTTGTAATAGCTAGAGCCAATATTTGTTTGCTCAAATAAAGGCATCCCCTATTACAAGATTAATTAAATGATATACTATATCCTTTAATTAATTGATAATGAATTCACTATCGCCACTTCCAACCTAACAGGTCAGAACGTGCCACGTTTATTCATTATTTTCTGAAGGTTCTTCATAAGTACAATGCCATAATCTTTGATTACCATTTCTTTTATTTGTTATATGAAGACCTTCGTGCTCCAACACTTTCAAATTTCTTTGAATTAAGCCTCCAAGTTGTGTTGGAGTTAATAAAATATTTGTTTTAGATAAAATATCTGATATTGTATAATCAAAATCTTTTTTAGAAACTGCATATTTTATAAATAGGAGTAGATTATAATCAGTTTCATCATTTGTATTCTCATCGACAACACTGAATGTTTGATTATCATTTCGTTTTAAATTCAATTCTAATCTACCTAAATCTCTGCCTTTATAATCTAAAGTTAGTTTATTATAATCATTTCTTGATTCCTTTAATTTAATAATTCCAGATACATCAGCATTTAATCCAACACTACCCATAGTGTCATCTCTTTTATTTAAATGATGAGTAACAAGTAATGTGATATTATACTTTTTACATAATTCTTTTAATTTTCTAAATACAACATCATTTATTTCTTGATAGTTATTTAAATCATAACTAGTATCAAATTTTATATCTTTTAACATATCAATAATCACAAATAGTTTTTGATTATTGGATGCTAACTGATGAATATCATATTCAATATCTCTAATATAAAAATCTGATATATCATCTGAATCTATTATGTGAAGTTTATCTAATTTAGGCTTTAAATTCATTAACTTAAATCTTGTTTCTAATTGATTTATATCTCCCTCTGTGGTAATATATAAGACATGAGAGGGATTTACTTTAAATCCTAAAAAATCTTCTCCAGTAGTAAGAGAGAAGGCAAGTTGCTGAGCGAACATTGACTTGCCAACCTTAGGATGAGATACAAGTAGATAAACTCCATTTGATATCATTAGGTTTTCGACGATGATATCTTTTTTTGTGCTTTCTTTTATTTCAGTTAATTGTTTCATTTGTATCTCCTTTCTTACAATTATTTAATTAATTCTTTACTAGAAACTCTAGATTCTAAATAAGGTATATCAATATCAAAGAATGCTACAACTTCTTTAGTTGGAACAACAGACTTTGGAATAAGATAACCTTGTTTTTCTAACTTATCTTTTATTTTCTTTTTAGCCTTTAGTGCAGAATTTCTTCCTAGATGTCCTAACTTCATAATATCTTCTAGGGTGCACCATTGCTTAGCGATTAAATTTAATGTTTCTTCTGCAGACATATTTTTTTCCTCCTTCCTAATTATTTTTTTGTGGTGATACATAAATGTAATATGTATCATCTAAAGAACTATAAATAATATATTTCTTCTTTCTTAATTCTCTAAATGCTAGAGCAACATCTTTTCTACTATCATTACTAAGAGAGTAGAGGTCGATATTCTCTAGTTCATCATTAGATCTAACTAATAGAGAGTTAAGCATACCTATAGCACTAACTGACAAATCTTTAGGTATTACATATTCATTAGTAGTTTGTTTCTTTAGTAATTTCATACAAATTCTCCTTTCTATAATTATGTCCGATATTAAGGACAATTTAAATATAACATTGTCCGAAAAAGATGTCAATACTTTTTGTCCGAAAATATAGACAAATTGATAAAAAAGTGTTAAAATCAAATTGTGAAGGAACAAAAGGGAAGAAAGAAGTGATTAAATGAACTCAGAAGAACTTAAAAATTTAATTGAATCTGCAAGAGTTGAAAAAGGAATTTCTCAAAGAGAACTAGCTAAATTAACTGGTATAAGTAGAAGTACATTAAATGATTTAATTAATGGAAAAATAAAAAAAGTAGATATTGATGATCTACGAAAGATTGCTGAAACGTTAGATATGTCATTGCAAAAATTATTAAAAGTTGCAGGCTATGATGAAATGCTTTTCTATTTTTCTAAAGATAAATATGCAAATAAATCTAGTAAAGATTTAAAAGAAATGATTAAAACTTACGAAGAATCTCAAAGAGAATTACTAGAATTTGATACTGAAAAAAGAAAAAAAGTAAGTGATGCAAGACAAAAACTATTTTATACAATAGAACATCTACAAATAATGAAAGATAATAAAGATAGTTTATATACAATAGATAAAGCAATAGAAGATATTAAATATGCTTTTGATGAATTAAAATTTGCAGAACATAAATATGATTATAGTAAATTACCAAAGAAAAACTAATTTATAGAACGAGAAATCCAAAAAATTCGTTCTAAAAAAGAATATAAAACGAAAAATCCAGAAAAATCGCTTTAAGAAAAAATTTGAAAGTGAAGAGGTGAGAAAATGAGAACATTAGTTAAATAAGTATGGCATAAACTTTGATTATGCCGAAAAAAGGAGGCATAATATGTTAGAAATAAAAGATTTAAATATATCTATTAATGATAGATATTTAATTAAAAATTTAAATTTAATACTAAATAATGGTGATAAACTTGCTATCATTGGTGAAGAAGGAAATGGAAAATCCACTTTATTAAAATCAATTTTAGGTATTTGTGAATATGCTGAAATTAGTGGAAATATTAATCTAAAAGGCAATAGAATTGGTTATTTAGAACAATCTATTAGTACTGATAAATTAGATAAAAGTGTATATGAATTTTTGTTTATTGATGAAAGTGATTATTATGATAAGATTAATAATTTATATAAATACCTAGATTTGATTAATTTAACTGATGATATTTTAAAACAAAAAATAAAAACATTATCAGGTGGTGAAAAAGTTAAAATTAGTATTTTAAAATTACTATTAAATGAATATGATATTTTATTTTTAGATGAACCTACTAATGATTTAGATATTGAAACATTAGAATGGTTAGAACAATTTATTAATAATACGAATAAGCCAATTATGTATGTTTCACATGATGAAACATTACTAGCTAATACTGCAAATATGATTTTACATTTAGAACAAATAAAAAAGAAGACAGAATGTAGACATACATTATTAAGAACTGATTATGACACTTATGTTGAACAAAGACTTAGAAAAATTGAAAAACAAACACAAGTAGCAAAATCTGAAAAAAGAGAATTTAATAAACAACAAGAAAAACTACAAAGAATAATGCAAAAAGTTGAACATCAACAAAATACAATCACAAGAGCAGATCCACATGGAGCTCAAGTTTTAAAAAAGAAAATGCATTCATTAAAATCACAAGAGAGAAAACTAGATGAAACTGAATTAACTGAAGTACCAGATGTTGAAGAAAGTATAAGTTTTTCATTCGAAGAAGTTGAAGTGCCAAGAACAAAAAATATAATCAATTTAAATATAGATGAATTAAAAGTATCTGATAAGGTATTATCTAAAAACATAAAGTTAGATGTAATTGGCAATGTACATTTATGTATTATAGGTAAAAATGGTGTTGGTAAATCTACACTAATTAAATTAATTTATAACGAATTAAAAGATAGAAATGATATTAAGGTTGGTTATATGCCACAAACTTATGATGAAATCTTAAATAATTATAAATATGTATTAGATTTTGTATGTCCTAATGGTAGTAAAGATGAAATTACAAAAGCAAGAATGTTTTTAGGAAATATGAAATTTACTCGAGATGAAATGATTAGTAATATTAAAGATTTAAGTAATGGGACTAAAGCAAAACTATTTCTTATTAAATTAGTATTAGATAAATGTGATGTTTTAATACTTGATGAGCCTACAAGAAATGTTAGCCCATTATCAAATCCCGTTATTAGAAAAGTTTTAAAAGAATATAAAGGTACTATAATTAGTGTATCTCATGATAGAAAATATATTAATGAAGTAGTAAATGCTCTTTATATTCTAACACCAGATGGATTAGTGAAAGAAAGATAAGGAGGTATCTATGGGAAAGGTAGTATTAGTATGTGGTAAAATTTGTAGTGGTAAAAGCTATTATT
>CANQON010000007.1 GCA_947625505.1 uncultured Bacilli bacterium
TTATTATTAACAAATAGTGCTTCTAGTATATTATTACTAATAATATTATAACAGTCATATTTTAAACTATATTCTACGATACTTATATCATATCCACTAGAACAAGCAATACAATTATAGTAACCCTCTTTTATTAATAAATCTATCAATTTCTGATTATTACCAATATCTTCGTATAACAGATTTTCTTTTATGTAATCCATAGCATAATGATTTTTTATCATAATCAAAATTGCTTGAAGATTTTGTGACAAAGATGTTTTAATATTAGATATATCAATGCCATGATTTATCATATACTCTAATATTATTACACCATTTTCCATAGGTTCAATTAAATCCTCTATACAATAAACTTTTAGTAAAGGCTTACCATTGCTTATAGATTTAAAAACATCTTCTTTTGTGGGTAAATAACTTAGAAAATCAGCTATGTCAAAGTTCTCACTTGATATGGATCTTAAATTGGATACGAATTTGATGGCAGCATCATTTACCGATTGATTATTCGCAAAATATTTAAGTGTTAAATCTCTATTTATTTCTAGCATATAAGCGAAAACAGGCTTTTCTATAGAATCATTCTTGGAATCTTGAGTAATTGGGAATAGATTAATATTATTAGGTAGTTTCAAGCCATTTTCTATAAACTTCAAATATATTATCGCTAAACTACGATTATCACTGGCTGTAATAAAATCAACACTAATATTTTCTTCTTTAATTTTTTCAATTATACCTTTTAGATAACTATTTTCTAAACTAGGATGATTAACTAAAATATCATTTCTTACAAATGCTAACATCTCTTTGTATAAACCATTTTGATATAAAATATCAGCTATCTGAAGATTATTTACTTCAACATTAGGATTTCGTAAATTTACTCCTCTATTAATTAAATCTTGAAGCACAGTAATACCATTAGGCATTTTCTTTATTAAAAATTCTGGTTTAGCATATATCATTAAATCAAGACGTCCTATATCACTAAGGCATTTATATAAAGTGTCAAAATCGTTTATTGTTCCAATAATATCTTTAAATAAACTAGGAGAATTAAATTTATTTAATAATTTAGCTAATAAATAACCACTTATAGTTTTTTCAAATAAACGATTATACATATCTAGATGAGGAAAACTTACATTACGTTCTTTTGCTTTACGAAACATTATTTCGATAATAGTTTCTCCAGGTCCTTGAAATAATAAATCAATATTATCATATCTTTTTAAAAAGTAACCGTTTAAAGCTGCTCTTTTTAATAATCTATAATTATTACTAATATCATGACATAACTCTTCTTTATCAATAATAATCTTTCTACTTATTATATAATCAAAGTAATCTTTACCATCCTCATCTTTTAAAAATAAGTCATTAATTGTTACATAATCAGAACCTTTAATACATCCTAACCTTTTTAAAGAATTTATTCGCGCAAAACTCTTCATTAAATCGCACCCTATCTATTTTGATTATAGCATATTTTATTTACTAATAATAGTTATATCTATAATATCATCTAAGCCAATATGAGTGTTTTTTAATATTAACTGTTTCTTTAATTTATCAATTTTTTTAACAATATCAATGGTTTCAATATATTCTAAATTATAATAATATTTAATTAAAATACTATCTCCTATTTTTATTTTTTGTAATTTATAATCTAAAGATACTAAGAAATCATCATCAAAGGCTTTTTTATTTTCAATATTTTTTTCGACTTGTCTTAAAGCTTCCTTAAAACCTTTTAAAGCATCAAAAGGTTGAAATTGCATAGCATTATTCGGCATTATGTCCTCCTATTAATTTATTTCTTTCTAATTGTGTAGCACATTCTTGATAACTAGTTGCTCGTAAAATCGTATTTTTGCCAAACTTATCTTTAATATCTAAAATTGTTTTTTCTAAGATATTATCTTTTTCTTCCTCTTCTAAAGAAGAAAACAAATCTAATTGCGTATATTTTTTAGGTTTAACATTTCCAAAACTAATACCTAATCTTCTAATAGGAACTTCTTCAGCTACTTGATAATCATACTCATTTAAAATATAATTTAATATTTTATGAAAATTATTTGTTTCTTCTTTTAACTTAAAAGATATACTTAAAGGTTTAATAATATCTTTCGAATATCCTATATAAAAGCCAATTAAATTAGTAACATAATTATTTCTTATTAATTCTAATACCATATTATCAACCATTTCAGTTAAAACAATACGAGCACTTTTATAATCATAATCTTTATATAATATTTGACTATTAGATAAAGAATTATTTTTAGGTTTATAGGCTTTAATATCTGCAATCGTACATTCTTCTTTTCCCCAAGCATGATCTATTAAGTATTTAGCATTAATACCAAATTCTTTATAAAGTAATTCTTCTTTAGCATGCGCTACATCATACATATCTTTTAAATGTAATTTATGTAATCTAGCTTCAGTACCATAACTAATACGCCAAAAATCAGTAATAGGTAAATGATGCCATAAAGTCTCTTTATACTTATTTTCATCTAAATAACCAATATGACTCTTACTATGTTTAGCTGTTATATCTAAAGCTACTTTCGTAAGATATAAATTAGTACCTATACCTGCTGATGAAGTAATACCTGTGGTTTTTAAGATATCATCCATAATCATTTTAGCCATCTCTATTGGATTCTTATTATATAATTTTAAATAATTAGTAATATCTAAAAACATTTCATCAATCGAATATGGATGAATATCATCTTTAGATATATATTTAAGATAAATAGAATAAATCCATGCTGAATACTTAATATATAATTTCATTCTAGGTTTAGCTACAATAGGATGTACATTCTTAGGTATCTCCCATACCCGACATCTATTTTTTATTCCCCTTTCCTTCATTTTAGGGCTAATAGCTAGACAAATAGCTCCTTTAGCGCGATCAGGATCAGCAACAATTAAATCCGTTTTAAAAGGATCTAATCCTCTTTCAACACATTCTACAGAGGCATAAAAAGTTTTTAAATCAATACATAAATAAAATCTTTGCATTATACCCCTCATCTCTACATTATTATTATATCAAACACTTGTTCGTATATCAATATTTTTTTAATACTAATTTTTGGTAAAAAAAGAAAGCCTAATAAATTAAGCTTTCTATTCTTCAACTAGAATGTAAATAATTAATCATTATAGTATCATTAAAGATACTTTATTTCGTTATAATTTTTAAATCACTTATCGTTAAACTATTTTCTTCTTTATTATCTTTATAAAAAATGGTAAAACATATTTCATTAACTTTTTCTAAATTAAAATTAATATCCTTAAAATAGATTTTAATACTTTGCTTTTTACTATTAATATTAAATGTTTTACTATACTTATTATTATCAATCGTTTTAACTTCCCATGTAAGATTTAATTCTTCTTTAGCACTCACTTTAACTTCTAAATAAGTTGTATCGTGATTATATTTTTCTAAGTTTAATAATGCATGACTAAAGTTATAATAAGCCATTACAAAAGGTTCTTGCGCTACAAGAGTGTTATTAAAGTTATAGGTTAATTCTGTTTGACGACTCATTTGCTTAAGTGTTACTTGTCCCCCATTTTCAATAGGATTTAAATCATGATGACTAAATAATAAAGGTTTTACTAACTCTTCATAAGTTATATTAGATAAATTACGTTTTGTAAACTCTTGAACTTTAATACTATTTTGACCATTCTTAGTATCCGTAAATGATAAAATACAATATAATTTCTTTTTATCATCTGTTAATAAACCATATAAAGCTTTATACCAAAAAGTTTCATTTAAATCAGTATTTAATTTAAAATTGGTTTTCTTAACTAACATAGGAACGTAATATTCCTTTGTTTTATCTAAATTATCTAAGGTAGTTGCATCATAAAGCATATAACTAATTTGAATATTACAAATTGTTCTACCCTTATTATTTATAGTGAAAACAAGTTTATCATGATCATATAAAATATTAGGTACTAAAATAACATCATCTAAACGCCAAAATAAATTAATTGTTAAAAAAGTCGACATTAAAGCTAAAGCAACAATACCTATAATAGCTAAGATATTTTGCAGAATAGCATCCCCTTCTAAAGCACCATAACCAATCGTGTATAAAAAATATAATCCTGTTTTAATAATTATCTCACTAAAAGCAATCTTACCTGTAAAGAAATTATATAAACTTATACATAAACATATTAGTAACATAATAACAATAAAAACTAAAATAGTTTCTATTATCTTCCGAATCTTTTGCATACTATCATCCCTTTTTACAAGGCATTATTATACAATTCTTTTATCATAATAGCAAATTACCATGCAGAAGTTAATGAACTTGATAGTGAGGTGCTAAAAGCACTAGGGACTGCTTTATTAACTTCTTTAGACGATGTGAAGTCTTTCAACTATTATTTTTCTTAATAATAGATGTATCACATCGTTTTTATATTATTATCTTTTTTAAGATATGATATAATACAAGTGCAGTAGTGATTGGATTTATTCCTACTTTAACGAGTCGTTAAGGGACTAAAATAACTAGATGATTTAATAGTAATACTACAAAGGACCAAACTACACTCCGTGTAGACGCTTCGCTTAGCGTCCATTTCCATATTACTATATCATTAGTACTGCAATGATTAGGAGGTAGTAAATATGTGGAAATACATTGGTACAAAAGAATGTAATGAATTTTTACTATCTCTTAATCTATTTAAATGTCAAGATCAAAAAAAATATATTAAAACATTATATTCTATAGCTAATAATATTGAAAAAAACTATAACATTTATAAAATAAAAAAGAGAAATGGTAAATATCGAACAATCTATGAACCATATCCCCTTTTAAAACATATTCAAAAAAAGATATTAACCAATATTCTTAATAATAAAGCGATATCTAAATACGCTAAAGGATATCATAAAGGTATCTCATTAAAAGATAATGCTATACCACATATTAATAAAGAAATAATATTAAAATTGGATATTAAAGACTTCTTTGAAAGTATAGCCTTTAATCACATATATAATAGTTGTTTCGCCATTGAATATTTTCCTAAATCAGTTGGTATGTTATTAACCTATTTATGTACTTATGATGATCATTTAACGCAAGGATCACCCACATCAGCATATATCTCTAATTTAGTTATGAAAGAATTTGATGAAGAATTAGGTAATTGGTGTGAAAATAATAATATTTCCTATACTAGATATTCCGATGATATGACTTTTTCAGGTCATTTTAATCCTAGTGATATTATATTTAAAGTTAGAAAAATGTTACATAAGCTAAATTTAAACTTAAATAATGATAAGATTCATATTATTAATAAATCAGCAAGTCAAAGCGTTACAGGTATTATAGTTAATGAAAAAATACAAGTTAATATAAAATATCGTCAAAGAATAAGACAAGAAATTTATTACATACAAAAGTATGGACTAAAATCACACTTAACTAAATGTCATATAAATATTGATGAAAAAAAGTATCTAAATATCTTATATGGTAAAATAATCTATATTTTACAAATTAATGATTGTGATTCAGAGTTTCAAAAGTATAAACAAATCATATTAGATTTAAAAAAAGCGCTATAACGCTTTTTTCTTTTTTTAATATTTCAATTTTCCTTTTTCGTCTAAATATTGATAATTAAGATTATTTTGATTACTTATTATGGATTTACCTAAATTCTTTTCAATATCTTCTTTAGCAACTTTAGCAGCATGGTCTCCCAATTTTGCCATCTTTTTATTTTGTTCTAAGCCATAGGGTTTATGTTCTTTAGTTAACTCTCTTGTTGCAATTTCTCCTAAATCAGTAAGAACAATCTCAATATCTGACATATTATCTCTTAAAGATTTCTTTCTAATCCCTTTATACGATTTATATTCATTTGCTTTCATACCTGACCATTCTTTGTATATCTCATTCGTTAATATTCCAAATTCATAATTTGAAGAAATACCACTATCTTTCCATGTATCTGTTAATTTATTTCTAGTTATTATTCCTTTTAATCTTGCTTCAATCCATTTATCTGAATATCCTCTTTTGCGATAATAATCTATAGCTCTTCTAATGGCAATCTCAGGATCAAATACTTCATCTATTCTTTCACTACCTAAATTAGCAAGCCATAGTTTAAAGGGTTCAGCTTTAGGTGAAGGCACTGACTCAATAAGTCTTAATATTCCTTTAGTATCTAAAGTATCAGTAAGGTAACTTTTGCCATCTTTTTTAGATTTTAATTTCAGTTGTACACATTTTGTGGACAACTCACTTTGTTCCTCCTCATTCATTCTTTTTTTTAGCATATTCCAATAATTTCTTAGGTTGTTAGAATTAGTTAAAGCAGCAATAACATCAATAACACTAAAATAATAGTCTTCTTTTTCGTTATCCCAAATACTTCTTATTTCTATTCCTTCAAATAAGTTTGAAATAGTTTCTCGTTTATCATTATGCATATAAAACCTCCTTGAAGAAATATTACATCATACATATGTTCGTTATTTAACAAATTTGTAAAACTTTTTATAAAAAAACAAACTAGGTATAGTTTGTTCATATAAATATTATATTTTTTTTAATTTCTTATTAGATCTTACTATCATATATATAGACATAGCACTATTAATTAAGCAAACAACAAATCCCATAATACTAGTCATTAGCATTTTAAATTCCATATCATTTGTTCCAAACTCTGATACCATAGCTACTTCAAGAGATATCATGGAAATCATGGCAACCGTTAAGTTAATACATTTGCTTGCTGCTAAAAGTGGACTATGATCTTTTCGGTACTTAACTACATTGATAATTGCACTTATGATTAAATAAAAATCATACATAGCAACTATATAAATGATAAATCCTGCATAAGTAATTTCTTGATTTTGTTTTATTATTAAAATAATCATACCCGTTAATATTAAATTTAGAAATAATAAAATTATACCTGTTAGTCTTAACTTTTTATATTCTGTTTTTAAATTTATTCCTACTTCATTTTTTATATCTTTCACAATAGATAATTTCATTAAACAAAGAATCAAATAATAAACGGCAAAAGTAATAAACCACCAAGACATATAATATATTCCTGTACCTAATTTAAAAATGCCATAAACAAAATGCAATAAAGTAGCAAATGCTAGACTAAATTTTGTTATTAAAAGTTCGTGTTTTTTATACAACTCATAAGTTTTTGATTTTTTAATAGCATTATTACCAAATTTACATATTTTACAAAACCAAATAATAAATATAATTAAAGCATAAGTAGATAAAAGATAACTTATATAAGCAATTGGTGTATCTTCTAAATGACAACTAAAAACATATATAAGTAAATCAAAAGCTAAGTTAAAAAGAATAAATCCAATTATCTTATTTGGTAAAAATATATCTTTTAACATTTTTTTCATAAAACTCCTCTAACTATAAAGTAAAAGGAAGAATATTCTTCCTATAAAAATCTAATCTTTGTTACTTTTTAAATAAGAATATATTGGGTAGTTAAATATACAAATAAGTAAACCAACAATACCTGTTATGAGACCTATTAGTAAATCAGTTTTAGATGGATCTCCAACCATAACTTTACTCATACCAAAGCCCATTACCAAAGCACCAACTATTCCTATTAACCAGGTAAATACAATTCCCCAATTTATAGGTGCATGTTCTTTTTTAGGATGATTTTTACGATATACAGGAATAATGCAAAGTAGAACAATAAGTCCTAAAATTGCTACCACAACAC
Source organism: uncultured Bacilli bacterium (assembly GCA_947625505.1). Classification (GTDB taxonomy): domain Bacteria; phylum Bacillota_I; class Bacilli_A; order RF39; family UBA660; genus UBA5578. Next base: position 7,825 of record CANQON010000007.1, read on the forward strand.
CTGCTTTAAATAAATCCCATTCTGGTATTAAGCACATACACATACCTATTGCAAATACTAAACCACCAATAGTTCCTAAAATTATTTCTAATAAAGTTTCCTTTTTCATTTTTACCTCCATCAATTATTTAGTGCCATTTATAGTTTCATTCATATTTTTTCTTTGTTCTTCTTGCTCTTTTTGTAATCTCATCTTTGCTTCTTCGATTGTTTCATCTTCTTTTTTTAAGAAAGTATCAACGAATTTATCTTCAATCTTTTGATAGCCATTAACAACTGTATCCTCAACTTTTTTGTATCCACCAACAACTGTTTTTTCAATTTTCTTATTAGCATCTACTATTTTAGACATACAATCACTCCATTTCAATAATAAGACACTTGTCTTTTTATTACAATTTTAGTATAATCTTTACGAAAGAAAAATACAATCAACAATTTATAGACATTTGTCCAATTAAAAGGAGTGAATATATGAATACACCAAATAATAAAAGGAGAAAAGAAACAAGAGATAAAATTAGTAAAGTATTTATAACTTTATTACAAGCCAAAGAAATAAGTGAAATATCAGTAACAGATATTTGCAAACTTGCTAAAATAAATCGTTCTACTTTTTATGTTAATTATCTTGATATTTACGATTTAGCAGATAAAATAGGTCAAGAATTAGAGCAAGAAGTATCATTTTTATATCAAGAAGAAAAAGATACTCAAAACAATTCAAATGATTTTTTAAAACTTTTTAAACATATAAAAGATAATCAAACATTTTATAATACCTATTTTAAACTAAAAATGGATCAAAACTTTATCATCAAAGAATTTGATTATAACTTATCAAAAAAATTATATGATGATAAATACATAGATTATCATATGGAATTTTTTAAGGCAGGGCTTAATGCTATTATCAAAAAATGGCTCAATAATGGTTGTAAAGAATCTCCCGAAGAGATAGAAAATATTTTAAAAAGCGAATATTCAAATAAAAATAATATCAAGAAGTAAACTTGATATTATTTTTTTCTTGTTAAACAAAATCCTATAATTGAACCTATAAATAATATTGGCGATACTCTTACAAATATCCATACAAAACTATGAACACCTACTCCCAATATAGCTAGTTCTGGATCATTATAATCCCATTCCATATAAGTATTTCCTAGTAATATTAATCCTATAAAAACAGCTATTATAAGGATACAAATAAATATAAATAAACCATGCCATATTTTTCTTTTTATTTCTTTTTTACGAGCTAATTGTAGATTTATTATTTCTAATTTTTGAGCTATTTCTTTTAAAGTATCTTCTTTTTGTTCTTCAACATTTTCTCCTAGTAATGTACTTACAGATGTATCTAAAGCATCAGAAAGAGAAACTAATAACTCTGAATCTGGTACAGATAATCCTTGTTCCCATTTAGATATAGTTTGTCTAACAACATTTAATTTTATAGCTAACTCTTCTTGTGAAAGTCCTTTAGCCTTTCTAATTGTTCTAATATTATTTTTTAACATAATATTTCCTCCTTCAAGTAGGATTATATGCTAAAACAAGCGTTGCCACAAGCAATGCATATTAACATTTTCTATTTATAAATAATTATTTTTATTATATCATGAAAAAAGCAAACAATGTTTGCTTTTAAATTAATTGTATTACTATATCAATTGTTTGATTATGCATTGTCATACATTTGGCCTTTTCATTACTATTAACTATATAAGTAAAAGTAATTTTAAACTATCAACTTTTGGTCTCATTTATAATTAAGTTAATATAAAAGCAATAGTATTACAAATAACAGCGATGAAAAAAAGAATACCAGTTAATAAATCAGTTTTATCTTTCCTAATTTTATAACGGCCTAAAAAAGTAATAGAATTATATACACATAATAAACTAACAATAGATGACATAGGTATATCTTTAAGAAATGATATTATAATTAAAGCAATAGAAAATAAAGCCATACCAACGATACCATATTTCATAGATTTTAAGTTTACGAGTTCTGTTAATTTAATAATATTCTCTTCACTCTTTTTTTCGATATCTTTTTCTTCTATTTTTTCGCCAGCAAGGATTTCGTTGATACTTACGTCTAATATTTCGCTAAGAGGCTTTAATAAAGACATGTCCATAAGACATAATCCCCTTTCCCACTTACTTACAGCATTCTTAGTAATATCTAGTTTTTCTGCTAATTCTTCTTGCGTTAATTCTTTTAATTTCCTTTGTTTAGCAATAAATCTACCAATTTTTTCTTGATTCATATTTTTTGCTCCTTTCAAGAAGAACTATAACATTTAAATAATATATTTTAAACATACCAAAGGTTTACTATTATTATATCAAGGAAAAAGCAAACAATGTTTGCTAAAAAAAGTTACTTATGAAAATATAAAGCAACTTCACTTAAAGCTGTATATACGCATCCTTCTTCATGAGGACTTCCATTAACTAATAATACTTTCATAATCTAAATCCTTTCATCCTATTTATTTTTATTATACTATCTTTGTCTTCTTTTAGATAGTATATCAAAAGTACTCTTTATTATTTATATAAGAAAAAAGATGATTTACATCATCTTCTATTCATAAGCTACAATACTTTTTAAAACATAACCATTATTAGTCTCATAAGTTACTTTAACTCTATAAGAAACTAATTTTTCATCATATGTAATAATACTATAACTAGAATAATTATCCATATCTTCTTGATCTTCAAACTCTAAAACATCAATTAATAATTCATATTGTTTATCTTTTAACGTAATAGAATTAGCTTTAAAAATAACACTAGTAGTAGGTCTACCTGTAAACATTGAACCATATAAAATATTATTCTTTATAGGAGTACCATACCCTAATAATTTATAATTAGCATTGTTAGGTACTTCTTCATTAAATAATTTTTTATATATATCTTTGAAATAAGCTAAATCAACACCATAAGACCCTGTCTCTTTTTCACCAGTTGGTGTTGCGTCTGCATATATTTTAGACTTATCATAATTATCCATCAAAAGATAATACCATCCTAATCCTAATTTAGCATTATCACTAAGTAAATTTGTATTATTACGTTTATTTTTAGGAATTATAACTTCTGGCTCAGCAAAATCTACTGTAGTTAAACCTAAACTGAATTCTTCTAAATATTGATTAGCTTTACTTTTATCAAATGTAACATTAGTTACTTTAGGCTCTTCTGATTCATCTGAAGGTGTTTCCTCTTTATTTCCTGTTTCTTCTTTAGTTTCTGTTTCTTCTTTCTTTTCCTTATTACCTGATTGTGTTCCTAAATACCATCCTAATCCTCCAGCACCACAGACTAGTACAACGACAAGGATAATTAGCCAATACTTAGGCTTTGCCTTACTTTCCCCATTATTCATTTGAACTTCATAATTCATCATATCATCTCCATATCTTAATTCGATTATATCATACATCTATTTTTTTATAAAGATAAATAACTTCCCTTAACACTATTAAATGTCAAGATAATTCTTACTTTTGACATTATTGTTAGATTATGATATATTACCATCTAGAAAAGTTGATAAACTTGATAGTGAAGTGCTATTTTTAGCATCAGGGACTGCTTTATCAACTTTTTTTTGTTTTAAAAAGCTATTAATAGTTTCCTTCACTTACTTCTTCATTGATAATGATTATAATCTGTTATCGTGCTATTATCAATCTAGTATATCATTTTGACATTATTGTTAGATTATGATATATTACCCTCATAAGAAACAAGTGCTCCATTCGTTTTGGACGTTTTGGCTAGGGTATTTTCATTAGCTGATGGAGAGACGTTTCTTTTTTTGTTTTAAAAAGCTATTAATAGTTTCCTTCACTTACTTCTTCATTAATAAGGATTATAATCTGTTATCGTGCTACTATCAATCTAGTATATCATTTTGACACTATTGTTTAATTGTAATATACTACTTACATAAGAAGCGAGAGCCTCATCAATGGTATTACCATTCGGCCTTTGAGCCACAAGAGGAAATTCAGCTTCTTATATTTTTTTAATAAATTATTATTTATTAATACAAGTTAAAACTAGTCTTTAAGACTAGTTTATTATTTTTCTAAAATATATACATAATGATTATTATCTATAATAATATAGTAACTATTTTGATAATTAAAAATATTTATATTATTAGTTATAGCCATAGTTATTAGATCTTTTAAATCAGTTAAATATACAGTATTATTACTATTCATATTAGGTTCATTTTGAATAGTTATAATAATATCGTTATACTCTTTTAGAATATTATTTTTATTGAATAAGATTTTACATATAACAAGGGTAATAACTATAACTATAAAATCAAAGACTATTATCTTGTTAAGAATAATATTATTTGTATTATTTTTTAAAGTAGTATTATCTTCCATTGTTATTTCAATAATATTTTCATTAATCGGAATTGTTAATAAAATACAAGGATTCGTTTGATCATTAATGTTAAGACTAACATATAAATAAGTTTCGGTTTTAATATTATAGTATTCCTGAAAAGCTTTAACATAATTAACATAATATTGATAATCCAAGTTATAATTTTCTTTTATACTAATTTCTTTTTGATTTATATTATTTATTTCTTTTAAAATAAAGTCTTTAGTCCAAATTAATTTAGTACCATTATCACCATAACTTTTTAAAGTAGCAGTAATATTATAAGAATAATTATCTTTTATTTTATTCTTTATATAATAATTAAAATAAATATCAATTGTGTCTATGGAACTCGCAATATAATAATTATTAGATTCTAATTTATCATTTAAAAAATAAGTATTAGGTTTTAAAGTAACTTCATAGTATGTTTTATTTTTTATTTCATATATATTACTCTTTAGAAAATTTCTACTAAAATATATTACTTCGATAAGAACAATTAATATTAAAAGAACAATAATACTTGAGATAATTAGTATCCTCTTCTTTAACATATTTAATTCTCCTTAGTAACTAATTCGTTTAGCCAAATTGCAGGATAGCCTAAATATTTAATATGAAACTTATATACACCTTTTATATCTTCTTTTTTTATTTTTATATAATCTATCGTGTTATTAGCGTCTCCTTTAGTAACATAATATTCATTTATACCTATAACACGATGAATAATAGTTTGGTTTTCATACTTAAAAGCAATAATATCATCAGGTAATATATTCTCTTCTTTTTTATAAATAACTACATCTCCCCTTTTAAAAAGAGGACTCATACTATTAGATAAAATAGCTATAGGCTTATAATTAAATAATCCTAACATAAATAATACTAATATAATGGAAGTAATAATAGTAAAGGAATAAAGTTTCTTTGACTCCTTAAAATCATATATACTCTTTTTATGAAATACATAATATTTAAAAATATAATAAATAATTAAAGTTTTAATAAGAGAAAAAGATCCTTTAATAAACCAATCACTATAAGGAATAATTGGTAAAAATAGTTTAGATATCTCATTAAAAACTCTAATAATAATGGAAATGCTATAATGTGAATTTAAAGATAGATAAGTAAATAAAATATTTTGAGCAATAATTGGTATAACTATAGAGACAATATAATGAAAAAGAATAATATTATGTGAAAGAAATAATTCTTTAAAATTAATCTCACTTATGATAATAAGAATAGTTATTAAAGTTATAGCTTTAGAATTATTTTTATTACTTTTAATAAGCTTATAACGTATTATTTCTATACCATATATAGGTAAAATAACTTTCCATATATTTATAAAAGAACAATTAGAAATATTCTTATTAAAGCTTAAAACAAATCCACTAATTAGATAAAGGAGAAAAAAGATAGTAGATATAATTAAAGTAATGTTAATTTCTTTTTTCTTTGGTAGTTTTAAATCATAATGAAAGATAATATAACTTAACCAAAATAAGGGATTAATAAAATAAGTATAGAAATTATTAGTACAAAAGAAGATATGAACTATGGTATAAATAACTAAAAGGAAAAATATTTTTTTATTCTTAAGCAGTTTCTTTTTGAACATATTGAATTATTCCTGTTAATGTCTTAGTCTTAACATCAGGAACTTTTTCCGTATTTTTAACATATGTTACTATAATATTAAAAGTTGTTGAATCCCCTACATTTAAATCCTTCTTTAGTTCGGAAGTAGTATAATTTATTTCTTCAATACCATCAATTTCTTCTGTAAATATAATTGTTTGTAATTCAGCATCAATAGTTCCTAAATTTTGTATAGTTACTTCATAAATAATTTCATCACCTGGTTTATTAAGTTTAGCAGAAAAATTAATAGTATCTTTAGTAAATGTTGGTGTTCCTGCATCACATCCATCTGGTACTTGTGTTGCCTCTATATTTGTTATTCTAACATCCCATTCACCTGTTATTTCTGCTTTTCCATTAATAGTAAAATCAGTAGCGAATGTTGAATAACCTACAGCCATTAAAAGAATAGTTGCCAAAAAGACCATAAGAATTATTATTCTATTTTTACGCAAATTATATCCCCCCTTTTTTTGCTATCCTATTTATAATGTATACAAAACAAAATAATTTGCATGGTTATTTGATTAAAGTCTATTAAAAAAATTAATATTAAATTTAATTATTCATATAAAAAAGATGGCTAACCAATAAACCATCATTTTTATATATCACCTTTTTTATAAAGAGTAATCAGTCACTTTCCAGCGATAACATGGGAACAAAAAAACTAGTCTTTAAATAAGAACTAGTTTAATTATCAAACATGGAGCAATTGTGGAAGATATCTACACCTTTCACTCATAACGATTTAATATATACAATTTTATTTTAACATATAATATATATTTTTACCAGAACCTGCTTGTATTAAAATATTGTCATCAATCATTTTGTTTAGAATATCATTTGCTCTTGTTTTAGAAACTTCTAACAAAGCTTCAACTGTTAATCTATTTATTTTATTATTTTTCTTTAAATATTTTACTATCTGCTCTTCCTGTGTTAAATTTGATGGCAACAATTGTATATAGTCATCAACATCAATATAATTTACATTAAATAATGTTACTTTAAAGGCATTATCAGAATCCAATATTAGAGGCTTCTTTTCATATTCTTGATAAGACTCCAAAATTCTTCCTATTCCTGTCCCAAAACTTTCAACATATCTTAATCTATAAAAAATATTTGCTAAATTTGGATTTCGTGATTCTGATACACCCGCATATAAATCTTTTAGACTTATTCCTTTTACTAGTCCACCCAAAGAAGTAATTTCATAGTGATCATCAAAAAATGAAATTAAAATACTTCCTGTAAAATTATAATCTCTATGAATAACTGCATTCAATAAAGATTCTCTTAAAGCATATTCTGGATAATCTCTTATGTCTTGTCTTTCCAAACCTACTATCTTACCTTTAGTTTTGTTGTATAAATCTAAATATTCATATGTATCATTTACTTGTTTTAAAACTGAACCAGTAAACTCTTTTCTATCTTTAAATTCAATTTTATTATTTCCATTAAAAATAGCACATTTTATAGAGTATGGACATTCATCTGATAAAAGTAATCCAAGATTTGTATATTGACCATTTAAGTTTGTTATATTTAAGGATTTAAATTTGTTATCATTTACTTCAATATTATGTTTTTTAAAAACTTCTTTTAAGTATTCAAAATGCAAATCTTGATTAATCGAAATATTATTTTCAAATGAATTGCTATTACTTTCTAATAACATTTTTTTAATAACTTCTTCACTAGCTTGAACTGAAACATTACCATGTCTTAAATATACACCAGATGATTTTAATCCTTTTTCTGCTAAATAATAAGGTTTATTGGGAGCCTCACTAACTTTTACTATAATAATATCTTTATTTTCTATATTTTCAATATATATCTTCGTATAAAGAGTTAAATCAGAGCATATTCCTTCACGAATCATTCCACTTAATGCCTCTAAATCTTTTTCAGCATTTTTTAATCCAATGATTTTACCGTTATCATCAATTCCTATATAAATTGTTCCATCATTAGAATTAGCAAAAGCAACTACTTCTTTCTTTATATCTTTTGTAAGTTCAACTTTTAATTCAGTCTTTTGATCTTCTTTATACATTTTCATCACCAATTATATTATATACAAAATAAAAAATATTATCAATGCATTCGACCACTTTTCGACCACTTTTCGACCACATATCATTTTTGCATTAAAAAATCGAACTAAAAAGTTCGACTAAAATACAAAATGGAGCAGGTGATGGGAATCGGACCCACGTTATCAGCTTGGAAGGCTGGAGTTCTACCATTGAACTACACCTGCAAAAGATAAGTCATATAATCAACTGACATTTACCATTATACTGATTACTCCTTTTTTTGTCAATATATTTTATTATTTTTTTCTAAAAAAGTATATAAGGCTTCACATCCTTTTAAGATATCTTCATAAGCTTTTTCAAAGTCTCTTGTGTACCATGGATCATCTATACTACTATTAGATCCTAAAAAATATAATAATTTATATACTTTATCACTATAACCAAACATATTAATAATATTACTTAAATTATAATCATCCATAACAATAATATAATCATAATTATCAAAATCAAATTTAGATATAAGACATGCTTTATGATTACCTACTAATATCCCCTTTTCATCTAATATTTTAAATGCATTAGGATACATACCATTACCTATCTCTTCAGTACTTAAAGCTCGTGAATTTATAACAAACTTATCACTACAATTATGTTTTCTAATAATATCACGCATAATAAATTCTGCCATGGGTGAACGACATATATTGCCATGACATACAAATAATATTTTAATCATTATGATCACCTATTATCCATTTTAAATCTTCAATAGCTTTATCCATATTAAATATACCATTACCCACAGGATAATATACAGGATAAACATCATATTTTTGATTATTTACTATTAAAGGAAACTTCTTTTTACGACATATTGAAACAGATATTTTTTGATTAAGTAATATGGAACTAACTTGATTACCAAAAGTAATAATCTTTTTAGGCTTAACAATATCTATTTCTTTTAATAATAAATTTAAATATTTTTTATATACTTCATCAGGTAAAGCTCTAGCATCGATTTGGGTACATTTACCTAAATTAGTTATAAAGAACTTATGTTGTTTTACATTATTATATACTTCTAAAGCAAAATCTTCATCCCATTCTTTACCTTTTCTTCTTTTTATTTCTAAGTAGATATTTTCATCTAATAGACCAATATTATAGAAAAGTGGCCATATATTTTTAGTACCTATCCAAGGAGAATGAATACCCTTCCAATTACTTAAAGAAGCTATATTACGTCCTGTAGGATTCATAAAAACAAAGAAAATATCAGGATGACTAGTACATCCTCCATTATATATCGAATGCAATTCTTTAGCGCCATATTTCAATTGTAATTTATCATACTCTTTATTTAATTCTTCTAACATTATAACACCTAACTTATTATAACATAAAAAAGTACAAATTACTTTGTACTTTTTACTTTTCTAAATTGATTACCATTTTGATGGATAACTCCATCTTTAACATAGTATGAATATTGCATTATATCTTTAATATGATTTAATACTACTTCTTCTTGAGCTTGAACTGCTTTAGCATCTACTTTAGGTGTAATACCTTTCTCATTAGCTTTTGGATGCACTAAAGAATTTAATGTATTTACTTCTGTAGCTAAACTCTTTATAGAGTTAAGAAATGATAAAGTCATATCATAACTACGTCCTGCTTCATCTGTATAAGATATTGTTAAATCTTTTGAATCTGTTAATGATGTTTCCATATTAGCCATTTGATCTAATGATAAATCTAATGATTTAGCAACTGATGATTTAATTAATAAGTCAGCATAAGCAATAAGTTTATCTGCTGAAGTAAGATATATATCACTAGATAATGAATTAGAGTAAGATGTTAAAGTTCCTACAACTGTATAAAATCTTGTTGTAGCTTTAGTAGGTGTCTTTAAGTCAACAGTATCTTTACTAGCTTTATATTCAGCAATTAAATTATTGATATCATCTATAGTTAATTCTGAAACATCGACAGGATTTAATCCTTTATTATATTGGTCTAAGTCTAAACCTTTTAATTCATGATTTAAAGAAATTGCTTGTTCTAATGTTTGCATAACAGAAGCTAATTCAGAATATTCTTCTTCATTTAAAGCTTCATCAATTAATAAAGTATCTTTATAAGTTTCCACAACAGAACTTAAAGATGTATTAGATTTATCTGGAGCATATACATATCCATATTGATATAATCCAAAAGCAGAAGTTGCTAATACAACTACCCCTAAAGTTGTTGCGATAACTATTTTTCCAGCTTTACCTATCTTCCCTTTTTTTCTTTTATGTTTTCTACTAGCCTCACGATCAACAGCATATTGACGTTGTGAACCAGATGAATGTCTCATTTCACTTTCTTCATACATTTCATCACTTGGCATTTAATAATCCCCCTTTCGACAAATTGGTATTATACACAAACTGCATATATTTGTCAAATTCATCTTTACATCACATTTTAAAGAGTGATATAATTAAAGAGAGCCTAGGGAGTTCTCTCTAGGAATTTTTTTATTTTAGGAGGGTTATGTATGACAAAATATGTATTTGTAACAGGTGGTGTATGCTCAGGTTTAGGTAAAGGTATTACAGCATCTTCAATAGCTTTACTTCTTAAAGCTAAAGGATATAAGGTATTTATGCAAAAATTTGATCCTTATATGAACGTTGATCCAGGTACCATGTCTCCTATTCAACATGGTGAAGTATTTGTTACAGCTGATGGCTGTGAAACAGACTTAGACTTAGGTCATTATGAAAGATTTATTGATGAAGAATTAAATTACACTTCTAATATTACTAATGGTAAGATTTATTCAAGTGTTATTGAAAAAGAAAGACGTGGAGATTATTTAGGTGCTACTATCCAAATAGTACCTCATATTTCTAATGAGATTAAAAATAAGATATATGAAGCAGGCGCAACTAGCCAAGCTGATATAGTTATAACAGAAATTGGAGGTACAGTTGGTGATATCGAATCTTCTGTTATGATGGAATCATTACGTCAATTTAAAATGGAACAAGGGCCTACTAATACATTCTTTGTTCATACAACATTAGTTCCTTACTTATTTGGATCTAATGAATTAAAAACAAAACCAACACAAAATAGTATTATTGATTTACGTCGTTTAGGTATTCAACCTGATATTATTGTTACAAGAGCTAGTATTCCACTAGGCGATAGTATTAAAAATAAAATATCTTTATTTGGAAGTATTCCTAAAGAAAATATTATTGAAGCTATTGATGTTAATAATATATATCAAATACCAATTAATTTTCATAAGCAAAATATTGAAGATATTATCTTAAAACAATTTGATTTACCTATTACTGAAAGTAATATAAAATATTGGGAAGATTTAATTGAAACAGTTAATAATTTAAAAAATGAAATAGAAATAGCTTTAGTAGGTAAATATGTTGAATTACATGATGCTTATTTATCCGTTATGGAAGCATTAAAGCATGCAGGATATAAACATAATTTAAAAGTAAAAATTAATTGGGTTAATTCAGAATCACTAGAAAAAGAAAATTGTGATTTAGATGAAGTATTTAAAAATTCTAAAGGTATTTTAGTTCCTGGAGGATTTGGTCAAAGAGGTATTGAAGGAAAAATTAAAGCTTGTGAATATGCTCGTACACATAATATTCCATATTTAGGATTATGTTTAGGTATGCAAATAGCAGTAATTGAATTTGCACGTCATGTATGTCATATTGAAGATGCTTCATCACGTGAATTTAATGAAACATGTAAAAATCCAATTATCGACTTAATGGCTGAACAAAAAACAATTATTAATATGGGAGGTACATTAAGATTAGGTAATTATGAATGTACAATTGCTAAAAACACTTTAACACATAAAATTTATAAAACAGATAAGATATTAGAAAGACATCGTCATCGTTATGAATTTAATAATAAATATAAAGAAGAATTAGAAAGCCATGGATTAGTATTTGCAGGTATTAATGAACCTAGTAATTTAGTAGAAATTATTGAATATCCAGAACATCCATTCTTTGTAGCTTGTCAATTTCATCCAGAATTTAAGTCTAGACCTACAAGACCTCATCCTTTATTTGATGCCTTTATTGGAGCTAGTAAAAAATACAAAAAGTAGAGATTCCTCTACTTTTTTTGTAAGACATGACGATCTGATAAACTCTTAGTTTTGTATCCAATAGCTTTTACCGAATTGATTATTTCTTGGTTTATTTTGACAGCTTTTAATAAATCTCCTTCGATTACTAGAGGAAGATTTATTTTTTTATGACGAAATTCTAATGGACTATATCCCATAGTTTTATAAAATATTTCTGAATAATATTCTAAAGAATGATAGCCATTATCTAAAGCTACTTTAAGAATGCGATCATTACTATTAACTAATTGTTTTAAGCTTTTAATAATCCTTCTAGTATTAATATATTCTGTAATAGTTAACCCTGTTTTTTTTTTAAATAATCGCATAATATAGAAACGATTAAAATAAAATTGGATAGCTATGGCATCAATACTTATATTATCATATAAATTATCTTCAATATATTTTAATATATTTATAATTAGTTTATCATCCATATTATTTATGCATTAAAATATTTATTTAAATCGAATATTTTAATTTCCTTTTTATCACGTTTTTCTAAAGTAATTTGTTCATCACCAAAAGTAACACCCATTTGATAGAATGGTAATAGTTTAGTTAAATAAGGCATATAACGATGTTTAATTAATATAGCTTGCCACATACGCATTCTTTTTAAGGCATCACTACTTACTAAATAACTATCTTTATCTTTCATACCACATAGTTTACTTATTTCTTGGGCTGTTTCATCATCATTAGTTAATAAGTATAAAATATTAACACATGTTTCCTTAAATAATTCTAAATTATCACGTTGATATAATTCTTTTAATTTAATGAAATTTTTGATTAAGAAAGTAAAACGAATCTTATTACCTCTACTTAGTTCTAACATATTAACAAAATTAGGTATAGGTGTACCAATATCATCAAAGCCATCATAAATAACATTAAATCTTTTTTCTCTTTTATTTTGCATTAATAAATAGTAACATTGACTAACAAAGATATTCATAATATTATCTGTTGCAATATTATTACTATTAGTAATTAAATAAATAATTACTTTTTTATTACCAATATTTAAGAAATCAAAGTTAGTATTTGATAACATATTACATAGACTCATACGATTAGTATATAAAGATAAATGTTGATTTAAAACAGATAAGATACTATTTTTAGTTTCCATAGGCGCTAAAAAAGTACTAGCAATATTTTTATATATTGGACTATCTTTAGATATGGAACTTAAATATGCATCTAATAAATCTTTTTCTTCGTCATTTTGAATAGTTAAATGACTAATACTACTTAAGTTAATCTCTTCTTCTTTAGCATTTTCCATTAAACTAATAGCTAAGCCTGTAAAATAAGAAGCAGCTGTATTTTGCCAAAAAGGATCACTAGTATTACTTTCATGCATAATTGTTTCTGCAAGTTCTAAAACTAAACTCATAGCATCATCTTGTTTGTCATTATGATATAAGAAATAAGGTAAAGTAAAAGGATTCCAACTATTACCATAATCAGGATCACCTAAATTAAGAGTAATAACTTCATATCCACTTTCTTTAAAGCTCTTAGCTGTTAAATTAAATAATTCTCCTTTAGTATCTTTAACAATAGCTGATTCTCCTGAAGCTTTAACCGTATATAACATAGGTAAAGTAATAGCTTGAGTTTTTCCACTACCTGTTGAGCCTATGATAAGGTTATGCCCTTCTCCGTCATCTAAGATTACTTTATCATTTACTTGTCCAATAGGTAAAGCTGATGATGTAATATTATCTTGACTACTTACTAAATGAATATTTTTATTTTGTAGTAATTCATCAGTAGTAAGCCATCTAGAATAATAATTATTATCTAATTCATTTTCCATATAATTTCCTCCTTCATAACTAAATCTTAACATATGATAATGCTATTTTTTTAAACATAAGTGACTAATTTGTTACATAAGGATAATCTATTTTTGTTATTTTAACAGTTACATCTTGATGTAATAATTCTTCATTACCTTTTACTTTAACTAATAGATAGTTTCCTGTATGACCTATTAGATATCCATCACGATATACTTCAGGTATAAAGACGATTTCTTTATTTAGAAATTTTTCCATATATTCTATTTCTAAGTTTTTACTTATAGCCATTAATCTTCTAACACGATCTTTTTTCGTTGTTTCATCTAAATGATTAGGTAATTCTTCAGCTTTCGTTCCCTTTCTTAAAGAGAATGGAAAAACATGTATTTTTGCAAATTTAATTTTATTAACTGTATCAATTGTTTCTTTAAATAATTCTTCTGTCTCTCCTGGAAAACCTACTATAATATCTGTTGTAATAGATATATCAGGTCTAATATTTCTTATTTCTTCTATCTTATCGATAAAATATTTTTTATCATATTTACGATTCATTAGTTTTAAAATTGTATCAGAACCACTTTGTAAAGGTATATGTAAGTGTGAAACAATAATATCATTATTTTTAATAACATCTAATACTTCTTCATCTAATTCAGTTATTTCGATAGAAGATATACGAAGTCTTTCTAATCCCTTAATCTTAACTATTTCTTTAAGTAGCATAGCAAATGTATAATTATCTAAATCTGCTCCATAATGTCCTGTATGAATACCTGTTAAAACAACTTCATGGTGACCATTATTAACTAATGTTTGAATCTCTTTTAAGACGTCTTCTTTAGCTTTACTTCTTACTTTTCCTCTAGCATAAGGAATAATACAATAAGAACAATAGTTTTCACATCCATCTTCAATCTTCACAAAAGCTCTTGTACGATTAAAGTTATTTAAAACCATATGTTCAAAAGGCGTTGTCATAACATCTTCAATTTTAACTATTTTTTCTTTTTTAGTGCAGTATTCTTTAATTAATTCAACAATCTTTGATTTATCTTTATTACCTAAAATAATAGATGCATCAATATCTTCAATATGATCTTTTACTTGCACCATACATCCACATATAACTGTTATGGCATTAGGATGTTCTCTTTTTATTCTTCTAAATTCTTTTAATGATTTATTATCACTAGTATTAGTTACAGTACAAGTATTAATAATATAGATATCAGCATTATCGTCTTCAATATAGCCATTA
Organism: uncultured Bacilli bacterium; assembly: GCA_947625505.1. Lineage (GTDB taxonomy): Bacteria > Bacillota_I > Bacilli_A > RF39 > UBA660 > UBA5578. Next base: position 23,251 of record CANQON010000007.1, read on the forward strand.
TCTAATAATAAGTCTCGCATAACATTTGATTCATAAGTATTAACTTTGCATCCCAAAGTAATTATTTTAAATTTCATAATATCACTCCAAAAAAACAAGCCTATTATAACATAGGCTTATAATTTTTTTCTAAAATCTTTTAAAGACTTTAAAAATTCTTCATTTTTTGTTAATTCATCTAATGCAGTTGCCTCATTATTCTTTTTTAAATCTTTAGCCATATGATTATATATATCATTTACTTCTTTTTTATTATCACGATTAGTATTATCTATTTTTGATTCACTTACACGACCAAAGATAGGAGAAATAACCTCCGTTTTTTTAAATTTATTATTATTTTCTTTAGGTATCTTTTTTTCTACTTCTTGTTGTTGTTTATAATTAGATACTGTTGTTAAAGGACGTGATTCAAGTTCATCTTCATAATATTCATCTTGTCTATTTCTAACAGCATCCACAAGTTCACGATAACTAATAATGGATTGAGCTTCTTGTTCTTCTTCAAAGTTCGCTACCACTTCTTCAGGTTTAACATTAGTACTTTCTTCCATTTCTTTAATTAATTTTTCTATTTCTGTTCCTTGTGTTTCTTCTAATATTTCTTCAATTTCTTTTTCATTTTCTGAATCATATCTTTTTTCTATTTCTTTAAGAGAACGTGCTTCTAATTCTTCTTCTGTTTTAAATTTTTCTTGTTTCTTAGTTTCATGTTTTTTTTCTTCTTTAACATTACTAGGAGATTCAATAATATCTTCTTTTTTTACATTTTTTACTTTTTTGATATCTTCATCCTCTAGTTCTTCTTCATAAATATTTATTTTTTTATCACCACGTAAAGAGCGAATAATTAAAATAATAAGTGTTACTAAAACAGCACATAAAACAATAATGACACCTGCAAAAATAACACTATTACTAACGATTGTATCTAATATATCTTTCATCTAATCACTCCATATATTCGTATTTAATAGCACTAGTAACATAAATAGGTACTGTTTCAACACGCATTATTTGTGCTCCTAATGTAATTTTTTGAAAGCCTTTAGAAGTTAAATAGTCTTCTTCTTGAGAATCTATCCCTCCTTCTGGTCCAATTACTAATGCTATTGTATCATAATCATGATTATTATTCAAAGCTCTCTTTAGATTATTGTCTTTTTCCGTAGTACTACATAAAAGTTTTAAAGCATCAATCTGACTAATAAAATTCCAATCTTTATAAATAGCTATATTAGGTATATCAATACGCATAGATTGTTCACTAGCTTCTTTACATATTTTTTGCCAACGCTCTAATTTATTTTTTTCTTTACGTTCATCATATTTAATCATTGAACGCATAAAAGGCGCTACTAAAAAAGTATTAACGCCTAACTCTGTCCCTTTTTGAAAAATTAAATCCATTTTTTGTTCTTTTAAATAAGGAATAATAAGAACAATATTAGGATATTTATCTTGTTTTACTAAACATTCATTTTTTACGATAATATCTAATGGCATCATATTATGAATACTAGCTAAATAAAGTTTATTATCATAGACAACTTCAATCTCATCATTATTTTTCATACGCATAACATGAGTAATATGATGTTCATCTGATTTATCTAATATAACTTTATTATTTATTATCTCTTTAGCAAAGTATCGTTGCATGCTTATCACCTAATTTTCTATAGCTTTAATCTTTCCTTGACTAACTAATTTATCGACATTCTCCTCACTTATAACGTCTCTTTCAACTAATAATTTAATTACTTCATCATTAAACTTTGACTTATCATCACTATCTTTATATTCATTTTTTAAAACAATAACTTCATGATATATTTCTAAAGTATTTTTACATACATTAGATAATACAGGTGTACTATTTAACATTCTAGAACCTATACTTGAAGAATCAATTGGTATAAAATAAAACACAGGTAAACTTAAAAAGTAAATAACAAAGAAACATATAATATAATGTTCAATAATACCTGCTATTCCTCCTAATATTTTAGATGGAATACCTAATATAATCGTTGCGTTAAGTATTTTTTCAAAAGTAGATGATGTTTTAACTAGTACTTTAAAGACAGCCATTAATAAACAAAAGACAATTATAAAAGCTAATAATTCGTATAATAGAATATTTAAAGCTGTTACTCCTTTAAAAGCACCTCCAAATTTAAAGAATGGTAAATAAGTATAAAAAATACTAGATACATAGTTTTTTAAAACAAATGATAAAACAATAACAACAATAAATCCTACTGTTGAAACAATTTGTTTAGTAAAACCATGTTTCCATCCTAGTAAAAATCCAAATAATAAGAAAATAATTATTAAAATGTCAACTATATTCATCCTAACACCTCATCTAGATTAATTATAACATATTTAGACAAAATGTGCTAAAATATAGATGGGATGTGATGAAATGACTATTACAGTAAAAGTTAGTGAAAATACCATGCAAGAGATGAATGAATTCTTTGAAGATTTTAAAAGGCCTAAGACACCTGCTTATGCTTTATTTCAAGCTGATGATGCAGATTGTGTTGTTACTTTATATGAATCAGGTAAAGCTGTCTTTCAAGGAATAAGTGCTGATATATCAGCTAATATGTGGATTGAAAGAGAAAGACACTTAAATCCTAATAAGAAAGTTGATGTTAAAAATAGTGAACAAAAAGATAAGAAAGAAAAGCATGAAGTAATTATTGATCCTAAAATATATTATGCTAGTACTATTGGTTCTGATGAAGTAGGTACAGGTGATTACTTTGGACCTATCGTTGTTACTAGTGCTTATGTAAATAAAGAAGATATTCCATGGTTAGAGAGTTTAGGCGTTAAAGATTCTAAAAAATTAACGGATGATAAAATATTAGAAATAGTTCCTAAAATAATTAAAAAGATTCCTTATCAAAGTATCATCTTAAGTAATAAAGAATATAATGAGCGTTATAATGCTAATACAAATATGAATAAATTAAAAGCTATTCTTCATAATAATGTTTTATTAAAATTATCTAAAGAAATAAAAGATTATGATTATATTGTTGTTGATGAATTTGCTAATAAATATGTATATTATAATTATTTAAAAGAATCACCTAATGTTTGTCGTAATATTACTTTTATGACAAAAGGTGAAGATAAATGTTTAGCTGTTGCTTGTGCTTCATTAATAAGTCGTTTTATCTTTATTAAAGAATTTGATAAATTAGGTGCTAAAGTTGATGCGTTCCTACCTAAAGGGGCTAGTGATGCTGTTACTGAAATGGGTAAAAAATTAGTTCAAAAATATGGACCAGATATTCTTAAAGATATTGCTAAGTTAAATTTTAAAAATACCGAGAGAATACTAGAAAAGGAGTAAATTATTTACTCCTTTATTTTTTTACAATAAAACTTGTACTTATCTTTTCTTCATTATATTGAAGATTACGATCTATAGGATGATTTACAATCTCCCCATTAACATACATAATACTACTAGTTCCTGAATCTAAACTAGCGGCATTAATAGCACCATACTGTTTCATTATTTTCATAATATCTTCTAAGTTAGCACCTTTAGTACGACTCTTATTAGAATCCACTACTAATAATAAGATAATACCATCAGCTCGTTGCCCTATTGCTGTTCTAGCTGATGAAGTTAAACCATCATTACTAGGTGTATAAGCATCATTACCATTGACTATTAAGAATGGTCCCCATGATAAGGCATCACGTACACCTTTTTGTAAGGCTTCCGCACCTGTTATATCATTAAGTAAAACTAATTTATTATCTGTTGTTATACCTATTAATCCCCCACTATTATATATGCCATATTGATTACTAGTAATTAACTTATTATTACTTATAATCGTACCATAAGGTTTACCTAAAGAACTATATCCTCCCCCATTAATAGCAACTACTCCATCATATCGCATAGCTATATCTTTTATATATTCATTATCACTACCTAAGTATTTGGTTACACCAACTACTAATTTACTAGCATCATATATAATAGCTAAATAAGCATCACAATCATTAACTTTAAATTGTATTACCTTATATAAAGTATTTTCATCTCTTTTTTCAATTATCTTTTCATACTCTTCATTACTTTCTTTAGAATCATCTGTATAATTAGGATCTGTTGATTCACCTGTTTCCGCACGATCAGTTCTAAGTAAAGCACTATCTATTTCTTTTTGACTATATAAATATCTAGGTAAATCTTTTAAGTTATTAGTATTGATAGTTGTCGATATGATCCAATCTTTAATATCTGTAACACCATAAAAAAGAGTAATTAAAGTTATACATAATGTTGTATATATAACCATAAAGATAATATATATTTTTTTATAAATATTTTTTATTTGATGATTAATAATAATTCGATAATTTCTTACATACATAATTATTCCAGATAAAATAATTAAAAATAAACATAATAAGATGACAATATATATATTATATAATTTTGGAGTAACTAATAGATGACTATGATTACCTATAATAATCATAAAAATTAAATAAGGAATAAAGATTAAAGGAATAAAAATAAGATATAAAGATATTTTTTTTATTAATTTACGATGGTTAATTCCCTTTTCTAGTTCTTTAGTAACATCTTCATTAGATATTTTATTTGCTTCTTCATTTATTTTATCTAACATAACTGTCTTATCTAAGACAAGGGTTTTATCAACTTCTAAATCACTTAAAACAAGAGTTTTATCGATATCATAATCATTAGTTTTCATTGATTCTATGATGTCATCAATCGAACTTTCTTTTTCTTCTCCTACACGTGATTTAAATGTTTTTAAAACTTCAGTTGTTTTATCTAAATCTCCTAATTCTTTATTCATCTAAATCATCTCTTATTCTGACATAAGTATATCAAATTTAAGGTAAAAAGAAAAGTATACGAAAGTATACTTATGATCTTATAAGATAAACAATACAACTAAAAATAAATATTAAACTTAAAATACAAAAAGATAATTCAAACTTATTAAAAATTAATTTACGTTTAACAACTTTTTTAGGAGTTATATCTTGTTTTATTTTCTTTTGTTCTTGCTCTTGTTCTTTTTTTTGTAATCCCATACCAATATTATGGATAATATCACCAATATCACTTTTAGGTAAAGGTTTAGACTCCTCTATTTCCATTGTTTCTATTTTATCAATTAAAACTTCATCAACAGGTTCTTCTTCCTTTGGTATTACAAAAGTTTCTAATGATACTTCTTCTTTAGCCTTTTTATCTTCTTTTATATTTATATCCCAATTAATAAAATCATCATCAATTGTTACATGAGGTTTAAAGGCTTTTAATAAATCTGTTGTTTTATCTAAATCATTAAAGAATTCTTCATCATACTTATTATTCATCCTATCACCTACTATAAAATTATATCAAAAAATGAGCAAGAAAAAAAGGTTAATATGTCATATAAAAAAGATAAATATTTCTATTTATCTTCTATTCCTAATTTATTACGTAAAGCTTTTTCATATTCATCTTCTAATAAATATATTTCTTTACTACTCATAAATAAGATAACAGCATTATCATATTCTAATAATTTATCAGCCATACCTTGTTCGATATATTCACCATTATCTAAGCCATTAATAATGGTATAAGCATCAATACCAGGATACTCTTCAGGTAATTCACGATCATAATTAATATCCATAACATAGGCTTTATCAGCTAAGTTTAAAGCTCTAATAAATTCATCTTTAAAATCACGAACACGTGAGAATGTATGAGCTTTAAAAACAGCTATAATCTTTTTATCAGGATACTTTTGACGTGCTGATTTAATCGTTACAGCTACTTCCGTAGGATGATGCGCATAATCATCAATAATAACGTTATCACCTATAAAAGTTTCTTTAAAACGTCTTTCAGCACCTTTAAATGTTTTCAATAATCTTGATACATCTTTAGCTTCATATCTTTCATAATGACATACACCAATAGCTGCTAAAGCATTAAGAAGCATATGTTTACCAAATAATGGTAAGTCAAAGTGTCCATAATACTCATCTTCAATAAAGACATCAAAGCTTGTTCCATCATTACGATATTCTACATTACGAGCTTGAATATCATTATCTTCTTCAATACCATAATAATAAACAGGTTTATTTAATTCTAAAGTATGGGTATAAGGATTATCACCACATATAATAGCCATCTTTGATGCCTTATTAGCGAATTCTTGATAAGCACTAATAACATCATCAATATCCTTAAAATAATCCATATGATCTAATTCAATATTCGTTATAATAACATATTCTGGTTCATATTCTAGAAAGTGACGACGATATTCACATGATTCAAGAATAAAACGATCAGATTCTTTATTAGCATGTCCTACCCCATCACCTATTAGATAATTACAACCATCAATAGCGTCAATAATATGACTTAACATAGCTGTAGTAGTAGTTTTACCATGGCATCCTGCTACACAAATAGTATTAAACTTTTTAGTTAAACGTCCTAACATCTCATGATATTCATATATACGTACATCTAATTCTTTGGCTTTTACCATTTCAGGATGGGTATCTCTTATAGCTGATGAAAAGACAACAATTGTATCTTTATCTAAAGCATCATTAGGTTCTGAATATATTTTAATATTACGTTCAACTAATTTATCTTCTGTAAAACGATGTTCACTAGCATCATCATAACCAACAACTTCATAGCCTAAGTCATCTAATAATAATGCTAAAGCACTCATTCCTGCTCCTTTTATTCCTATTAAGTAGTATTTCATAAAATCCTCTTTTCTAGAATACAATATGTTAAATACAATAATATTATATCAAAATAACAAAAAAAAATATATAAAATTATATTTTCTTTTTTACTTTTGTCTTAAAAGGCATATATATTTCACTAGCTTGTTTAAACGTATCTAATAAAACAAAATGTTTTATTTTAAGCTCTTCAATCATACTTTCTTCATCTAATTTAAAAGTCATATCTAAAAAGCCACAGCTTAGCATATCTTCATAAAAGGGTTCATTAAGTAAAGCAGGTGAAACAATTACATTATCATGAACATCAAAACGATGACTATGTCCACTTATAATTAATTTAACATCATCAAGATTCTTATCAGGCTTAGATAAAATTAATTCATGCTTAAAACCAATTAAATCATTACCTAGATAAATACGTCCTATACCATAACCTAAATCAATCATATCAGGACGTATAGATACTTTCTTTCGAACATCAAAATGTTCTTCTTGATAAATAGAAAAATCATGATTACCATATAAGACGAAAAAGATAATTCCACTTTCATAAGGAAAAGACTTAAAAAATTGTTGTATTTGATCTTTGACATCTAAACGTGATTCTTTCTTACGCCCTACTAATCCTTCAAATAAATCACCTATAATAAAAGCTAAATGAATATTATTATTCTTCATATAACTAATAATATTAGGCATTACTTCTAATCCATTATTATCAATACCTACATGTAAATCAGATAAAACAACAGCTCTTACAGAATTACTTGTTGTAATAATACGATTAGGTGTATCACTAAAATTCGTTTTAAAATTATAAGTAATATCGCCCTTATCACTATAAGTACGTTCAAATAAATAGCCATCATTTTCTAACATTCGAAGAAGAGCGCCTACTTGTTTTTCTGTTTTACCTATAACATTAGCTAGGTTTACTAAAGTTGTACCTTGTTCTATTTCTTTTAATATTAAATCTTTCATAGTATTCCCCCAAAAAAAGGAACTACGTATGGCTATAGTTCCCTTTTTACTAAATTGTGTGTGCTAATTCTTGCATGTGATATATATATTACTCATTATTATCTTCTTTGTCAAGAACTCTTGATACAAATATACGTGAATCTTCATAATTAGGTGTTTTAATATCTAAGTTTTTCATTATCTCATTTTGAATCTTTTTATCTAAATATTTATAACCATCAGTTATATCTGTTAAATATAAAATACTACGTTCTAATTCTTCATATATAGGTGTAAAATTATTTTTTAATTTTTGATAGTTTTCGAAAACATAGTTAGAACCCATACCCTTCCACACATCATTACTATTTAATTTATTCATTTCTAAAGAAACGTCATCCAGTATTTTCTTTAGTTGCATAGTAATGGTATGCATCCTTAACATATTTTCTTCTATCATATCATAGGATAACTTCATTAATAGTGTCCCCCATTGTAATAATCAATAGTTCCTTGTTCTAATAAAGTATAAATATTAGATACTTTCTGAATATATTCACCATAATCTTTAATTGTATGCGCTAAAGAAGCTAAATTAACAACATAATTATCTTTAAGTAAACTTATATATCGCTCTGCATCAACACCTTGCCATGCATCTAAAATCTTATCTATTTCACTTTCTAATTCTTTGGCTTTTATTTCAAATTCAACGGAGGCATCAATAATATTATCGCCAATTAATTTCATTTTTTCACTATCAGCTTTAATTTTCATTATTTATTCCCTCCCTATAATTATTCTCATCTTGATAATATTTTTCCATCAATATAATAGCATCATAATCATTATTATCAACAAAGTCATCAATATCTGACTTAATAACAACCATACCTTCTTCAGGATTTTTTTCTAAAGCAATTTTAATTTTATTTTCATGTTTATCAATATCCGTAATAATCGCTACATGCTTACCCTTTTTATATAGTAAATCTCCTGCTTGGACATCTTTACTACATAAATTTTTACTACTAAATTTTAATTTTTCTCCTAAAGGTACTAATGAATCAATATCTTTAATACTTATATGATATCCTCCATTATTTAAAGCCCATTCAATAAATCCTTTAGCATCTAAGCCATAAGGAGCATAACTACCATTGGGTTGTTCTTTACTACCACGAGTACTTATCTTCATATCTTTACCCCAATCTTCATTTAAGCCCTCTTTATTACTACTTCCGCCATGAAAATAAGGTACTTTTTCGTTTTCAGATAAATAAGTAGCTGCTGCTACAACAGCTTCACGATGACCTAATCCTCCACTTTCTTCAATACTCTCTTCTAAAGCTTTCTCTTTATTTACTTTTGAAGACTTATCCATACTAATCTTTTTTTCTTTCTTTAAATTATAATTAGCATGTTCCATAAGATGTTCAAAGGCCATATTATAATCTTCTAAATCAGGTAATTTATTAATAATAACAGCTATATCACTATTACGTAATGATCCCACTCTTAACTTTTTATATAAAGCTCTTTCAACTGCATTACTATCATTTATGTATGTTTCAATATTAAGATATAAACGATCTAAACAATCTAATACTTTTTTATAAGCTATATCAATTTGATAAGCATATCCTTCAAAAAATTCGGTTAAATCCGATGTAATATAAGGATCATATGCTTCTCTTTTAAAGCTATCTCTTACATATTTAACATAATTTAAAGAACTTTCTAAGATTGAAGTATCTACTTCTATTGAACTAGAGATATAAGTTCCAACACTTAGACTAGTCATGCCTTCAGGCACATGATAAGAAGTAAAAGCACTCTTCATATTTTCAATAACCATTCTACTAGATTCATTATCACTCTTTAAATGATTCATTTCTTGTGTCTTTAAATCTATTTCTTTCTTTAAACTCTCATCAAAAGTAACATCATTTAAAACTAACTTAGGCAATAAAGTCGCTATTTCTTTTTCTAAATTACTTATCTTCGTTTCATTAGTAGCAACTACTAATTCTCTTTCTAAAATCTTTACTTCATAAACTAAAATACGTTTTAAGAAATCAATTAATTCTTCAAAATTACTAATTTCTTGTAAGATAATATTACGTAATACAGAACTACATGCATAATAATTAAGAGCTGTATTCTTTAAATCTTCTAAAGAAAAGGAATCTAAAGCAATAAAACAGTTATTAGCACGTACACGTAAATTTTCAACGTTTTCACGATTTCTATAGTACATATCTATCATCCTCTATTATTAATTATAACAAAAAAAGAGAAAATAGCAATTATCTCTTTAGTTTTTTCGTCGCCTTGGAATAAAGTTTTCCGCAAACTTATATCCATCACGATTAGTTATATATAAATATCCAATAATAGAAAAGACAAAAGCACCTATAAAATTAACGATTAAGTCTTTCATCGTATCTTTAATACCAATATCTAAATATCCTCCATCAATAATAAAATTTCCATCTTTGGTATATAAAATCGTATATTCAATATTATCTACTTTTACAGTTACATTTTCTTTATTCTCATTTAATTTAACCGATGATATTTCTTTAACAATACGATCTTTTTGCATATCCATACGAAAGATACTATCCATACCATATTCAAAGAATTCCCATAAAACACCAATGGTCATTGAAAAACAAAATGATACTAACGCTACAAATACAGGCGTTAAATTAATATGTACTTGATCATTACGATTTAATATATCAATTAAGGAAAAACCAATTGCTCCACATAAAAAACCATTAATAGTATGTAAAATAGTATCCCATTGAGGAATAATACCATAGAAATTTTGAATCTCCCCTAATATTTCTGAACTAAAAATAAATAGATAAATAATTATTTCTAATAAACTAGGTAATTCTATTTTTAATTTATGATTAATAAATGATGGTATTAAAAATAATATTAAAGTTAAAATACATAATAAAACATTACTATAATTACCTTTAAAGAATTGTAACACCATCGAAATAATAACTAATAATCTAAGAAGTAAATAAACTGTTAATTTCTTATTATCATTTTCTTTAATTATTTTTTTTATTTTTAACATTAAATCACTTCCAATATAAGTATTATAACATTATATAGAAAAAGTTGAAATATAATTTCAACTTTATGGTTCTTCAATAACTTCTATTTCTTTAGGATAATTATTTATATCAGATATATCAATATATCCACTAGTTATATATTCATCCATCGTATTAATATATCTTTCAAAATATATTTTTTCATCATCAGCATAATTAGGTGTCCATGAGTAATATTTATCATATCCTACTGTTACAGTATCATTACTATTATAATTACTAATTGTAATATTAGTAATATTATCTTTATCAACTATATATATCATGCCACGATCAACAATACCTAATTTATTATCTTTAACATACGCTATTAAACCATTAGCTACTTTAGTACTTTTACCAGTTTTAAAATCATAACTATATACTTCACCAATATGTGGAGTAGTAACTTCTAAAGTAGCAACATTATAATATAACTTATCATTATATATTACATATCTACTTAAGACATTATCTGAAGAATCATCATATAATAAAAACATATTATCTAATTCATCACTTAATTTATAGATACTTTGAACATTATTACCCTGATAATCACTAATAAATAATCCATCGTTATTAGCAAATATCAAATGATTATTATATAACATTAAATGGGGACCTGCTACCATCTTAAGGGAGGCATCATTTTTTGTTTCATTTATTAAACTTATTTTTCTATTACTTATATCATATACGTAAATAGCATCCTTAAATTCAGAACTAATAGTACTAAAATATAAATGGGTTCTACTAGGTAACATATTTACTTCACAATAATTATCATATCTTTCACTAGCTTCATATAAACCACATAATTCATAATCACTAGGCATATCTATCTTTAAATAATCTTCTAAAGTATAATTAGGATTAGTTAAAGATACTCTTTTAACAATTAATTTTTTATTATCTATATAAGATATATATAGCTTATTACTATAAGTACTAACATTATATATATAACTATCTTTATCCATATCTAGTAATTTAACATACTTAAGTGGAGTACCATCTAAATCTTCTTCTTTTACACCATATAAAGCATAATTATCATCACTATTTATATCATAGATACCATATTTTTTAACATCTAATAATTCTTCATTAATCTGTTCTGTTCTTTCATTATCCTTTTGAGGACGAAAAACAAAGTATAGAGCTAATACTAGAACAATACATACTAATGTAGTAATTCCTATAATTATTTTCTTCATATCATTCTCCTAAAAAGAAGAACTAGCTATTAAGTTCTTCTTCAATACGCATTAATTGATTATATTTGCAAATACGGTCTGTACGTGACATAGAACCTGTCTTAATTTGTCCTAAATTTAAACCAACAGCTAAATCAGCAATAGTCGTATCTTCTGTTTCTCCACTACGGTGTGAAATAACTGTATTATATCCATTAGCACGTGCAAGTTCAATTGTTTCTAATGTTTCAGTAATAGTACCTATTTGATTAACTTTTAATAAAATAGCATTACCAGCATGATTATCAATACCCATTTGTAAACATTTCTTATTAGTAACAAATAAGTCATCACCTACTAATTGAATCTTACTACCTAATTGTTCTGTAATCTTTCTAAATCCTTCCCAATCATTTTCATCAACAGGATCTTCAATAGAAATAATAGGATAAGTATTAACTAATTCTTCATAGAAACTAATTAATTCATCAGTTGTCATATCTTTACCATCAACATGGTATACACCATTATCATAGAATTCAGAAGCAGCTACATCGATAGCTAAACATACATCTTGACCAGGTGTATATCCTGCTTTAGTAATAGCTTCCATAATTAATTCAAATCCTTCTTTATTAGAACCTAAGTTAGGAGCAAATCCTCCTTCATCACCAACACCAGTAAAATATCCTTTATCATTTAATACTTTCTTTAAACTATGGAATACTTCAGCTCCAATACGTACTCTTTCATGAATCGTATCAGCTTGAGGAATAATCATAAATTCTTGGAAATCTAAGTTATTATCAGCATGAGCTCCTCCATTAATAATATTCATCATAGGTTTAGGTAAAATAGTACCATTACCTACATATTTATATAAAGGCATTCCAGCATTTAAAGCACTAGCTTTTAAAGCAGCCATACTAACACCTAATATAGCATTAGCACCTAATCTACTCTTTGTTTCCGTTCCATCTAATTCAATCATTTTATAATCTAGTTCTTTTTGGTTTTCAGCATCCATACCAATAACTAAATCTCTTAATTCCGTATTAACATTTTTAACAGCGTTTAATACTCCTTTACCATTATAACGAGTACCACCATCACGCATTTCTAAAGCTTCACGAATACCTGTAGAAGCTCCACTAGGTACAGCTGCACGTCCAACAATACCATTTTCTAGAATAACGTCTACTTCAACTGTAGGATTACCTCTAGAATCAAGTATTTCTCTACCCTTTACATCTTTAATTTTCATTTTATCACCTTCCATATGTCCCCTATAGGACCTACATTAATTATACCATGTTTACCATGATAATAAGAAGTCTTTTTAATCAATTTCTATTAAAGCATTATATTTTTGATATTCCGTACTATTGTAATTAATTTTTTTAGAATGCGCTAAAAGATAGACAACAAATGCTTTAGGATATTTTTCTTCTTTACTAATATCATATTTAGGATTAGATGCAATAAACTGATAATCATCTTCTGATACCATCCAATTAAAAGCTTGTTTATCAGCATTATCTTCAATCTTATCTGTTTCATATGATACTAAACTAGAGGCTTTAGCGCGATTATAATCACTCTTACAATGAGCTAACTCATGAAGTAAAGCAAAATATACATCCGCTATACGATGATATTTACGAGTTAAATAAATACATGGAGTATCTTTATTAACTCTAAAAGCTCCTCTTATTTTAGAACCAGGTATATCATCTATAATAACTAAACATATACCATACTTATTAAACTCTTTAATTAATTCATTTTTATGAAAATGATTCTTTTTCGCACATTCTTTTATATAATTAACTAATATATCAATATTATCTTTATGATATTCTCCTACTTCTTGTTTTAAGGATTCACGATAACATTTTTCTAACCATAAAGCTAACATTTCAGGTTTATTATTGTTACTTTTAAAATATATACCATTATCTATTTTATTAACCATTCTAGGACTTGTAACACGTAAAAACTTTAAGATATCTTTTGTTATTTCCATCTTATCACTAGGATCTGTGAAATCAATATATTTATTTTCTATTAAATATTTATAATCATATTTATTTAAATACCTACTAATAGTATAATCCTCTTCTAATAAATAAGTATCTATTTCTTTCTCCAACTTATAATTAGTTTCAACATTATAAATATAACTCATAGGTATATCTGTAACTAGTGATATCTTTTCAATAATAGAACTAGATAAATCCATATTACCAGCTAAAATATCTATAAGATGTTTTTGACTAATACCTATTCTTTCAGCAAAATCTTTATTAGAAATTTTATTATACTCTAAATAATCTTTTAAATAATCTTTAAATCTTATCTTTGTCATTTTTATCACCTATTTATTTATATTCTTTTTATTTATTTTTAACCATTCTTTAAAATCATCATAATGATTCATACTTATATATACGAGATTAATAATATTATTTTTTTCATCATATGTCACAATTAATCTTATTGTTCCTCCACTTTTACTTAGGTTAAAACTATAAAACAAACCATCAACATGTTTTAATCTTTCAAATCCATAAATATTAAAAAAAGGATTTTTTACTGACTCTGATTGTCTTATTAGTATTAATATTTTTTCAAGATTTTCATCTTCTTCATAATGTTTTTTTAATTTTTTTCTCTCATTTTTAAAGTTGCTTTGATTAAGGTGCATCTTTTTCCCCCTCTCTGCATCACCTTTATGTATATACATATATTAACATGTAGGTAAATATATAGTCAATATATTCATTAATTAAATTTAAAAACTTTTGATTAAAAAATTAAAAAAGCACTCCCTTTTTTCAAAGTGAAATGCCTATATTAATATATAATACAATGCTTGAAGCTAAATGTCCCCATATCATTTTATTTATACTAAATCTTTATATTATATTTTTCATATATAATTTTTTTATTTTCCTTTGTCAAACCCTCTAAAACAGAAGAATTTTTTTCCTTAATAATACTATCAATAGGTTCTTTTTTATCACTAATAATTAGATCTGAATAATCTTTTATTATAAATCGTAAATTTGTACCCTTTTTGGTTATGAGATACAATTCTTTTACAAGTCCGGATGGCTTACCAAAATACATATTCATATTCTTATACATTAAAACAATATCAGAATATCTATATAATAACACTTCAGAAAACTTTAACTTAATAATATAGTTTTCTGTAAAAAGATAATGGCCTCTATCATAACGAATGATTTTATCTAATTCGCTTTCCTCATTACTACTTTTTAGCATAGTATAACATTTTTCTAATGCTTTATCCTTAAATAAATTCATGATTAATATATATACCAATATCGCTATTACAAAATAATATACAAATAAATCTAACTCTAATATAGACGTAAATTTACAAAGGATAATAATGGTCACACATACAAATATCATACAACATATAAGAATACTAAACTTTTTGTTTGATTTTCTTATTGTTTCTATATTTATAGTTTCCATAATATCACGCACATCCTTACATCATATAAGCTCTAATATTAATTGAACTAGTAATAAATCAATTGGTAGAAAAAGGCACACAAAATTCATTAAAAGCAACTAAAGGAATATATAATATTGGAATTAAAACTAAAAATAACTTAACAATATCACTCACTTGAAAAACCTTACCTAAGCGATATGAAAAAACTAAAAAGGCAACAATATTAACAATTGGAATTAAAAGTAAAAGTCCATAAACACTTTTGCCAAATATATCTTTTCCTAGACATAAAACATTATATATTGGAATTAAACATATCCAACCTTTTCTTTCAAATTTTGTATTTATTTTCCACCAACTAGCGATAAGAATTAATATTATCATACCCCAACATATAAACATTAAATCAAATCCTAAATATTTTACATCTAAATCAATAGGAAAACCTAGTTTATCTTTTATCTTAAAAAAATCCTTATAGCGAAATATATCTGTACTAATATATATAATATCATCATCCAACATTGAAACAGACTTATAATACAAACCTCTATTTGAATATTCTTTATAGTCACCTAAATCTGAATTATCAATTCCTAAAAAAGGAATATTTTTATATTTTATTTTTTTTACTAAAGAATTATAGTACTGATTTCGTAAATCTTCATCTGAAATAGTCAAATATTCTATTTGATAATTACAACTATTATCTGCTATATAATGTGAAATTATTTCATCACGATCATCACTCTGTATTTTCTTTAATTTACATCCTTTTTGCTCAACATATGATTTAAATTTGTTTATATCTGTTTTTTCAGAATTTAAATCAAGATAAGTAAATGTTGAAAAAAAAGTAACAAAAAGTTTAACAAAAACTAAAATAAGTAATATAAAGAAATAGTACTTAATTAATCTTCTTCTTTTTTTTGTTTTTAAGTATTCATTTAATGGTAAATTCTCACCACAATATGGGCAATGCTTAAAATTTTTATTTATATAACTACCACATTTAGAACAAACCATACTATCACCTCACAAAACAATACAACAGAAAATTATAAATTACTTATAATTTATGATCACCAATTTGAAGAACTGTTTCATTAACAATTATATCTTTATTTTTGCTTAATAAATACGAACTTATATCTTTAAATTCTTCGTTAACTAATAAGGTAATATAAATTAATATTTTAAACTCTCGATTATCTACTAATTTTATATATAGATAATCAGGATTTGCTCCATGACACTGATTTAAATAATTAACTTCTTTATAGATTTGTTTTATATCACTATATTTAAAACAGTTTACTATCTTATTTTCTACTAATACCATATAATTTTCTGTTAAAAAATACGATTCTCCATTCCAAAAATCTATTTTGCCTATTTTTTAAGTAAATTGTTATTTTCTAAATATTTTTTAATTTTTTTAAATTATTATAAGCTGTCAATTTAGAATGAATTGACATAAAACAAGCTATCTCAAATACTAATGGGAAAAAAGACTTAAACCAATATGATAAGTATAATAAGAATAAAAAGAATATTATTGCAAATACAATATAAACATAAATATCTGTTTTGGCTACACCAATATAATCATCTATCTTTTTTTTCATAGTCAGCATCACCAACACTACATTACACTAATTTAATTATATCATATTTTTAAAGAATTATCTTGTATATCTTGATATATTAAGTAAGACACCAATACTTGTCATTGTAATAAGTAAACTACTACCTCCGTAAGATAAGAATGGTAAAGTAACTCCTGTTACAGGTATTAATCCTACAACAACCATAAGATTTAATAAGCATTGAAAAGCTATACCAAAAGTAATACCAAAAGCTAAGTTTTTACCAAACTTATCTTTTATATTTAAAGATATTTTAATACCACTATAGATTAATATAATAAATAAACTAGCTACAATTAAGATTCCTAAGAATCCAAATTCTTCACTAATAATAGAGAAAATAAAATCTGTTTGTGGTTCTGGTAAATAAAAATGTTTTTGGATAGAGTTACCAAAACCTAATCCAAATAATCCTCCAGGTCCTATCGCATATAGTGATTGTATTATTTGAAATCCACTACCTAAAGGATCACTCCAAGGATCTAGAAAAGATAAGATACGACTTAAACGATAAGGAGCTACTAAGACTAAACCTATTACTCCTAATATACCTATAATACCTAATTTAATTATTAATGATATCTTCATACCATTAATAAATAAGATACCAAAGATAGTCATAACAATAATAGTACCTGTACCAAAGTCAGGTTGTAACATAATAATCCCAAAGATTATTAATGTTATAAGCATAATAGGTAATAATTTTTTATGATTAGTTAAATATCTAGAAGTATATATAATAAGAGCTAGTTTAGTAAATTCACTAGGTTGAATACCAAATGATCCTATACCAAACCAACTACGACTTCCATTTCTTATCGTACCAATACCTGGTATTAAGACAAGTATTAATAAAATAATACAACTAAATAATATAATCTTAGAATATTTATAATATAAATTATAATTTATCTTACTCACAATATACATAATAACTAATCCAATTAAAAAGAATATTCCTTGATTACGAACAAATTTATATGGAGTATTAAATTTATATTCACTCCAAATATAAGAAGCTGAATAAATCATAATAAGTCCAAAAAGCGCTAAAAGAATAACACTTATAACAAGTAAATAATCAATCTTTTTGTTCATATCCACACTCCAAATAATAAAGCAATTAAACTTCCAATTAAACCTATTAACCAAAAAATTTTAACTACTTCTAATTCAGGCATTACTTGTTCAAAAGTATGATGAATAGGTGTCATAGGAAATATTCTTTTATGCGTTAATTTATAATAAAATCTTTGAATTAAACAACTAATAGTTTCAATAACAAATACCATACCAATAATAATTAATAATAATTCATGACGGGTTAATAAAGCTATAATACCTAAAGTTGCTCCTAAACTAAGGGATCCTGTATCTCCCATAAATATTTTAGCAGGATAAGAATTAAACATTAAAAAACCTATTAAAGCTCCTATTAAAGAAAAGATAAATAAGGTTATTTCTATATATCCTTCTAACCATCCTGTATTTAAAGTAATAATACCTAAAGTAAAAAAAGATATAATGGATAATCCTCCTGCTAATCCATCTAAACCATCTGTTAAGTTAACAGCATTACTACTACTTGTTAATACTAGTAAGATAAATACACCATATAACCATCCTATATTTATTTTAATATTTAGAGTATGTATCCATAATAATGGTTCATTACCTGCTTTTAAATAAAAATAAAAGATAATAGTAGCACATATAATTTCTAAAACAAGTTTACTTTTTTCACTTAATCCTTTATTATTATGTTCTTTAATTATTAGATAATCATCAATAAAACCTATTAATCCATAACTAAAGAAAGTAAATAAAACAATAAAAAGATTATAAGAAAAACTAATTTTATTTAATAATAATAAAATGAAGATAAATAGTAATGGTGTAAAAATAAATATAATTCCTCCCATAGTAGGGGTATGTGATTTACTTTTATGTCTTTCTTCTAAATAAATACTAAGTGTTTGATTGTTTTTCTTTTTTCTTAAGTAAGGTATCAGAATAATACCTATTATAATAGATAAGAATATACTTAGTATTGTTACAATAATTATCTTCATCATCGTTAGCATATTTTCACCTATTAATATATATTCTAATACCATAAAAAAAAGGACAATCACTCGTCCTTTTTTATTAATTCACCTTCAACAATCTCTTGTTTAGGTACTTGTGTAACATCGATTGAATCTTCTTCAAAGACTCCAACATTACCTGGGATAACATATGTTTTTTTATTTAACGCTACTAGTACAACAAGCATTAAAACAATTATGACACCTAAGATAATATAATCGACAGCATCTCTAGTATCTTTTAATACCAAACGATAATATAATTCATCAAATATATTATCTTGTGGTACATCTTCTTCCATTAATTGCATTTCTTCTTCTGTAACACCATAACTATGATATGATACAGCACTTGCTCTTGATGGAATAATTAATATCAAGCCAACCAATAATATTAAAAAAATCTTTTTCATATATATCCCCCACTATCACTTACATTATACCAAATAAAATAGACTAATACTATATTTTATGTTTATTTTTTTTATTTATTCTTCAACATAAGGTCTTAGTAAACGAGTTACTTCTTCATATCCTGTATTATTTAAATGTAATCCATCAGGTGTATATTCTTTCTTTAAATTACCATTATCATCAATAAGAGCAGTAAAAATATCTATATAAGTAATATCATTATCTACACAATACTCTTTCATTTTTTCATTGATATAAATAATATCACTATTCTTTCTATTGCCAACACTTTTTACTTCTTTATTAACAGGATAAATTGTTTCATAATATATTTTCGTATTAGGAGATTCTTTCTTAGTCATTTCTATTATCTTTTTGATATTAGCAATAACCGTATCATTTTTTACTTTAGCGCTTAAATCATTAGTACCAATAAGTAAAAACATTTTATCTGCTTGATGTTGTTCAATTAAATTATGAAATCTCCTTATTATATCTGTTGTCTTATATCCTCCAATACCACTATTAATTATTATTTTATCAGTATACTGATAATAAGAATTAACATTATATCCATCAGTAATAGAGTCTCCTGCAAAAACAATTTTTTCTTTTTCTTCATCTATAACAAATTCATTTACATTAACATGTGCATTACTTCTAAGTGATGATATATAACATATTAATATAATATTTAGTAATAAAGAAACAATAATTACAATATTTTTCTTCATATTAATACCCCCATGTTTACAATTATAATTCTTTATTAACTTTTAATCAATAAAAAAAGGAAATTTAATTATATTTTTCCTTTCTTCTTTTATAAATTAAATAATATATACCAATACCTAATACAATGCCTATTAAATCAATAAAGATATCTATAATGCTTCCACTTCTTCCCGATATAAATAATTGATGTATTTCATCACTAATAGCGTATATTAAAGATATACTAAATCCTAAAATAAATTCTTTTTTATGTAACCAATCTTTAATAACACTCATTAATAAAATACTTAAAACAAAATATTCTATAATATGCGCTGTCTTACGTACAATAACAAAAGTATTATTAGTAAATTGCTCTAATTTTTCAGGTGTTACTTCTTGATGCGTTATTTTACATACTACTTCATACACTTGTTTAATAAAAGAATCACTTTTATTTGTTGATACTTCACCATTATCTTGAGAAAAATCAAACATGATAATCATCCATAATACTAGGATGATTATTCTTACATATTTCATATATATATCAAATAAAGAACTATTTTTACATAGTTCTTTGACTTGCTGCTTGTTCAGATTGAATAGCTACAATACGTTGATTAATAGCTGCTAATAAACCCTCTGATAATGGTGTTGGTGTATTAAGATTACCATATGTTAAATAATATCTTGCCATATAATCAATATAATTTACATAATCAGCTTCAGAGTTCCACTTAGTACCATCTGGTGATATATAATAACTAGGTGCTTGCATAATCATCGTACTAGGATCTGGTGTTACTTCTTGTGTTAAAGCTTCATTAGGTATTTGCATAGAAGATGAACTTAACTCCTTTATTCTATCCATAACTAAAGGTTTTAAATTATCAGGTAATGTTTCAACACTTTGCATATCCCCATTACTAACTGCTTGACGAGCTAATTCATCAATATAAAGGGGATCAATAGTTTGATATCCCATATCACTACCAGGTACTGTCTCCATAGGTACTTCAGGACTAGATACATTTTCCCCAGGTGTAGGTATTTCTTCACCCATATTTGGTTTATTAGTATATTCTAAATATTCTTGTTCTGTTTCCCATACTGATCCATCTGGAGCAATGTATGAATTTGAACCTTCTGTCATTGGTTCCATTGGTACATCTGATACTCCTACTTCTGGTGTTGTAACTACTTCAGGTACTTCTAAAGGAGTAGGCTCCATAGGTATATCAGAAGATTCTGTTTGCATATTTTCTTCTGGCATAGTCTCTGTACCTGGAATTTCTACTTGAGGCTCTACTGGTGCCACCGTAGTATCTGGTTCAGGTACATTATCTACTGACATTGTTTCAGTGCCTGGAACTTCTTCTTGAGGTTCTACTGGTTCGGCTACAGGTTCTGGTTCAGGTACATTTTGTAATTCTTGAACACGTCTTTCTATTTGTTCTTTTAATTCATCAGGCATTGGTGATAAAGTACTTAATGTTTCGCCTTCTAATAATTTCTCAGCTAATTCGTTAACATATTCTGGAGTCCAAGTAACAGATGATTCATTTTGAATTGTTTCAAGTTCTTCATCATTCTCTGTTAATGTAGATTCTGGAGTTAAATGCTCTTTAAAGTCTTGTAAAGCATCGTTTAAAGAAACTTCTCCTTTAGTAAAATAGTCTTTAATAAGATGAGATGTTGAGGTTAATAAAGCATCTAGAATAGCACTTTTAGATACCTTTTCTTCCCTACCTTCATTTACTACTTCATCTAATTCATCTAGGAATTTATCTAATCTTTCTTGGAAATCTATTTCTTCTGTTTTTTTATCTTTTTTAGTTTCTCTCTTATTCATATTCTCACCTATTTAAATTTTAGCATATCTTCCTTTTATTTACAACTAATTTTTAATCTAAATAGAGACGTATTGTCGATTTATCACTTATTTTTTCACCTGCATTAGGGGCTTGATAAATAACTTTACCTGTTCCTTCAATTTTAATGTTAAATCCTTTTAACTTCTTTTTAGCTTCTTTAATATCTAAACCTATAACATTAGGTACTTCAACATAAACAGGATCTAAATAAACAAATTCTTTTTCTATCTCATCTTGTCTAGGTTCAAGATTTAAAATATCAATAATAGATAACATAACTTTTTTAGCAATAGGAGCAGCAATAGTTCCTCCATATTGGGTTATTCCTTTAGCATTATCAATGGCAACATAAACAATAACTTCAGGATCATCACTAGGCATAAAACCAATAAAGGAAGTAATATAATTACCTGTTAAATATTTTCCATCTTTAACTTTTTGAGCTGTACCTGTCTTTCCCCCTACTCGGTAATTAGGTATATAAGCATTATGTCCTGTACCTTTAGCAACGACATTCTCTAGAGCATATCTTACTTTACTACTCGTACTATTACTAATTACATTTCTTACTTTCGTAGGTATATTTTTAAGAACTATTTGATTAGTTTCAGGATCATTAATACTCTTTACGATATAAGGTTTATATAATATTCCTCCATTAATAGCAGCACTAACAGCTGTTATTTGTTGTAAAGCTGTAACAGATACACCTTGACCAAAAGCTGTTGTAGCTGTTTCTAAATCCCCTATCTTATCTACATCAAATATAATTCCATTTTCTTCACCACTTAATTCAATACCTGTTTTTTCACCAAACCCAAAGTCTTTGATATATTGAAAAAGTTTTTCTTTTCCTAATTTAAATCCAATATTAACAAATCCTGTGTTCCTTGTAGTCAACTAAGAGATACTTTTGCCAAAAATAATACACTATTACTTTTTTATACTATAACATCTATTAGATTTTTATTATTACTATCATCTGCTTTTGATTTGATATTATTATTTAACACCATCTCTATTTCTTCATATGAATGATTAAAGTTAAATATAATTTGAAGTTTTATGTGCTTTCTATCGTGATTTATTTTTGATATAAATACTTTATCAATAAATAAATTAAAGTAATCACCAATATTTTTTCTGATATCTAGTTGAAGCCTAATATTATCTTTAATTTGTTTTGATAAAGTAGCATAATATGGCAATGTATGACTAGACATTTCAGCAATATTTAACTCATTTTCAATATGTTGAATTTCTTTAATAATTTTTTCATTCTTACTTTTAAAATCAGCATCATTAATTATTCCACTTAAAGATAAATCTAACAATTTTTCTTTTTGTGATTCTTTTTCACTTAGTTTCTCTTTTAGTTCATTAATAACTACTTGATGGCTACTTTCTTTAATTATATTCATGTAATCTTTAACAATTTTATTTATAAAGTGTTCTTTTGTGTCTACAAATCTCTCAATTACATTAGTAAATATTTCGTCTAAATGTTTTTCGTTAATAATAGGTGTTTTACAACCCTTAATACCACGTCTTAAATATTCATTACATTGCCATACTGGTTTTTTCGCCCTTTTGCCATTAGCGCTTCTAATAAATGTTGCATTATGTTCTGTACAGAACAATTTTGATGTATATGTTTTATTTTCTAAATAAAGTTCCTTATTTACTACATTACTATTCCAAACATCATGTCTGTGTTTCAAAACAGCATTGGCTTTATTCCATAATGCTTCTTCAACAATAGCTGGAACTCTTCCGCTTTTATCCTTATATATAATCCATTCCTCTTTTGGTTTTGCAATTTTTTTATGGGTTTTATAATCTTCTACCTCTGTTAAATTAGCCGTATAATATCCTTTATATCTTGGATTACTTATCATCTTCTTAAGAGTTATGTCACTAAATACTTTACCCTTTCTGGTATAATAACCTCTTTCAGCCAACATATCACCAATTTTTTTTAAGCCATATTCTCCAGTTGAATACCAAGAATAAATCATTTTTACAGCAATTGATTCCTTTTCATCAATAGTTAATTTGCAATCTTTTTTTATATAGCCATAAATTCCTCCACCGCCAACTTTACCATCTTTTATACTTCTTTTCACACCAAATTTTACTCTTTCAGATAATTTTCTTACCTCATCTTGTGCCATACTAGCCATTAAGGTTAATCTAAATTCACTATCAGGATAGATAGTGTTGAGATTATCAGAAATAAAACAAACTATTACACCATATTTTAATAATAATTGTGTATAACTAATGCTATCAATAGTATTACGGGCAAACCTTGATACCTCTTTAGTTAAAATCAAATCAAATTTTCCCAATCTCGCATCTTCAATCATTTGAAGGAATTGCTCTCTTTTATATACCTGTGTACCACTTATGCCTTCATCAGAATAACTGGCAACGTGAATCCATGATTTTACATTATCAATCATATCATTAAAATAGTTTTTTTGATTTTCTAAAGAGTTAATTTGATCATTTTTATCAGTTGAAACTCTCCCATAATCGACTACTCGCAATGTCATGTCATATATTGTTTTTCCAAGTTTTAATTCTTCCCTTGCTTTTAATATATCCATATTCGTCCAAAGCCTCCTATTATGGTGATAATTTATCCATTTTATTTATTAAAATTTGTTGCATTCGTGTATAAATATCAAATGATATTATTTCCTTTTCATACAATTTTTTATTAATAAGTATTCTTAATTTTAGCATAAGGTATTCTTTTGGTAACTTCTTAGCATCAGAGGATCTAAAATAATCACTATTTGTTAATTTCAATATTCAGCCTCCCTCACTAATAATATTAAATTTTCAAAAAAAAAAGAACTCGTATACCGAGTTCCGACAAAAAATAACCATTAATTTAAAAAATCAATATTTATTATGAAAAGAATATTACAGATAAATAAGTATCATTATAAAAAGTAAGTACCATTACATTCATAATTCATTTGTATCAATTATGCCAATATAGAACATTATATAAAATCGCTAAAAAGCAATCCACTAATTTCTTTTTAAATTAAAGATTAAAAGTCTAAGAACTAGTTAAGCCTTTTAGCTTATTCGTTGTACAATTTTTTTAATTGTTTTTGAAATTTAGAATATTTAGTGATGAAACTATCACAAATTTCTTTTTCGGACATACAGTTAGTAACAACATAATCATATTGCATAATCTCTTTTAATGTTAAAGTACCTCTTGTATAATTTGTTAAAATATTTACATTAGAATTTGAAATATTAAAATGTCCAAATTGTATACTTGAAAACATATATACACCCTTTAAATTAGGAGATGGTGATTCCTTTATAAAAACAATATACTGATTGTTCAAGTTAAGAGGTGTCATACCATCATAATATTCAATAAAATCATTACCAATCCAAGAAACCAAATCGTATATTTTTATATTTTGCCCTACTGATATAACATTATCATCTTGTTTTATGACTTCTAAAACTTGTACTTGATTTATTAGTCCTTTGCCATATAAGATTGGATTATCAGAAACTTTTACTTTTAAGACATATTGAGATTGTTTAATTAAATCTTCAACACTTTCAACCTTTGAATCATCTATAAGAACATTTTCAATTCTATGAAAAGTTTGGTATACACTTGCTCTACTTTCTGAATAATAATATATATTTTCAATGAAATCATTATAATTATAGTACTTGGCTTTATTTCTTCCAATTAATATAGCAATGAAAAAAGAGAAAAAAAGAATTATACATATTACTTTCAACACTTTAATCATTTCTTAATACCTCTTTTTCATCTACAATTCTACCATTTTCAATATAAAAGATTTTGTCACACAAATAATTTAAGTCCTCTTTATTATGACTCGCCAATAAAATAATTTTTTTTTGCTTTTTTAATTCAATAATAATTTTATGTAAATTTTTAATAGAAGCTTCATCAAGACCATTAGTTGGCTCATCTAAAATAACAATTTGTTGATTTTCCATAATTGCTTGAGCGATTCTTAATTTTTGTTTCATTCCAAGTGAATATTCTTTATACTTTTTATCTCTTACTTCACTTAATCCCACTTTTTTTATTATTTTATTAATATAATCAGTATCTTTTTTGTTATTAATAGTGTATAACAAATCCAAGTTTTCATAGCCAGTTAAGTAGGGATAAAAATTAGGTTCTTCTATCAAAATACCAATGTTACTTAAATCATAATTAGTATTAATAATAGAAATTCCATCAATTAAAACATCTCCTTGCGAAGGATATATTAATGTAGAAATTGCTCTAAATAGCATAGTTTTACCAGAACCATTTCTGCCATAAAACCCATATACATTCCCGCTTGATAATGTTAAATTAATATTATCTAAAATGTATTTCTTTTTTATAATTTTTGTATAATCTTTAATAATTAGTTTCAATTTTAACACCTCCTAAATCAATTCGATTGTATAATCTCTTTATTATCAAATATAAAATTATTAAGAATAAACAGTTAATTAAATTAATTCTATAATTTGAAAAAAGAGTAACAAATGGAATATAAAAGTTTTTAGTTGTTGCTACTAATAAAAACATCAGTGCAATAGTATAAATAAATGAGTATGTATAATTATCAAACATTAGTGCAAAGAGCAAAATAATAATAATTATAAAATATATTTCAAAAATATATTTTAACAATATATTTAAAGATACTAAGTTAATATCTATAGGTAAATTAAATATGAATTTAAATGTGAACCATTGAATTAAAATAGTTATAATACAAATTAAAATATGGACAAAAAAGTTCTTTTTGATTTTTTTTATAAAATATCTTTTTCTATTTTTATATCTTGTATCAAAATTTATTAATTCGTAATAAATATTTTTAGATATAATTAAAATATTTAGTACTATCGGAGTAATCCAAATGAGATTAAAAATACTATTATTTGAAAAATTGACAATTGTATAATATGATGCAACGGAAGCCTGTACGCAGATTTCATTCAAATACGCTTTTTTTAATAAAATTACAATAATTAAAACTATGCTGTAAAGAATCATATCTTTTCTATTCATTACAATCATCCCTTTTTAAAATAAAATCTTTTTTTATAATTATTTTATTTATGACAACATACATTATAAAATCAATTAAAATAATAACTACAAAGTACAGCCAACCATAGTCAAAATTATAATTAATTAAATAAATAGAATTAAGATCAATAATTGGTTTATTAATGAAAAAAAAGTTAAAATGTTCTATTATCGAGTCAAGGCTTGCAAATATAAGTAAGAAAACGCAACAAGAAAACGAATGATTATTAATGAATCCATCAATTAATTTTATAATAATAGATATAGTTATAAAAATAATTAAAAAATTTAATATTGAAATTAAAATATCCGTTATGTTTGAAAAACAAGTTGGATAATTTAATAATATTATTATTAAATTAAATATAACAATCGTTATTATTGCAATTATAAATTCAACGACAATAGTTGAAAACAAATATTTTTTTCGTGTTTTAAATCTCATTATTATTGAGGAATTATAATTAGTTATATAAACGATTGATATAATTATAACTGAAAGTATAATGAAAAAATATCTTATTGATATATTGGCTAAATAGGTCACATATAAATTTAGAAAATCTAATCTAATGTTATATCCATAATATGCAGCCATAATGATAGAAATTAAAAAAATTATATATAACTGTTTATTTTTTAATATTCTTCTCATATATTATCCCTTTTCTTTAAATGAATAGTTATAAAGATTATATATATTATAAAAAAAGACAAATATAAAATAGAAACGTTAGTTAAATTAAAAAACGAAAATGGCTGTAATTGAGTAATTGGTGCATATTGTTCTAGTTTCAAAGAAGACAATATAAATTCTGATGCAAGTAAAACAATAAATGGAGATACATAAACCCAAATCTTTTGTTTAACAAAAAATGATACTGAATACGCTAAGCCAGATAATAAGCTTAATAGGAAGGATACATGTGCTGTTATACATATGTAAAACAATGGTGGATTAGAAAGTCTTAAAGTATCTAAAAATATATCATTGTTCCCCATTAAATAAAATGCTGGGCTTTGAAAATAAGTTACAGCATTACCACTACCATAAATGCAAACAAGACTAATGTAATTCATCAAAAAGCCAACAAAATTTATTAAAAATACAGACGCAATTATTGTGATAAGCCTTGTCAAAATTAATTTCTTTTTATTTAATCTACAATAAATTATAGTATCTATTTTTTCCTTTTTTTCTAATAAACTAGAATCTGAAAATATTGTTGCACACAATATTGGAAGAATAATAATTATTAGCATATCTAAATTAACATCAACAGCATACAATATAGCTAAATATTCTGCCTTATATTGATTCTCGACAAGAAGTTGCGTGCTAGAATTATAATGAATTGTAAGAAAAACATGAATCAAATTAATCAATAAAATGCAAATTATCGAACAATATAATTCTTTTCTTTTTAATAAAAGCTTTATATTATATATTAATTCCTTCATAAAATCACCTACCTTAAAATACCATTTAAACATCAACTTAAAGTTGATGTTTAAATGATAAATAAATTAATTATAATTCACTACACCATATGATGTACCTGTAGTACTAAGTGTATAAGAATGATTTCTTATCTTGATGCCAGCACCAAGTGTTCCCTTTGGATAAGATGTTGGATAATATACCTTAAATACATCTGTTGATGGGTCGTGATCTGCTGCAAGAGTAACTACTGTACCACTTGTTGCATAAGTATATGTTGGGTTACATACATTAGAATTTGCTCTTCCTGCATAAAAAGTTATACTTTTTAAAGTGCTCGTTTCAACATAAAGTGTAGCATATTTTGGACCATTTAAAGATTCCTCAATAAATCCACTACCATTATCATCAGTTGAGTACCACCATCCTTGCCTTGCAGGTATGTTTGCTGTATAAGAATATTGTTGTGCATGAACAGATTGTATTGGTATCAAACAAATCACTGTAATAACAAATACTGCTAAACTACTCAAAAATTTCTTCACAATTTCACCTCCTCTCATTCAACTTTACATAAATGCTTACGGGGCAATACCATTACTATAATGTTATATTGACACCAGCCATTTGATCATAAACTCCTACAGCATCACCATAAAAAATAAATACATTACCATATCCGCTATAGTCTAATAAATATAGTTTGCTTGTCGATAAAGAAATGTTTTTAGTTGCATGCTGGTAGCTTGCAAAAACTATTCCTTTAGTTTCGACATAAAACTTTTGATCAACAATAATATTAGTTGCATTTTGTGGGAGTCTCACCGAAACACCAAATCCATTGGAATATTGTTTTATGTTATCAAAGTATTCAACTCCACTGCTAGATTGAACACGAGTAGTTATAGAATTATTAGCTAAACTTGTGCCATTAAATCTTGTACCAATAACATCGTAACTTCTAATGGTTGGATTAGTCAGCCAAGTTAGAGTGGTTATAATTGTGCACATAGAAGTAGAACAACTTTTAATTATTGAAATTTTTTTGTTATTTGTTGAATGTGATGTTCCCATTTTATTATTTTCAAAAGTAACAAATGATTTCAATTCAACTTTATTGCCTTCTTTGAATAAATCTTCAAACCATACATAGTCACTCTTAGTCATATTATCAAAATATTCTTGTCCATAAGCTTCAACTATGATTTTATATGCATCTTTAGATACCTGAACTTCATTTCTATTCTCATGATTATCATTTAGATTCCATGCAGAAACTTTAACCATCGGTATTAATGATAAATAGCAAGCATAAATAATGATTAATAAGAACTTCTTTTTTAACATTTTTTGCATACAATCACACCTTCAACTTAATCATAATTTACTGTTTTAGAAAAGTAAAGGGCAAAATGTTCCCACAAAAAAAGGGAAAAAATTTCCCTCTATCCTTCAAATTTAATTTTATTAATATACTCTTCTATAAAATAATCAATAATCTGTTGATTACATTCTCCAAATGTACATTTTTTCTCGGAAATAACATATGTAAAAAGATTGTTTTCATCACTATAATAAGAAATATTACCTGGATAATGATACTCAAAATGAAGTGTTTTATTTGAGTCTTTTTCCTCCACTATATAAAATCTTGCATCGTAGTAGTATTCTTGAATAATTGTTGTATCTCCATTTTCTACTTTTAAATAATATTTTTCTTCATCTTCATTTAATTTAAAATTATCTTTGATATAAGTTGGAATAGTATTATTTAATTTATTTATATTATCATTTGTATTAGTTTCGTTTTTAATATTAAAAATACTATTATTGATAAAATCTCTTTTAACTGTTAATTCTATTATTTCAGATTTATTATTATCAAAGTTAATCTTTAAATATAAATTATTTAAAATGCATTTAAGGTCACTATAGGTAAATAGTTCATTATTTGAAAAGCTTTTTATTAGTAATTTTGACGTCTTAGTATCGGAGAAAATGGTATGTTCCTTATTATCTTTAATATAGTACAGCGTCAAACTATTTATTTTGGAGTCTTTAAATGCTTTTATATCTCCTAATTGAATATAACTTTTTTCACGAGATACAACTATTAATCCATCATAAATTCCAAAATTTCGAGTTTCTCCACTAACTGTATATACGCTTATTGAATTATAATTATTAATAAAATAATATACAAAGAATAATAAAATTAACATTGTAATAAAAATAATACCAATAGAAATAATTTTCTTCGTTTTTAATTTGTTTTCTTTTATTATATTAATAGTAACTTCATTAACTTTATTTTTATTTTTACTATTTTGTCTTTCACCATAATATAGCTCATTTACAGAAACATTGAATAAATTACTAATCTTTAATATTATATCATGTTTTGGTATATATAGTCCTCTTTCCCATTTTGAAATTATAGATCTATCTGTATATAATGATTTAGCTAAATCTTCTTGTGTCATTCCATTTTCTTTTCTTAATTTTGCAATAAATTTACCAATTTTTTTACTATCCATAATATTCACTCCTAAGACACAAATCTTATGTTATTTTATCATTTTTTAGTCATTTTTCACAGGACTACCGAACAATTTCTAATTTTTTTTATTCTTCTACTTATTCTATCACTATAATTTAAAAATTTTAGTATTATTAATTTGAACAAATGATTTAATTTAGAAACTTTTTTCCTTGCTTCAATTTTTATATTTTTTAAATAATATAGGTATCTCCTGCTTAAATCTCAGATTACAGGAGTTTTCTACTACTTCTAAGTATGTTTGATATCCATGTCCTCCATGTTTCCAACAATGGATAGTAGCTCCTCCTACTTTAACACTACCTGTATCTGTATAATAATCATTATCTAAATCAATTAAATTTTCTTCTAAAGCCGCTGATAAAGAAATTATTTTAAAGGTAGAACCTGGCTCATAAGTCATCCATATAGGTAAATTACGATTTATTTCTTCTAAAGTATAATCTTGATAATTAGATGGTGAATAAGTAGGACGTGATGCCATAGCTAATATTTCTCCTGTATTAGGATTCATAACTA
The DNA here is from genome assembly GCA_947625505.1 of uncultured Bacilli bacterium. Classification (GTDB taxonomy): domain Bacteria; phylum Bacillota_I; class Bacilli_A; order RF39; family UBA660; genus UBA5578. The sequence goes on from CANQON010000007.1 coordinate 55,200, forward strand.
TTCCCCATGCTCCGTCAGGATTATACATACTTATAGCATTATCTAATTCTCTTTCTAAAGCCGCTTGAATATCATAATCGATTGTTAAAGTTATATTCATTCCTGCCTGAGGCTGTTCATATATTTGACTATATTTTAAGTTTTCTCCTTTAGCATCACTAAAATATTTAATAGCTCCATAACTACCTGTTAAGTAACTATCATAAATTAACTCTAAACCACTTAATCCCTGATTATCAATGCCTACGAAACCTAATGTGTTAGCAAGTAATGTGTCATATGGATAATCTCTTTTAGCTTCCTTAACGAGATAAACACCCGATAATTTTAAATTATTTATTTGATCTGCTATAGCACTACTTAATCTTCTTCCTTCAGGATGAACTCTTTCAATAGATGTTTTCTTACTTACATGTTTAAACATTTCATCATAAGATACATTTAGTATTTTTGAAAGTAAAGTAGCAACTTTTTCTTTATCTTTAATTTGATTAGGTATTAAAACTAAAGATGTTGTTGTGATATTACCTGCTAAAACAGTACCATTGCGATCATAGATAATTCCCCTATTAGCTTCTAAAGGTAAGTTTCTACTCCATAAGGCATTAGCATATCTATTTAATTTATTATAATCAATAACTTGGATATAAAATACTTTTAAAACAATAACAATGAATAAAAATATAATCATGACTAAGACAAGTCGCATTCTTTCATTCATATGACTTATAAACATATAATCACCTATAATAATTTATGATGTAAAAAAAATAATATTAGCACGCTAATATTATTCTTTCTTATCATTTTTTTGTAAAGGAATATCAATATTATATAAATCATTTAAAGTAGGAAATTTTGTTTCTTGTTTTGTTCCTAATACTTTATATAAGATTCTTTCTAATTCCCTTTTATCAATAGGTTTAGATAAATAATCAATGAATCCTTCCTCTAAATATTTTTCACGCATTCCTTCAATAGCGTTAGCTGTTAAAGCAACTACAGGAATATATACTTTTCTTTTTTGAAGTTCATGGAATGTTTCGGTACCAGATATTCCAGGCATCATATCATCCATTAGAATTAAATCATAGTTATGTCCTTCTTTAATTTTTTGTAAGCAATCATATCCACTTTCTGATTCTTCAATATTAAGTTTAAATCCCTCTAATAATCTAACAGCAACTTTTAAGTTAATACGATTATCATCAACAACTAAAACTTTTTTACCTTCGATATTCACAGAGGTAGTTTCTTCTTCGGTATTTGCAACTTCTGGCTTATGATAATTAGTAATTTCTTGTTTTAGATATATGGTAAATTTAGATCCCTCACCATACTTACTTTGACAAACAACTTTTCCTCCAAGCATTTGCGCTAATCTTTTGGTAATAGCAAGTCCTAATCCCGTACCTTCTAATGTTGTATTACGATCTTCTTCTAAACGTTCAAATTTATCAAATATCTTATCAATCTTTTCAGGCTTAATTCCTCTTCCTGTATCTTCCACAGAAATAATTAAAGTACATTCATTTCCTTGATTGACGCAATTAACACAAGCTGTTATATATCCCTTTTCCGTATACTTAATAGCGTTAGTTAAAATATTAGTTACAATTTGTTTAATCTTACCAATATCGCCATATAAGTATTCTGGAATATCAGGAGCAAATGTTGCTTTCATTTCAATTGGTTTTTCTCCAATACGAGGACTAATCAATTTATATAATTCGGTTAACTCTTTTTTTAAATTATATGTTACATCTATGATTTCCATCTTATCAGCTTCTATTTTAGAAATATCTAATATACCATTAACTATTTCTAATAGGTTTTGAGAAGCCATAACAATATCTTGAGCATCTTCTTTAGCTTTTTGTAAGGAATCTTCAGTTAGAATACACTCACTAAATCCCACAATAGCATTTAAAGGTGTTCTAATCTCATGAGACATATTAGATAAAAAGTCTGTTTTAGCGCGATTAGCTTTTTCAGCATTATCACGCGCTAAAGATACTTGTTCAATCATCTTGACATCAGGATTTTCAATGGTAAAAAACATAATATAGCATATAGAAACTAATAATAAATCCGTAATAATAAATCCTGGAAAATTAATACTGATAACAGCAAAGAAGACAATTGATATTAAAATATATAGCATAACCATATAACGTCTATCTAGTTTTTTATAATTAATTAAAGTAATAATAAAGTTCGCTAAAATAAGAACACTAACAACGCCATAAGATAAAAATAAAGTTGATCCTTCAGATGTTGTTACATAACCTACTTTTTTTAATGTTACATCTGTAAAAAAAGCAGCAATGGAATATAAAACGACAAAGACACCTAAAGATATTTTTAATAAACTATTTTTTTCTTTAAATTTCTTATAACTAATACTAAGAGTATAACATAATAAACAACCAAAAATAGTAGCAAACAAAATACTCATAATTTTATTGAAGAAATTTATAGATGGATAAAATACTGAGTTAAATGTTTCAAAGTCATAGATAGCTGCTAAAAAGTGGGTAATGGTATTAATAACTGTTTCACCCATAGAACAGATTAAGATAACTTCAAAAAATTTATTTTCAACCAATTTAACCTTTTCTTTCGAAAAGTATACTATTAGTAGCATTAACATAAATAGCATGCATACCATTGGTAATTCAAATTCTAAACTCATATATTATACTCCCTTTATTCTAGATAGATTATAACATATTTATCTATAAATATAAAGGGATAAGTTATTACTTATCCCATGTATCTTTCATATATTGTTTAAAATCATATTTATGATCTTCTAGTCTTTTGACTAAGATAGGTCCCATAATTCCCGCATTATCTTTAGTTATGGTAACACTATCTAAAGAACGTCTTACTTGTTCAGGTGTTGGATGCATAACATCATAATATTCAACTATTTCTTCATCCCATACATCACGTGTCCAAGGATTTTTTAAATACTCACTTTTACGTTCTTCCATAAAACGAGTACGATAATCACCTGTTAATTCACTTCTTTTTATATGTCCTGCATGATGATACCATAGTTCAAACATCATGGAAGCTAATGTATCTCTTAATGTTTCTTTATATTCTTCTTTAGATACATTAGAAAAATCCATAGGTTCGCCTACTGTTATATATATATTAGGTGAACCATGTTCACGAAATGATGCCATAGGTACTACTTTACATCTTGTTATTTGCGCTAAAGTATATGGGCCATTAAATAATTGTCCTACCAATAAGTTCTCAGTATTATTATATGAGCCTTCAGGAAAGATTAAAACACTAGTTCCTGCATCTAATAATCTAATCATTTTTTTGATTGATTCTTTTCTACTATGTTCATCCATACGATTAACATAAACCATACCTTGTGTCCAAACAGCATGGGCTTGAATATTATTCTCTACTTGATCAGTCGATCCTAATAATAAATAAGCATTACGATCTAAGATAGATAAAGCCGCATTAATATCTTCATTAAAAGAATGCGTAGATGCAAAAATATAAGGAACTCCCTTTTCTAAATGTAAATAAGATAAATCCTTTTCAACATTAATTATAGAACGTCCATCTTCCATACGAATAGATTCCAATATAATATTTCCATCTGTAGCCATGCGTAAAGGTACTTGTAATGGTTTATATATTTTACTTCTTATTTTAATACCCAAATTAGTCGTAAATGTTTGAGCATTAGAATATTTAACACGTTGTAATAAAAAGTTTTTAGCCATAGAACACCTCACATACACGCTATTATAACACAAAAAGAAAAAAGATACTAATTAGTATCTTCTTGATCTTCTTTAGACAATAATCTAGATATGCCAAAGACAATAACTAGTGTCATCATAACTAATATTAATCTTATAAATAAATCATTTGGTAAAAAAGAAATAATTTTATCGGTTATATTAATTATGGCTGATTCAATTTGTAAAGTTAAACTATCCATATAAATCCTCCCTTTATTTACCCTATCTATTCTTATTAACATTATAATATATTAATAAATAGTTTGTCAACTAAGGGATTATTTGTTTTCTTTTAAACTTTGTTTCATTAATTTCTCAACTTCATGATATAGTTTTTCATTAGCATCTGCTAAAGTCATATCTCCTACTTTAAAAGGTTTACCATATCTAATTGTTAAGTTCTTACTACGAAATTTATAATCACCTGTAATACCAAAAGGAACTATTAAAGCATCAGTCTTACTAGCCATAGATACTGTTCCAAACTTAAAAGGTAATAAAAACTCTTTAGTTTTATTTCTAGTACCTTCAGGGAATAATCCTACAGCACCATTATCTTTTAAAACATTTAAAGCTAGTTCTTTAGCATGTTCATCGCCATGAGCACGATCAACAGAGATACATCCTGCTGCTTTAAAAAACCAAGCTACTTTCTTATCATCAAAGTATTCCTTTTTAGCCATATAGTGAATACCTCTTTTAGTCGAAATAATAGTTAAACATTGATCATATAAATGTTTATGATTACCAACAATTAAGATAGGTCCTTCTTTAGGTATATTTTCTTTACCAATAATCGTTGGACGATAATAAAATTTAAAGATAGGCGTTAAAAGAAATTTCATAGCGCGATAGAAAAATGGTATCTTACTATTCATCATCATCTACTCCTATATCACTACGTAATTTTTGAAAATCTACTTTACCAAGTTTCGTTTTAGGTAATTGTTTTCTAAAGACAAATTGGTAAGGAATCATATATTTAGCTAAATTCTTCTTACAATAATTTTTAATTTCTTGTTTAACAAATAAGCCATGGAATCCATCTTTTAAAACAATAAAGGCTTTACCTACTTCTTGTTTGTAAGGATGTGGTATACCAATAACTGTACATTGTAAAACAGCAGGATGTGATTCTATTACCTCTTCAACATGTGATGGATAAACATTATATCCACTAGTAATAATCATACGTTTAGTACGTCCTTTATAGAAGATAAAACCATCAGTATCCATATAACCTAAATCACCTGTATGTAGCCATACATGTCCATCTTTATGTACTTGTAATACTGCATTTGTTTCACTTTCATTATTTAAATATCCCATCATTAATGCTTTACCATTAACGACGATTTCTCCTACTTCACCATAAGGTAAAGTTTCTTGCGTAGCAGGATTAATTATCTTTATATAATTACCTGCTAAAGGAATACCAACTGATCCACTTTTATTAATATCATCACAAGCTAGTGTAACAGCCGCTAAAGCTTCTGAAAGGCCATATCCTTGCGTAATAACAGCTGTTGAATTATGTTCTTTAAAGTATTCATTAATACGATCTTCTAACTTTTTACTTAATATGTCTCCTCCACTAACAACATATTTTAAGAAGGATAAATCTAAGTCTTTTTCATTATGCGAATTTATTAAAGCTTCATATAAAGTAGGAACACCTAGTACACAAGTAGGTCTTGTCTTTTTAAATAAGGTATCAAACTTTTTAGAATCAAACTGTGGTACTAATATAGAATAACAACCTAAAGCTAATGGTGTATGCATAAGGACACTAAGACCAAAACCATGGAAATTAGGCATAATAGCTAAACAACAATCACCTGCTACTAAACGTTTCATTTGAATTTGTTCTTGATGAGCAGCTAGAATAAATGATCTATTTTGTATAACAACATTTTTAGGAGTACCACTTGTTCCTCCACTATGTAAAATAACAGCAGGTGTATTACGTCCAAATTTTGTTTTAGGTTCAACATTAGATGATAAATGCATTTTACGGAATTTACGCCAACTTATAAACAAATCATCATGAGGATATTTTTTATATTTACCTATTTGTTTAAGATTATATCCTAAACGCATAATAGGATTTAAAGAGTCAGCTGGAGAAACAAAAATTACTTTTTGAACTCTAGTCTCTCTAATTGTATTCTCAATCTTATCATAAAACATATCAACTAAAACCATAAATTTACTTTTTGTGGAAATTAAACTTTGTTTTATTTCTTCTTCAGCTGATAAAGGATGTAGCATATTAGCTATAGCTCCTAATCTATTTAAAGCATAAAGCGTTATTAAAGCTTCAGGTACATTAGGTAAACAAATAGTAATAATATCTCCTTTTTTAACACCTAATTCACGAAAAGATAAACTAACACGATCAATTATCTTAATTAAATCTTTATACTTAATTTTCTTATTCATATATTTAATAGCTATATAATTAGGATATTTAATCGAACTTTTTTTTACTTGATCATAAATACTTATATTAGGTATTTTATAGTTCATTTCTTCTTCCGTGTAATACTTTGCCCAAGGAGCAGGTATTGGTTTTTTCTTTCTAAATATATCAAAAATTGCCATGTTATCCCTCCGTTTTTTCTTTAATAATATCACGCAATTTATTATTTTCTTTATCTAAATCTTCACTTATGTATATAGGATCTAAAAATTCAACTTGTAAATTTTTAGAGAATAATTTATATTTTCCTTTAATAATAAAAGGTATAATAGGAGTATTAGTTTCATAAGCCATTTTAACTGCTCCTATTTTAAAAGGTAATAATTCATTAGTATGACTAATTGTTCCTTCAGGGAATATTCCAATCAAATGATCATCATTTAAATAGTCCATAGCAGCATGTAATGCTTCAGGATTTTTAACACTTCGATCAACAGGTATTAATCCTAAATGTTTAAAGATAACTCCTTTAATACCTCTAAATAATTCAACTTTAGCTAAAAAATGAATAGGTCTTTTTGTACTAGACAAAAGTAAAATACAATCTAAATTATGAGTATGATTACCAGCTAGAACAATACGTCCTTCCTTAGGTATTTTTTCTTTACCAATAATCTTAGGTTGAAATACCAAACGAAATAAAAAACTAACAATTGGTCTTACGATAATATAAAGTCTTGAATTCTTCATATACCCTCCGATATATATAATATCATGTTTTAAGCATTTTGACAAAAAAAAGAAGTAATGCTTACTTCAATTTTTTTTCGTGCCCTTTTTGTTCTTCTTGACACGAGGGATAATTAATTTCGGCTTCATGCATTAATAAATCTCGCATCTCACGATACTCTGAAATACGACTTATTGATGCTTTTTTATCACCTTGTTCTAATTCTTTACCTAAAGTTTTTTCTTTTTCTTCACCAGTTTCTTCACTAATTGTAACATCTTCTATTTCTTTTTTGTTTTCCATTTTCCCTTTTTTATCATGATCATACTTAAGTAAGTATGAAGCAACTGTTAGCATTTGCATTGTAACAGTTGAAATAAATAAAGTTACAAATATTAAAGATATATCGATAAAATGATTTAAGAAGCCTGCACCTAGTAAAGGATATAACACACAAGTCTTAATTTTTCCTACATATAAAGATCTAGGAGATTGTGTCTCTAATTTTCCTTTAACATTAATAATAGCTATTACAGCTTCAAAAACTAAATTAATTAATAACATAGGATTAAAGGCACTAGCTCCTAATAATAAAGTACCTGCAAATACCTTATCACATATAGCATCTAAGTCTTTACCTAATTCACTAGTTAAATTCCATTTACGAGCAATAAAGCCATCTAAAGCATCAGTTAAAGAGAATATAGCAGTAAAACCTACAATTAAAGGTATATTACCTGCTACTGCAGCAGGAATAATAAATAAAGGAGCAGCTATTAATCTTGTTAAAGTTAACATGTTAGGAATTTGACGATGTCTTCTTCCCTTTGTTTTTAAATCTGTCAAAGCTTCTTTAAAAAGTTTTTTATAATTTTGTAAAACTTCATGAAACCTTTGTTTCATATAACTCCCCCTTTCTTCACGAAGATATTCTATACTATATTTGGTTATTTGTCAATTAACGCAAGAAAAGAGTATTTTTTAATACTCCTTTTTATCTTATTTTGATATGAGCTTCTCTTAATTGTTCTTCCGATAAGGTACTAGGGCAACCCATCATTTTATCTTCTCCACTAGCACTTATAGGGAAAGCTTGTACTTCTCTTAAATTTGGCTCATCTAAAAGTAACATAAGAATACGATCAATACCAGGTGCCATACCTGCATGTGGAGGTACACCATATTTAAAAGCTGTAAATAAAGATTTAAATTTTTCTTCGACTTCATCTTTAGTATAACCGACAATTTCAAATCCTTTAGTTAAAGATTCTAAGTCAGTATTACGAACAGCTCCACTTGCCATTTCATTACCATTACATACAAAGTCATATTGATAAGCTAAGATATCCTCAATATTTTTATTATCATAATCTTTAATACCCCCATGAGGCATACTAAATGGGTTATGACAAAAATCATATTTACCATCATCACCTAATTCAAACATTGGGAAATCATTAATAATACAAAATTCAAAACGATCATTAGGTATTAAATCTAATCTTTTACCTAATTCAGTTCTAATCATACCTGCTTGTTTACTAGCAACTAATTCTTTATGATCAGCAATAAAGAATAAGACACTATCAACCTTTAAATTTGCTAAAGAAATTAATTTCTTACGATCTTCATCCGTTAAGAATTTATCAATAGGTCCTTTAAAAGACATATCACTCATAACAGTAATATAACCAATACCAGGCATACCTATCTTTTTAGCATATTCAACTAATTCATTAAACCATGAGTTAGATTTACTAGCTAAATCATCTACTTTAATAGCGCGTACAACTGAGTTACGAAAAGGCTTAAACTCTGATTCAATAAATACCTCACTAACATCAATTATCTCTAATGGGTTACGTAAATCAGGTTTATCAGTACCATACTTTAACATAGCGTCTTTATAAGATATTCTTCTAAAAGGCTTAGGACTAACATATTTATCACTAAAGCTTGTAAAAATATCATAGAAAATATCTTCCCCTACTTTATATACATCTTCTTCCGTAACAAAAGCCATCTCTAAATCTAATTGATAAAATTCTAAAGTACGATCAGCTCTCGTATCTTCATCACGAAAACAAGGGGCTATTTGATAATACTTATCAAAACCTGATACCATTAATAACTCTTTAAATACTTGTGGTGCTTGAGGTAAAGCATAAAACTTACCTTTAAAACGACGTGATGGAATAATAAAATCCCTTGCCCCTTCAGGAGATGAAGCTGTAATTATAGGTGTCTGTACTTCCGTAAAACCTAGTTTATCCATTTTATTTCGAATAAATTTTAAGACTTGACTACGCAAGACAATATTATGATGAACTTTATCATTACGTAAATCTAAATAACGATATTTTAATCTTACATCTTCTGATACACTCGTAGATGATTGAATAATAAAAGGTAATTCATGTAAAGAAGCACCTAATACTTCTATTTCCTTAACTAATAATTCGATAGTACCTGTACTAATCTTTTCATTATAATCATCTTCATCACGTTTACGAATAGTACCTAAAACCGTAACAGCTGATTCTTTCGTTAATCCATTAAAGATAGAATCATCATTACTAACTATTTGTAAAACTCCATGCTCATCACGTATATCTAAAAAGATAACTCCTCCATGATCCCTAATATTTTCAATCCAACCTGCTACTCTTACAGTCTTTCCTATTTTTTTCTCGGTTATATCACCACAGTACATATCACGATATTTTGTGCTCACAAACACCCCTCCTTTTAGTAATTAATAATCACAATTATTTGGTGTACGAGGATAAGGAATAACATCACGAATATTCTCAACACCTGTTAAATAGATAAGTAGACGTTCAAATCCCATTCCAAAACCAGAATGAACACATCCACCATATCGACGTAAATTTAAATACCAATCTAAAGATGCACTATCCATCTTTAATTCATCCATACGTTTAATTAATTTATCATATGATTCTTCACGTTGTGAACCTCCCATTAACTCTCCTGCTCCAGGTACTTCAAGATCTACAGCAGCTACTGTCTTACCATCAGGATTTTGTTTCATATAGAAGGCTTTTATATCTTTAGGCCAATTCTTAATAAAGACTGGTCCATTAAAATATTCCGTAATATATTTTTCATGTTCTTTGGCGATATCTTCACCATATTCGGGAGGAAATTCCCATTTAACATCAGCTTCTTTTAAGATACGAATAACTTCTTCATGATCAATACGAACAAATTCACTATTAATTAATTTAACTAATTTATCTTTTAAACCTTTTTCAACAAAAGAATCAAAGAAAGCTATTTCATCAGGACATGCATCTAAAACATATTTAACAACATACTTTAGCATGTCTTCCATAATATTCATATCTTCTTCTAAATCACAAAAAGCTATTTCAGGTTCAATCATCCAAAATTCATTAGCATGTGTCTTAGTATTAGAGTTTTCAGCTCGAAATGTAGGTCCAAAAGTATAAGTTTTCTTATATGATAGAGCCCATGTTTCAGCTTCTAATTGGCCAGATACTGTTAAAGAAGCATGTTTACCGAAGAAATCTTTACTATAATCAACTTTACCTAAAGAAGCTATTTTATCTAAATCCAAGGTTGTTACTTGAAACATTTCACCTGCTCCTTCACAGTCACTAGCTGTAATTAAAGGGGCATGGAAATAAACGTATCCACGATCTTGAAAATATTCGTGAATAGCATGCGCAGCTACACTACGTACTCTAAAGACCGCATTAAATAAATTAGTACGTGGACGAAGATATGCTACCTCACGAAGAAATTCTCTTGTATGTCTTTTAGGTTGAATAGGAAAATCTTCATCACAATCTCCTTCTAAAGTAACACTAGTCGTTTGCATTTCGACATCATCACTATTTTTTAATGAAGGTGTAATTTTACCTATAACAGTAATCGCACTACCAATACGTAATTTAGTAATATCAGCAAAATTACTTAGTTTATTATCATAGACAACTTGTAAATGTTTAAAACAAGTACCATCACTAAAATCAATAAAACCAAATTCTTTTTGTTTACGATGATTACGTATCCATCCTTGAATAGTTACTTCTTTATTAAGATATTCATCCTTATTTTTAAATATATCTCTTAAGTCTATACTCATAATTACCTCTTATCTATTTCTTCACGAATAATATCAGCCGTTAAACTAGGATTAGCTTGTCCTCTAGTAGCTTTCATTACTTGTCCAACGAAGAAATCAAATGTATTTTTACCTTTACGATGATCTTCAATTAAATCAGGATGTTCATCTAATACTTTAACAACAATATCACGAATTGTTTTATCATCGGATATTTGGGTTACACCTAATTTTTTAACAATTTCTTTAGGTTCTTTTTTATCTTCTAATACTTTATTTAATACTTCTTTACTTTGTTTAGAAGATATCTTACCTTCTTTAACCATATCCATTAAATCAACTAACATTTTAGGAGTTAAGAATAAGTCTTTTATCTCTATTTCATTCTTATTTAAATATCCTAAAATAACACTTGTTAACCAGTTAGCTGATGATTTAGGATCAGCTCCTAATTTTAGAGTATCTTCATAGAAATCAGATATAGATTTATCTTTAACGATTACTTTTGAATCATATTCTGATAAACCAAATTCATTCATATATTTTTCTTTTCTTTCATTAGCAAGTTCAGGAATACTTTCACGTATTTTCTCTAACCATTCTTTACTAATCTTATATTTAGGTATATTAGGTTCAACAAAATAACGATAGTCAATGGCATCTACTTTACTACGCATAAATTTAGTTGTAAACGTATCTTCATCCCAACGTCTTGTCTGTTGTTCCATTTCATCATATTTACCTGTTTCTTTTAATTCTACTTGACGTTCAATCTCATAGTTAATAGCGTCTCTTACACCACCAAAAGAGTTAACATTTTTTATTTCAACTTTTGTTCCCCAGTTTTTAGGATCAGTGTCATCTAAGTTTTCATCCATAATCGAAACATTAACATCACATCTAATTTGTCCTTTACGGCTATCAGCTTCACTAATACCTGCATATTGATAAATAGAACGCATAGTTTCTAGGAAAGCTACAGCTTCATCAGCACTTCTTAAATCAGGTTCAGTTACTAATTCTAGTAGTGGTACTCCTGCACGATTATAATCAATCGTTGAGAAATTAGCATAGTGATCTTGTGATGCCGCATCTTCTTCTAAGTGAATATTATTAATTCTAACTGTTCTAGGCTCATCTTTATAATCAAAAGTTAAAGACCCATAAATGCCAACAGGAATTGGTTTAGTTTCTTGCGTTATTTGATAATTCTTAGGCATATCAGGATAATAATAATTCTTTCTTTCAAAATACATATATTCTGGTTGTTTACAATTTAAAATCATACTAGCTTTTAAAGCCATTTCAACAGCTTTTTTATTAACACGAGGTAATGTCCCTGGAAATCCCATATCAAGAGGTCTTATATTAGAATTAGGTACTTCTTTATATGAATTTTCAGCGCTACTAAATACTTTCGAATTAGTCTCACTAATTTCACAGTGCATTTCAAGTCCTATTAATACTTTATATCCATCCATTATTTTACCTCCTTAGCTATTTGATTCTTATAATTCATTTGTCCTTCCAAAGCATAAGCTATATTTAAGACATTAATATCATCATAACAATTACCTGTAATATTAATACCAACAGGTAAATTACTAACAAAGCCATTAGGAATAGTAATTGAAGGAAATCCTCCAAAATTACCTATTTGTAAATGTTCTTCTAAGATACGACTATTAGTATAATCTTTATTTTTACTTTCATCTAAGTATTTAGCAGGTCCTCCTCCAACAGGTAAGATAACCGCATCATACTTCTTAAATAAATCTTTCCAAGTATCAACGATTAAACGTCTAACTCTTTGCGCATTATTGAAATAACGATCTTTATTTTCAGCTTGTAAAACATATGATCCAATAATAAAACGACGTTTAATTAAAGAAGAAAAACCTTTAGTACGATAATTTTTCATCATCTCAACATAGTTCTTACCTTCACTACGTGGTCCAAATACAATACCTGTTAAATTAGACATATTAGATGTTGCTTCCGCACATGATATAACAACATAAACAGAAGATAAAGCATTAAGTAATTTCATATCAACTGATACTTCTTCTACTTCCATACCTATCTTTTTACATAACTCTAAAGTTTTATAGAAATTATCTAAATGTTCTTTTAATTCTTTAGAAGCATCAGGATAATTACTAGGATCACATATCTCTTTGATATAACATAATTTCTTACCTTTAACATTATCACTTAAGGATTCATATAAATGCATATTACTAGAATCCCAACTAGTCATATCATATTTATCAATACCTTTCATAGCATCAACGACAATAGCAGCATCTCTAACACTACGTGTTAAACATCCTAAGTGATCTAAACTAGAAGCAAAAGGAAATAATCCATAACGAGATATCATACCATAAGTAGGTTTATATCCAACAATACCACAATAAGCAGCAGGTTTACGAATAGAATCTCCTGTATCAGATCCTGTCGCATATGGAAATACGCCAGCAGCTACGGAAGCAGCACTACCAGATGAAGAACCTGAACATTGTCTCTCTAAATCCCATGGATTTCTTATAATACCTGTATGAGCTGTTGTACCTGTTCCTCCCATACCAAACTCATCCATTGTTGTTTTACCAATACATATAGCATTATGACTCTTTAAATTAATAACCGATGTTGCATCAAAGAAAGGAACATAATCTTTTAAGGTATTACTAGATCCCGTACTTAAAATATCTTTTGTACTATAATTATCTTTAAGTCCATAAGGAATACCAGATAATAAATCATCAGTTACTTCTAAAGCTTTAACATCATCTAAAATAGTTACAAAAGCATTACATTTATCTTGAACTTCATGAGCTTTCGCTAAAGATTCTTTAACTAATTCTTCACTAGTTACTTCTTTATTTACTAATGCTTCATGTAATTCAACTATACCTTTTTCCATCATATTATCACCTAAACACTTTCATTTCCGACAACTTTTGGTACTTTAATTTCTGTATCAACATAGTCATCACAATTTTGAAGTAAATCATCAATAGGTACACTTTCTTCTACTTCATCTTCTCTTAATTCATAAACAAAATCATCTAAGCAATGCGTCATTGGTTCTACTTTATCTAACCCTTTAATAGCGTTTAATTTATCGATATCAGCATCTATCTTTTCAAACTCATCTAATACCATCTTATTTTCTTCTTTCGTTAAACCAATTAATAACTTATCTGCTAAATCATCTACTACTTCTTCTGTAAATTTATGCATTATATCACCTTCCTATATACAAAAAAACAAGTCCTTAAGGACTTGTAATTTATTAAGTGGCGCCTGATGTAGGACTCGGACCTACGACCTGCCGGTTAACAGCCGGATGCTCTACCAACTGAGCTAATCAGGCAAAAGTGGCGCTCAATGTAGGACTCGGACCTACGACCTGCCGGTTAACAGCCGGATGCTCTACCAACTGAGCTAATTGAGCATTTAATAAATAAACTCGTCCTCCATTGGGACGAATATAATCCGCGGTGCCACCCAATTTATCAATATAATTGATCTCTTTATCGATTCATCTAAATCGTGTAATATGGTAACGGATTACTTCCGATTAAACCTACTTATTACTGTTCAGTCTAACAACTAGTGGATGTTATTCATAATAATCTTGATTGTTAGCTCACACCATACCTAACTCGCTTTAATTAGTTTTTATTACTACTTCTTCCACGTCAAAACGCTTATGTACTAATTATATTTCAAACAAGACTATTTGTCAATACATATTTTTTATCTTTTATTTTTGCTTGTTAATAAAGGGAAGATCATTACTTATCTTCCCTAAAAATTAATTGTTTGATGTAAAATAACTTCCATTATCTAAAGC
>CANQON010000008.1 GCA_947625505.1 uncultured Bacilli bacterium
TCGCAATTTAATTATAATACATTTTTCGAAAAATAAAAAGACTATTAACAAATTTTACTTTGTCAACAGTCTGAGATTTCATTTACAAATGAAATCTTTTTTTCTACTAATAAACTTATTAATATCTATTCCACATACAACTGATATTTATCTAAAATTAGAGACTATAATCATCATATCTTGAATTTAATAAATCTTTTAAATTATCACCAGTGATACTTTTCATATGTATGCTTTCATCTAATGGTTTTATATTAATATTTTCAATTAAATTATTCACATTAAATTGGAAATAAAGAAGATATTTAATAGTTTTATAATTTTTATCTACAAAGTCGATTTCTAAACAAACCTCACTTGCCCCATTATTTAAATATCCTTTCATACAATTATAAAAATTAACTTTTTTAAGTTTATAATTAAAAAAGCCACATCTATTTTTTATTTCTCTTTTTAATTCGTTAAGTCCTGATATTCTTAACTGATTATAATTGACTACACAATCATCAGATAAATAGCTATATATACTAGAGAAATTTTTATTTCTTAAATTAACTCCTATATCGTTAATAATTTTATATTTATAAGATTCATGACTGTTTTCAAACTTTAAATATGGTGTTGAAACCACATTGGGTTTACTGCTTATTGCATCTGATTTATCGCAAGAAAAAATTTCATTAAACTCATCATTATAACTATAATATTCTTTTTCTCCATTAACAAATATAATTAAAAAATACTTTTTTAAATTATCTATTTCTGATTGATCTATTTTATGTAACTTAGGATAATACTTATTAAAAAGTGATTTTATTTCATTACTCTTTGAATCAGATAAAACATATTCTTCAGGTGTTGAATATACTTTTACCTCTTTAGAGCCATATGTAAAATCTAATCTTACAATATTTTTTAAACAAAAATTTCTGTATGAATTATAAAAACCAAAGTCTGATGTATTATTGAAAACATATACAGATGCAATTATATTTAAAATACTTTCGTCCATTTTTAATAACAACTCCATTCTACTAAATTCGCTTACTTTTTTAGAATTTAAAAATCTTTTTAAATATGCTCGATATTATAATATTAGTATCATCTATATAATTAATTAATTAATTCATTTATTACACTTTCATCATAATATGAAAAAGAGAGGCTGTTTCATCGTTACATATAATTCTATTATAAACATAATTTGCCATGTTATCACTACTTTCATATATCATTATACCATGAAAATATAATATATTTTTATCCCTTAAGGCAAATACATAAATCAAAGTGCCTATATCTCTTATTTTAGTTTTTTTAAAAAAACTCGCATTTCCCTTATTCATAGGTTTTGCGAGTTATTTACCACTATTACAAGCTTATTCAAATTAATATTTTAAGTATAAATACAGATTATTTATCATCAATATAATTAATATATAAAAACATATTTTTTTAATGTTTTTTCATTATTTCTTCAAATTCTTCATTAGTTCTAGCGACTGATTTTCTGTAATCTTCACTACTAAAATAATCAGTCACTGCTTTATCATATTGTCTATTAATTTCATCCATTCGTTCTACTTCAGCTTGATTTCTTTTAAATTGATCATTCAATTCAGATCTAGCATTTTTTAATGCAATTCTAGAAAGTTTTAGAGCCAATTCCTCTCTCTTCATCTCTCCTAATAAGAAAAATTCTTTTAAAGAAACTTGTTCTCCACTTGCTTTACAAAAATCTTCTAACTCTCTTTCTGCTTCTTTAATTTCAGCAACCGCTTTTTGCATACTAAAATTATCATTATAATCAACTATTTTAACACTAAAATAACGTTTCTTTACTTCATCAAAATGATTATCACGTAAGTCGCAAGCTAACAAATAAAGTCCTTCCCAATATTTTTTTTCAGCATCTGAAAGTTTTCTAAAACTGTCAAAATCACCCATATATGTATCAGCTACAGCATCATATATTTCTCTTTCAAGAGCTATTTGTTGTTGATTCTGCTCTAATGGTTCCACCTTTTCTTTTTCTTGTCTTTTTTTAAAGATATCAAATAATTTCATAATAAATTTCCCTTTCGCCATTTAATAATTATTTTTTAAATAATGGTAAATTTGATTGTCATAATACTTTTAATGTATATATGTATATCTTTAATAGTATCTATATTAGCATTCAATCACATCTGGTCAAAATAATAACTAAATGTTACATCCTAATAATACTATGATTTTAAAAAAAGTTCAATATTATTATTCACTCAAGTCTGCTTTAATATTAGCTATCATTCCAATTAATGTGTCTTTTTTTAATTTATTCAAATCAAAGTTTTCACTATTTACAGCTACTGGTATACTCACAACTCCAGTATCTAAATATATTATTTTAAATTCAACATAATTATCAGCAATATATGCTTTAACATCTTTAAAATTTATTACTTGTCCAATAATAAACGAACAGGGTTCATCATCACCTGTCATAATTATTCCATCAGGCATCATTTTTAGACTCATAGAAACCATTATTTTACCTATTTTTTCTATATGAGCGAAAAAAGATAGCATTCAAATGCTATCTTTATAGTTTTTTTTTGCGATTTTTTAAAATCTTTAAATCCTCGCAAACCCTTATTTTACGGGCTATTTACCGCAACAGTTCTTATACTTCTTTCCACTTCCACATGGACATGGTTCATTACGTCCTATTTTATTAACACGTTTTGGAGTAGCTTTCTTTACTTTATTTAAGTCTTGATTAGCTACACCTTTAGCAACTTCCTTACGTTCTGTATTATGTCTTATTTCTGCTTTTAATAAATAAACTGTTGTTTGTCTATCTATTTTAACAAGTAATTCATCAAATAATTCATATCCTTCACTCTTATAAGCACGTAATGGATTTTCTTGTGCATATCCTCTTAAGTGAATACCTTCACGTAGATGAGCCATAGTATTGATGTGTTCCATCCAGAACATATCTATAACACGTAGTGAAATAGCTTTTTCAAAGTCGTTAATTATTTCTTCTGGTAATTCTTCTATTTTAGCATTGAATTTATCAACAACTTTTTTATAAATATTTTCTGTAATAGTATCAATATTAGAATCTTCAAAATCTTCTTCTGTAAGATTTACTTCAACTTCATTTTTAAAGTATTCTATCATTTCACTTACATCTTCATGATCAAACTTACCATCTAAAACATGTTCAAAAACAACATCGCCAACATAGTTTTTAAATGTCTCTAAGATAGAGTCATGAATTGAATCATTATCTAATATGATATTACGTTTTTCATATATTATTTCACGTTGTTCATTTATAACATTATCATATTCAAGTAATGTTTTACGAATATCAAAGTTATTACCTTCAACTCTCTTTTGAGCTGATTCAATAGATTTAGCTAAAGCACTATTACGTATAGCAGCATCTCCAGAAAATCCTGCACGAGCTAAAATATTTTTAGCACGATCTGCTCCAAATCTTACCATTAAATCATCTTCAAATGATACACAGAATTGACTAAAACCTGGATCTCCTTGACGACCTGAACGTCCACGTAATTGGTTATCAATACGTCTAGATTCATGTCTTTCAGTACCTATAACACAAAGTCCTCCAAGTTCTTTAACTCCTTCTCCTAACTTAATGTCGGTTCCACGTCCTGCCATATTAGTAGCAATAGTAACAGCACCTTTTTCACCTGCATGCGCTATTATCTCTGCTTCACGAGCATGATTTTTAGCATTTAATACTTCATGAGGTATTTTAGCTTTTTTTAATCTTTCACTAATTAATTCACTTGTTTCAACAGCTATAGTACCAACTAATACTGGTTGCCCTATAGCATGTCTTTCTTTTATTTCATTAACAATAGCTTTATATTTACCTTCTTTAGTAGCAAATAATAAATCCTTACAATCTTCACGAATAACAGGTTTATTTGTCGGAATACATATAACATACATATTATAAATATCACGTAGTTCTTCTTCTTCTGTTTTAGCTGTACCTGTCATACCTGCTAATTTCTTATACATACGGAATAAGTTTTGGAAAGTAATGGTTGCTAAAGTCTTTGTTTCTTCATTAATAGTTACTCCTTCTTTAGCTTCAATAGCTTGATGTAAACCATCAGAATAAGTACGTCCTTCCATTAAACGTCCTGTAAATGGATCAACTATAACAACTTTATCGTCCTTAACAACATAATCAATATCTTTATGCATTGCATAGTTAGCTTTTAATGATTGATTAATAAAGTGTACTAAACTAGTATTTTCAATATCATATAAGTTATTAACATTAAACGTTTTTTCAGCTTTTTCTATTCCTATAGGATCTAGAACAGTAGCTTTTGTTTGTTCATCATAAACATAGCCTTTATTTTCTTTTAAGCCTTTAACAAATTTATCTGTTTGAATATATAAATTTGTTGATTGCATGTGTCCACCAGATATAATTAATGGTGTTCTAGCTTCATCTATTAATACAGAGTCTACCTCATCGATAATAGCAAAGTTAAGAGGCCTAGCAACACGATCACTAGCTCTTATAACCATATTATCTCTTAAATAGTCAAAACCAATTTCATTATTCGTAGAATACAATACATCACAGTTATAAGCTTCTTTTTTCTCTGTTGTTGTACTTTCACGATAGTTAACACCAACTGTTAATCCTAAGAAACGATATATTTCTCCCATCCAATTAGCATCACGTTCAGCTAAGTATTCATTTACAGTAATAATATGTACTCCATCGCCTGTTAAAGCATTTAAATAAGCAGGCATTGTTTCTGTTAAAGTTTTTCCTTCACCAGTTTTCATTTCTGCTATATTACCATAGTGTATAGCAAATCCACCTACAACTTGTACAAAGAAAGGTTTCTCTCCTATAACACGATAAGCAGCTTCTCTAGCAGTAGCAAATGCTTCTATTTTTATGTCTTCTAATGTTTCGCCATTAGCAAGTTTTTCTTTAAATTCATCTGTTTTACTTTTTAATTCTTCATCACTAAGAGCACTATATTCTTCATCTAAAGCTACTACTTGCTCAGCCATAGCTTCAAATCTTTTTAATTCTTTATACTCATGATCAAATAATCTTTTAAATAGATTCATAAGTGTCCTCCTTTATCTCAAAATTTGGGTACAGATATATTATATCAATTATTAAATTAAAATAATAGTAAAACATTTAAATTTTCCTTAAAATATCAAAGAAAAATAGGCATTAGCCTATTTTGTTTCAATAATTCCATAATTGCCATCTTTTCTTCGATATAATACATCAACATTACCTGTTTCCATATTAGTAAATACGAAGAATTCATGTCCTACTAAGTTCATTTGAAGAATAGCTTCTTCTTCACTCATAGGTTTCATTTCTATTTCTTTTCTTTTAACAATAACTTTGTCGTCTTCTTCTGGTTCAGGTAAAGATTCAAAACTTAAATCAAATCCTTTAATAGCTTCTTTATCTACACGTTTCTGCATTCTTGTTTTATTTTTTCTAATTTGTCTTTCTAACTTATCTGACACTATATCAATAGCAGCGTATAGATCAGTTTGACGCTCCTCACCACGAAGAACAACTCTTTGGATTGGAATAGTAACTTCAACGATTTGTTCAATGCCAACTATTCTAATTACTACTTTAGCCGTAATATCTTCTGGATTTTCAAAATACTTATCTAATCTCCCAATTTTTTCTTCAATGTAATTTCGAATAGCATCGGTTACTTCTACTTTCTTTCCATGAATATTAAATTTCATAATATCATTCCCTTCCAATTTCATTATAACATAAATATATACTTTGATAAACAAAAAAATGTAGATAAATCTACATTAATAGTTTAATTAGACAAGCGTTTTAATTTCTTCAACATTTTTAGCTTGTAGGCCTTTTGCGGTATTAATTAATTCAAAATTTACATATTGTCCTTCTAATAAGGATCTATATCCTTTAGACTTTATGGCAGAATAATGAACAAAGATATCTTCCTTTCCTTCTACCTCTAAAAAGCCATAACCCTTGTCATTATTAAACCATTTTACTTTACCACTTATCATTTAATCATCCCTCCTAGATTAATTATATAACAATCTTATAAAGACAAACTAGACCTAACAGGCATACAAAAAACGACAAAATATTCTTTAGTCGTTTCTATTTATTTCTAATATTTGTGTAAATTCATTATCACTTATCTTATGATATGTATTTAACTTATCATTTTTATTTATAATTTTTCTTACTAATGATAAACCATATCCATGATTCTTTCCTTTGGTACTATAGCCTAATTGATATATATCATCAGGGTCTAAATCATGATTATAAGTATTAGTAATAGAAGTGATAATAGATTTATCTTCCATATACATTTCAATAAAGATATACTTATCATCTAATGTTTCTACTTCTTCAATAGCATTATCTAAAAAGATTCCTAATATCTTACATATATCCAATACTAGTTCATCACTATATTCTTTCATATCAACTATACGAATAGCTTGTTCAACATCTAATTCACATTCAATATCTTTATTAGCCATAACTAACATTTTAGAGTATATTAGTCCTCTTATTCCTCCACTAGGTAATATACTAGTTTCATGCATAATATTAGCATTATCTTTAATTTTATTATTTAAAATAGTATCAATAAAATTAATTACTTTCTTATTAGATGTCATATTTCGAATTGTTAATAATTGATTCTTATTTTCATGATTATCAACACGATAATTATTTAACACTTGTTCTAATTCTCTAAGACTTAAAATATTGCTATTATATCGATTAAATATATTATAATATTCAGATCGCATTTTAATGTATAAGTATGTAGATATAGTAGCAATCATAGAAATAACAATAATAATTGTTAATAAAAAGGCATTGTTATAATAATGGCTAAAAGTAACAAAATTGCATAAAAGTAAACTTAATATAAACAAAATGATAACATGTTCATTATTTAATTTTAGAATATAATTTTCGATTCTTGTGTATAACTTTTTAAAATATTTAATTTTAAAGATGATTGATGTGCAAAACAAAGAAACGATACACATTATTAAAAGTTTAGTGTGCATAACTTTTGTTAAAGATATATTGATAATAAAATATGTTAATTCAAATAATAAAGGTAAAGTTATAACTCTCTTTATACGCGTATTAAATAAGTATTTAAAGATAATAATAGATATAACTAACATGTTAATTAACTTAATAATTAAAAAATCATGTAGACTATTTATAGATAATAATATTACCATAATAATGGAATATATAATTACATTTAATCTTTTCAAATTATTATCTATAAAACTATGTGATATATAAAGTAAAACCATCGTAATTAAGATGGTTTCTATTATCTTTTCTAACATATTTATACCATACTTTCTATAAATCGATATTCTACTTTTCTGTCATAATGATATACTTTAGTCATTTTAAGTTATTTATAAAAAAAAGAAAATTAGTGATAATTTTCTTTTATCGTTTGTCTTGTACGCGCGACTGCTAAAGCATTATCTGGTACATCATCAGTTATCGTTGAACCAGCAGCAACGACAGAATTTTTACTAAGAGTTAAAGGCGCTAATAAATTAGCATTACAACCAATAAAAGCATTGTCTTCAATTTTTACTTTTTCTCTTTCACCTACTCCAGAATCTACTTTTTTATTTACAGTGATAGCTCCACATCCTATGTGGATATCATTTTTTAATTCAGCATCACCAACAAATGATAAATGTGGGATTTTATTACCATTACCTATTACATTAGCTTTTAATTCTACAAAGCTACCTAATCTATTATTATTACCAATATCATTATTTTCTCTTATATTGGCATAAGGACCTATTTGATTATTGTCACCTATTTTACTATTTACAATATAAGATGTATATATAATATTATTCTTACCTATAATTGAATCTTTAATATAACTACTCATATATATTGTAGTATTATCTCCTATAACTGTATTACCTTCAATAACTGTATTAGGATAAATAGTACAATTATCTCCTATCTTTACTGTATCAGCAATATAGGTATTATTCTTATCAATTATATTGATCATTTAATCACATCCTTTTAAATTATACCAAAAATTGGTAAAGAGTTCTAGTATAAATGAAAAAAGATGCTATTTAGCATCTCCTTCAACTAATTCTAAAATAACCATTAAAGCATCGTCACCACGACGTTCAGTTAACTTTAAAATTCTAGTATATCCACCATCACGATCAGCATATCTTTGTGCTAAATCGTCAAAAATTTTATTAACAGTTTCAGCATCATTATGTAAAATTGCTAAAGCATTTCTTCTAGATACTAAAGAACCATTTTTACCATAAGTAATTAGTTTATCAACTAATCTTTTAACTTCTTTAGCTCTTGTTTCAGTTGTTTCAATTCTTTCGTTGTTGATAACATCTCTAGCTAAATTAGCTAACATGCTTCTTCTGTGCTTATTAGTACGTCCTAATTTTCTATAAGCCATAATATTCCTCCTAACTATTAATCGTTGTCACGGAATTTAAGTCCCATTTCTTTAATTTTATCGATTACTTCTTTTAAAGATTTCTTACCTAAATTACGAATTTTCATCATTTCTAATTCTGATTTAGATGTTAAGTCTCCTAAAGTAGTAATACCTGCTCTCTTTAAGCAGTTATAAGCTCTTACAGAGAAATCTAAATCATCAATAGATGTTTCTAATTTCTTTAATTTACTATCTTCTTGTTTAGCATTCATAATACCAGTAATATCTGATATTTCACTTAAGTTAGTTACAATATTTAAATGCTCAATCATAATTTTAGCAGCTAAAGCCATAGCTTCTTCTGGTCTAATTGATCCATTAGTAAATACTTCCATAATTAATTTATCGTAGTTAGCATCTTGTCCAACACGAGCGCTTTCTACTTCATAACTAACTCTTTCAATTGGTGAGTAAAGTGCATCAATTGGAATGAACCCTTTTTTCTCATTTTCAACAAATGATTTATTTTCTGTTGAAGGAACATATCCTCTACCATTAGCAATAATTAATTCCATATCAAGTTTTCCACCTTTTGCTATTGTAGCAATTTCTTGATCCTTAGAAATAATTTCTACATCACTATTAGTTTCGATATCAGCAGCTGTAACAACGCCTTCCTTATCAGAATATAATTTAACAGTTTGAACTTCTTGTGAGTTATTTTTAACAACAACATTCTTTAAATTTAAGATAATTGTTGTAACATCTTCAACAATTCCATCCATAGTTTGGAACTCATGCATTACACCATCAATTTTAACAGCAACGATAGCGCTACCAGGCATACTTGATAACATAATTCTTCTTAATGAGTTACCTAATGTTGTACCAAAACCTCTTTCTAAAGGTTCTAATTCAAATTTACCGTAATTTTTATTTTCAACATACTCTGTAATTTTGTATATTGGTTTTTCAAAATTTAACATTTTCCTCACTCCTTTTCTATATTATCCACGAGGACGCTTTGGTGGACGGCATCCATTATGTGGAATTGGTGTAACATCAGTTATAGATGTAATTTCTAAACCTGCTGTTTGAAGTGAACGAATTGCTGTTTCTCTTCCTGACCCTAAACCTTTTACATATACTTCAACTTTTCTCATACCCATATCGTATGCAGCTTTACCTGAAGCTTCAGCTGACATACCAGCAGCAAATGGAGTTGATTTCTTTGAACCTTTAAATCCTAAAGTTCCAGCAGAAGCCCAACTAATTGCATTACCATCATTATCGGTAATTGTTACAATTGTATTATTGAATGTTGAATGGATATAAGCTCTACCTTCTGGTACACTCTTTTTAACTTTTCTTTTTCTTGCTTTATACGCCATTGTTTAACCTCCTTTTAGTTACAATTATTTCTTCTTATTAGCAACTACTTTTCCTTTACCTTTACGAGTACGAGCATTTCTATTAGTTCTTTGTCCTCTTACAGGTAAACCTCTTTTATGACGAATTCCTTGATAAGAATTAATCTCCATTTTAGTCTTAATATTCATGTTAACTTCACGACGTAAATCTCCTTCAGTCATGTATTTGTTAACTTCATCACGAATAGCATTTAATTCATCATTAGTTAAATCGCCAGCTCTTTTATTAATATCTACTTTAGCATCTGCTAAGATCTTGTTAGATAAACTTCTACCAATACCATAGATATATGTTAATGCTATTTCAATTCTCTTATTATTTGGTATATCTACACCTTTAATACGTGCCATAAAACACCTCCTATATTAACCTTGTCTTTGTTTATGTTTTGGGTTTTCACATATTACCCTAACTGAACCTTTACGTTTAATTACCTTGCATTTTTCACATATTGGTTTTACTGATGGTCTTACTTTCATTAAAATCCCTCCCTACTTTCTATA
Organism: uncultured Bacilli bacterium; assembly: GCA_947625505.1. Classification (GTDB taxonomy): domain Bacteria; phylum Bacillota_I; class Bacilli_A; order RF39; family UBA660; genus UBA5578. Next base: position 10,460 of record CANQON010000008.1, read on the forward strand.
GGTTATACGACCAAGTGTTAAATCGTAAGTTGATAACTCAACCATTACTGTATCACCAGCTAAAATTCGAATCATGTTCATTCGCATTTTACCTGAAACTTGTGCCGTAATCACATGTTTATTTGCTAACTCTACTTTAAATTTATAGCCTGGTAATACTTCCAATACTTTACCTTCCATTTCGATAACATTGTTCTTCGCCATATTATCACCTCTTTGTCAATATTGTATATCCTTCATCTGTTACTAATACTGTATGTTCAAAGTGTGCTGATGGCTTTCCATCAGCTGTTATGACCGTCCAATCATCATCTAATAGGTATACATCTGCTGTACCTAAATTAAGCATAGGTTCGACAGCAATAACCATACCTGATTTTAGGACAGGTCCAGTATTCCTTTTTCCATAATTAGGAACATCTGGTTCTTCATGTAAATGATTACCGACACCATGTCCAACTAATTCTTTAACTACTCCTAAGTTATGTTCTTCAGCATACGCTTGTACAGAAGCTCCTATATCACCAACATGAGCACCTGCTTTAACTTCTTTTAATCCTTCATATAGAGCTTTTTCTGTATGCTCTAATAAGTATTTCTTTTCATCAGATATATTTCCTACAGCATATGTCCAAGCACTATCACCATGATAGCCTTTATAACAAGCACATATATCTAATGTAACAATATCTCCATCACGAAGTTTTCTTTTACTAGCTATACCATGTACAACCTCTTCATTAATAGAAATACATATATTAGCAGGATATCCCTCATAATGATAACATGATGGAGTAGCTCCTCTTTTTATAATGTAATCGCGAGCTAGTGAATCAATTTTCTCAGTAGTAATACCAGGTTTTAAATAAGGTATTAAATACTTATGAGTATCTCCAACGATTTCACCAGCTACACGCATTAATTCTATTTCTCTTGGAGATTTAATCGTAATCATTTTACTTCTCCTAAGACTTTTTCAACTTGTTCATGAGTATAATCCATACCTTGATTTCCATCTACATGATATACAACACCTAATCTATCATAAAAATCAATTAATGGTGAAGTCTTTTCAATATATGTATTATAACGATCTAAATAAGTTTCCTCATTGTCATCTTCTCTTTGTACAAGTTTTGTTCCACACTTATCACAAATACCATCAACTTTAGGAATTAAATTCTCATTGTTGATATTATAAACAGCCTTACAATTTGGACAAGATCTTCTTCCTGCTATTCTTTGAGCAGCAATCTTTTTATCGATATCTATAACAATAACGATTCCTAAATCTTTACCTAATTCTTGTAACATTGTTTGATAAGCTTCAGCTTGCGATACATTTCTTGGAAATCCATCTAAAATGTATCCATTATTACAATCTTCTTTTTGAATTCTTTCTTTTAGAATATTAATTATTAATTCATCACTAACAAATATTCCATTACTAATCTTATAATTAATATCACGTCCTAGATCAGAATCTTCACTTGCCTTTTCTCTTAAGATATCTCCTGTTGAAATATGTGGCATATTGTATTCATCTTTTAACTTAGCAGCTTCTGTTCCTTTACCAGCAGCAGGAGCAGCTATTAAAATAATACTTTTCATTATCTTCTCCCTTTTCTTCCTCTTACATAAGTACGACTAACTAGTTGACTTTCTAATTGCTTATAAGTTTCTAGTGCAACACCTACAACGATTAATAATCCTGTACCACTAATTGAGATACTTGTATTTAATGTTGAGAATGCTTCGAATATAATTGGAAGTCCAGCTAATAATGCTAGGAATAAAGCACCAACAATGGTAATTCTTTTTAAGATTGTTTTAATATATTTTTCGGTATCTTTACCAGGTCTTACACCAGGAATATATCCACCATTTTTATTTAAATTATCTGCCATTTCTTCTGGTTTTAATTGCATAAATGTATATAAGTATGCAAACCCAATAATTAATAACATATAAATAGCAAATCCTACTGGTGTAGTATAATTTAAATATTTATTAACAAATAATGCATAATCATTATTCTTAATAACAGCAGTTAATATTTGTGGAATTGACATAATTGCTGATGCAAAGATTACAGGTATAACTCCTGCACCATTTAATTTAAATGGTATATAAGTTTGTTTACCTAATACACTTGTTGATTTATTAGCATATTGAATTGGTACACGTCTTTCAGCACATTCCTCAAAGACAACTCCTACAATGATTCCTAAGAATACAACAACAAATAATACAAATGTTAAGATACCCAAGAATCCATTACCATTAGTGATTAATTCATTCCATAAACTAACAAACATATTTGGTAAAGTAGTAATAATACCAGCCATGATAATCATAGAAGTACCATTACCTATACCTTTCTTAGTAATCTGATCACCAATCCACATTACTAAAGCAGTACCTGCTGTTAATACTAATGAATATAGTAAATAATCAACTGTTGTTCCTGTTTTAATGTATGATACTGAATATAATAAACCTTGTAAGAAAGCCAAAATAATACCTACAACTCTTGTAATTTGGTGTAGTTTATTTCGACCTACTCCACCTTGTTTATTTAATTCAGCTAAATAAGGAATAATATCCATACTTAATAATTGTATAACAATAGATGCAGTAATATATGGCATTACACCTAATGCAAATATAGATGCTTTTTCAAATGCTCCCCCGCTCATAGCATTGACAACTTCTAAAAATTTTAAGTTGCTTGTATCTAAATCTACACCTGGTACAACTATTGTCGTACCAATTTTAAATACGAATAGGGCAGCAAAAGTAAATAGAATCCTTTTACGAATATCTTTGTTTTTTGGATTAAATAGTTGCTTAATTTTTGCAAACATATTAAACCTCCTCTGCTTTTCCACCCATTTTTTCTATTTTTTCAACAGCACTTGCTGAAAATTTATGTGCTTTTACAGTTAATTTCTTTGTTAATTCACCATTACCTAATACTTTAATACCAGATAATTGTTTCTTAACTATTCCCATTTCTTTTAATAATTCTGGAGTTACTACAGCTCCATCCTCAAATTTATCTAAATCACTTACATTAATAGTAGCATATTCAACTTTAAATTTAGCGTTAGAGAAACCTCTCTTAGGTAGACGTCTGAATAATGGTAATTGTCCACCTTCAAATCCAGGTCTTACTCCTCCACCACTTCTAGCATTTTGTCCCTTGTGTCCTTTACCAGCAGTTTTTCCATTACCAGATGATGTACCACGTCCAACTCTTTTAGCTACGCGTACAGCACCTTCTGGTTGTTCAATTGAATGTAATTTCATATTATATTAAATCCTCAACTTTCTTACCACGTAATTTTGCTACTTCTTCTGCAGTCTTTTGAGATTTTAATGCTTCAAGGGTTGCATATGCCATATTAATTTTTGTATTTGATCCTAATGATTTAGATAAGATATCTTTAACACCAGCCATTTCAAGTACTGAACGAACTGGTCCACCAGCTTTTACTCCAGTACCTTTAGCAGCAGGTTTTAACATAACTTTACTAGCTCCACATACACCAATAGCTTCATGTGGAATAGTTCTTTCTTCTACTATTGAAACTCTTGTAACGTTTTTAGTAGCTGCTTGAGATGCTTTCTTAATTGCATCAGGTACTTCATTAGCTTTACCTGTACCTAATCCAACTCTACCTTTATGGTCTCCAACTACAACAACAGCTGAAAAACGGAAATGACGTCCACCTTTAGTTACTTTTGTAACACGTCCAATAGAGATTACTTCTTCGTCATACATTTTTTGTTGTCTTGGTTGTCTTGGTTGACGTTTCTCTCTTGGTTGACGGTTTTGTCTATTATTTTTTCTTTCATGAGTTTCATTTGCTTCTGTTGTCTCTGTTTCTTCAACAACTTCTTCAACCTTTTCGATTTCTTGTTCCATCGTTATCCTCCTTTTAGAATTCTAGTCCGTTTTCGCGTGCTGCTTCAGCTAATGCTTTTACACGACCATGATATTGGTATCCACCTCTATCAAAAACTACTTTTGTTATTTTTGCTTTCTTAGCTCTTTTAGCTAATAATTCTCCTACTTTTGTTGCTGCTTCAACGTTACCACCATTTGTAAGCTTCAACTCTTTATCAATAGAAGAGGCACTAGCTAAAGTTACACCATTTTCATCGTCAATGATTTGAGCAAAAATATTATTATTTGATCTAAATACGTTTAGTCTTGGTACAGATACAGTACCAGATACTTTAGCTCTAACACGACTGTGTCTTGCTTGACGCGCTTCATTACGAACGACCTTTTTTATCATAGTTACTCTCCTTTACTAATTATTTAGAAGCTTTCTTTCCTTCTTTACGACGAATATGTTCGTCAGTATAACGAATACCTTTTCCTTTATATGGTTCAGGTTTTCTTATCTTTCTAACGTTAGCTGCAAATTCTCCAACTAATTGTTTATCAAAACCTTTAATTAAAAGTTCTGTATTACTTGGAGTTTCTACTGTAATACCTTTTGGTACTTCTACGTTTACTGGATGAGAATATCCAGCAGTTACTACTAATGTATTTCCTTTAACTTGGAAACGATAACCTACACCAACTGATTCTAGTTTTTTTTCAAAACCATGAGTTACACCATCAATCATATTTTTGATATTAGCATTAGCAGTTCCATGAAATGCTTTATAAGCATCATTTTCTCTTAATACTTTAACTTCAGTATCATTTACTTCAACAGTAATATGTTCATTAACTTCAGTAGAAAGTTCACCTTTTGGTCCTTTTACTGTAACAATATTACCATCAACTGATACTGTTACTCCTGTTGGGATTTTAATTATTCTATTACCAACACGACTCATAAAATCATCCTTTCTACCAAATGTAAGCTAAAACTTCTCCTCCAAGAGATTTTTCTCTAGCATCCTTGTCTTTCATAAGACCTTCTGAGGTTGATATAATAGCAATACCTAACCCATTTAATACCCTTGGAACATCTTCAGCTTTAACATATACACGTAATCCTGGTTTAGAAATTCTCTTTAATCCAGTAATAACGCGTTCTTTATTTTCACCATATTTTAAAGTTAATACTAAAATATCTTGAACATTATTTTTCTTAACTTTATAGTCAGCAATGAATCCTTCTTCTTTTAATATTCTAGCTATTTCAGCTTTAATTTTTGAAGATGGAACTTCAACTTCTTTATATCGCATTTGATTAGCATTACGAATTCTTGTAAGCATATCTGCGATTGGATCTGTTACCATATACTTCCCTCCTTTTACCAACTAGATTTTTTCATTCCTGGGATTTGTCCTTTATAAGCTAGTTCCCTGAAACAAATTCTACAAATTCCGTATTTCTTTAATACTGCATGTGGTCTTCCACAACGTTTGCAGCGAGTATATCTACGTACTTCAAATTTAGGTTCACGACTAGCTTTAATTTTCATACTTTTCTTAGCCATAATTTCCTCCTAATATTTTATTATTTTTTAAATGGCATACCGAAACCTTTTAATAGGTCAAAAGCTTCTTCATTTGTTTTAGCTGAAGTAACAAAAACAATATCCATACCACGTACTTTAACAACATCATCGTATTCAATTTCCGCAAATATTAATTGTTCTGTAAGACCTAATGTATAGTTTCCTCTTCCATCAAATGCTTTGGTAGATATACCTCTAAAGTCTCTTACACGTGGAAGTGTAATACTAATTAATTTATCTAAGAAGTTATACATATTTTCCCCACGTAGAGTTACCTTACAACCAATTGCTTGTCCTTCTCTTAATTTAAATCCAGCAATTGACTTCTTAGCTTTAGTTGCTACTGGTTTTTGTCCCGTAATAATTTCAAGATCATGCATAGCAGCTTCTAATAATTTAGAATTACCTGTAGCATCTCCACAACCAATATTAACAACTATCTTTTCAAGTTTTGGTACTTCCATAACATTTTTATAACTATATTTTTCTTTTAAACTAGGTACGATTTCAGTATCATATTTTGCTTTTAGGCGGTTCATATAATATACCCTCCTTCCAATTAATCAAGACTAGCATTAGATTTTTTTGTTACTCTAACCTTCTTGCCTTTTTTATCTGTAGAATGTCCTATTCTAGTGCGTTTTCCAGTTTTAGGATCAACTAACATAACGTTTGAAGCATGAATTGGAGCTTCCATTTCTACAATGCTTCCAGCACCTTGTCCATTTGGTTTAACATGTTTCTTAACAATGTTAACACCTTCAATAACAACTTTATTTTCGTTTCTTAAAACGTTTGTAATTTTTCCTTCTTTACCTTTATTGCTACCAGAAATGACAACTACTTTATCTCCAGTTTTAAAGTTCATTTTCATTCCTCCAAACTTTTATAACACTTCTTTAGCAAGTGATATAATTTTCATAAAATCTTTGTCACGTAATTCACGTGCTACTGGCCCAAATACACGAGTTCCAACAGGACTCTTATCATCTTTAATAATAACAGCAGCGTTATCATCAAATTTAATATAAGATCCATCTTCTCTTCTTAGACCGAATTTAGTTCTAACGATTACAGCTTTAACAACTTTACCTTTTTTAACTGTACCATTAGGTGTTGCGCTTTTAACAGTAGCAACCACTATATCTCCAATATTACCTGTTTTTACCTTTGATCCTCCAAGAACACGAATTACTAATAATTCTTTTGCTCCTGAGTTATCGGCAACTTTTAAACGGCTTTCTTGTTGAATCATATATTAATCCTCCTTCGTCACTCTTGCCTATAAAATAACGGCTTTTTCTACAACTTCCACAACACGGAAGTGTTTAGTTTTTGATAATGGTCTCGTTTGTACAATTCTTACAGTATCGCCTTTTTTAGCGATATTCTTCTCATCATGTGCAGCATATTTTTTAGAATATTTAACTCTTTTTCCATAAAGGTTAGCATTTTTATAAGTTTCAACTAAAACAGTAACTGTTTTATCATTAGCATCACTTACAACTTTTCCAACTAACTCACGTACTCTTTTTTCTTCCATTGTATCCTCCTATTATTTTTCAGATAGTTCTCTTTCACGTAAAATTGTTTTCATACGTGCAACTAACTTTCTTAATTCTCTAATTCTTGAAGGTTTCTCTAGATTACCTGTAGCTTGTGAAAATTTTAAGTTAAATAATTCTGCTTTGCTTTCTTCGATTTTTGCGATTAATTCTTCATCAGATAATTTTCTAATTTCTTGATTAGTCATTAGATTCACCGCTTTCTTTCTTTACGAACTTGCATTTGATAGGAAGTTTATGCATAGCAAGTCTAAATGCTTCACGTGCAACAGCTTCATCTACCTCTCCAATTTCGAACATGATTTTTCCTTCTTTTACAACTGCAACCCATGCATCATGAGAACCTTTACCTTTTCCTTGACGAGTTTCAAGTGGTTTCTTTGTTAAAGATAAATGAGGGAAAATGTTTATCCAAACTTTTCCTCCACGTTTCATATAACGTGTCATTGCAACTCTGGCAGCTTCGATTTGACGATCTGTAATCCAAGCTCCTTCCATTGCCATTAATCCGTATTCACCAAAGCTTAGCTTTGTATTTCCTCTTGCTTTTCCTTCATAAGGAAGACGGTGTGGATTACGGAATTTAGTTCTTTTTGGAATTACTGCCATCTACATTACCTCCCTTATTTTTTTCAGGAAGTATTTCACCCTTACAAATCCATACTTTAACACCGATTTTACCATAAGCTGTATCAGCTTCTTTACAAGCATAATCGACATCTGCTCTTAAAGTATGTAGTGGAATAATTCCTTCAATATAACCTTCAGTACGAGCCATATCAGCTCCACCTAAACGACCAGATACTGAAGTTTTAATTCCTTTAGCTCCAGCCTTCATTGTATTTCTTACTGCTCTCTTTTGGGCAATTCTAAATGATACACGACCCTCAATTTGTTTAGCAATATTTTCAGCAACTAATGCTGCATCTAAATCAGGGTTCTTTACTTCTTTAATAGAAATTTGAACATTTTCATCAACTAATTTAGATAATTCTGCTTTTAACTTTTCAATTTCGTCGCCACCGTGACCAATTACAACGCCTGGTTTAGCAGTATTAATAATAACTTCTGTTCTTTTGTCATTTCTTTCGATAAGAACACTAGAAACAGAGGCATCTTTTAATTTTTTTGCTAAAAACTTACGAATTTTATTATCTTTATCAAGGTATTCTGCAAAATTTTTGTTATCAGCATACCATTTAGATTCCCAAGTTTTGTTAACACCAATTCTAAGTCCTATTGGACTAACTTTTTGACCCACAAGTGTTCCTCCTTTACTTAGTTTCTCTCACTTACGATAATTGTAATGTGACTTGTTCTTTTCTTAATTGGATCTACGTGTCCACGAGAACCAAACTTCATTCTTTTTAATGTTTGTCCTTCATTTACGAATGCTGTTTTAACATATAATTTAGACTTATCTAAACTATTATTATTTTCAGCATTAGCTACAGCTGAAGTTAAAACTTTACGAATTAATCTTGCAGCTTCTTTATTTATATTTCTTAATATTTTATCTGCTTCTTCTACGTCTTTACCACGTATTAAATCTATAACTAAACGGGCTTTACGAGGTGGGATTCTAACTCCCTTTGCAATCGCTCTAGCTTCCATTTTAGTCCTCCTTCCTTGGTTTATTTAGCTTCTTTGTCATCGCCATGACCACCAAATTTACGTGTTGGAACAAATTCACCTAATTTGTGTCCTACCATATCTTCTGTTACATATACAGGAACAAATTCTTTTCCATTATGTACAGCGAATGTGTTACCAATAAATTCAGGGAATATTGTTGAACGGCGTGACCAAGTTTTAATAACTTCTTTTTTATCAGCACTATTATTATTTTTTACTTTTTTCATTAGACTTTCATCAACGAAAGGTCCTTTTTTAAGACTTCTTGCCATTTATACCATCCCTTCTATTTAGCTTTACGACGACGAACTATTAAGCTGTCTGATTGTTTTTTACCTTTACGAGTCTTGTAACCAAGTGCAGGTTTACCCCAAGGTGTAACAGGTCCTTTACGTCCTACTGGAGCACGACCTTCACCACCACCATGTGGGTGATCATTAGGGTTCATAACAGATCCACGAACTGTAGGTCTAATACCCATATGTCTTTTACGACCAGCTTTACCAACATTTACTAATTCAGCGTCTTCGTTTCCAACTTCACCTATTGTAGCACGGCAAGTACTCAATACTTTTCTTACCTCACCACTAGTTAAACGAAGTAATGTATAATTTCCTTCACGGCCTAAGATTTGAACACTTGAACCAGCTGAACGAGCTAATTGTCCACCCTTACCAGCTTTAAGTTCAACATTATGAACAAATGTACCTTCAGGAATATTTGCAAGTGGAAGTGAATTACCAACTTTAATATCAGCATTTTCTCCACTTTCAACTTTATCTCCTACTTGTAATCCCTTTGGAGCAATAATATATCTTTTTTCTCCATCAGCATAATTAATAAGAGCTATATTTGATGTTCTATTTGGATCGTATTCAATTGAGGCTACTGTACCAACAACACCATCTTTATCTCTTCTAAAATCGATAACACGGTATTTTCTCTTTTCGCCACCACCTTGGTGTCTAACAGTAACTCTACCTTGATTATTACGACCACCATTTTTCTTTAGTGTAACCACTAATGATTTCTCTGGTTTTACTTTAGTTAATTCACTATTATCTAAAGTAGTCATACCACGTCTACCATTAGTTGTTGACTTATAACTTTTGATTGCCATATGTATAATCCTCCTTTAGATTTAGTTTAGTTCAATTGAACTACCTTCGGCTAATTTAACAATAGCCTTTTTTACTCTGTTAGTACGTCCTGAATAACGTCCAACTCTTTTCTTCTTAGTAGGAGCATTTAATGTATTAACACTTTCAACTTTAACATTGAAAACAGCTTCTACTGCTTGTTTAATTTGTGTTTTATTAGCTTTAGGATCAACACTAAATACAATTGTATTTGTTTCTGCTAAAGCTGCACTTTTTTCAGTAACGATTGGTCCTTTAATAATATCTCTATAGTTATTCATTATTTTAAAGCCTCCTCTACTGATTTAATAGCAGATTCAGTAGCGATTAAAACATGAGCTGATACTACATCCATAGTATTAATTTCATCAGCACTTAATAATAAGACATTATTTAAATTACGAGTTGCTAAAACAACATTGTCATCTAATTCATCTACTACAATTAAGATGTTTCTATCGACTTTTAAATTTGCTAAAATATCTTTCATTTCTTTAGTCTTGTTAGACTCTAATTTTAATGCATCAAGAACAATTAACTCACTATCAATTACTTTATATGATAAAGCAGATTTTAAAGCTAACTTTCTTTCTTTACGATTCATTTTAATAGTGTAATTCTTTTCTGTTTGTGGTCCAAATACTACTCCACCATGATACCAATGTGGTGCACGTGTAGAACCTTGACGAGCTCGTCCTGTACCTTTTTGTCTCCATGGCTTTCTTCCTCCACCAGAAACTTCAGAACGATTCTTTACACTATGAGTACCTTGACGAGCATTACTAGTTGCTAATCTAATAGCGTCATATAATACTGCATCATTTGGTTCAATATTCCAAATATCTTTATCTAATGTAATATTTTTAACCTTTTCACCTTTAATATTTAACACATCAATTTTACTCATATGTTATACCTCCTAGTTTTCTTCTGGAGCAGTTTCTTCTGATCCAGATTCCTCGGTAACAGGTGCCTCAGGTGTTTCTTCAGTTTCTACTTCTTCAGTAGCTACTTCTGTACTATAGTTAACTAAATCTTCCATTTCATTAACTTGACCATTTCCTTTAACAGCTGACTTAATAACAACTAATCCTTGTTTTGGTCCTGGTACATTTCCTTTAATTAATATTACATTATTTTCTAAATCAACAGCTACAACTTCAAGATTTTGAATTGTTACTGTAAGTGTTCCCATATGTCCAGCTAATTTCTTTCCTTTGAAAACACGCATTGGTCTCATTGTTCCTAATGAACCTGGTCTTCTATGATAATGAGATCCATGTCCCATAGGTCCTCTTGATTGACCATGTCTTTTAATAACACCTTGGAACCCTTTACCTTTAGTAGTTCCAGTTACATCAACAACTTCACCTGGTACAAAAATGTCTGCTTTAACTTCTTGTCCAACAGTATAATCATTGATATCTACACCTTTTATTTCTCTAAAGAAGCGCTTAGGTGTAGTTTGTGCTTTTGCTGTATGTCCAGCAGAAGCTTTAGTCGCTAACTTTTCCCTCTTTGTATCGAATCCTAATTGAATTGCTTCATAACCATCTGTTTCTTTAGTCTTAATTTGTGTTACTACATTTGGCTCAACGTAAACAGCAGTTACAGGAATTAATTTTCCAGATTCAGTAAATACTTGAGTCATTCCAATTTTACGACCTAAGATTCCTTTCATATACTTTTTCCTCCTATATTTTTTTATTTAACTATTTTGATGTCTACACCACTTGGTACTTCTAAATGAGCTAATGCCTCAATAGTTTCCTTTGATGGATTAATAACATCAATAAGTCTTTTGTGTGTTCTTTTCTCAAATTGTTCACGAGAATCTTTATATTTGTGAACTGCTCTTAAAATAGTGATTTTCTCTACTTCTGTAGGTAGTGGAATTGGTCCACTTACTTCTCCACCATTTCTCTTTACAGTTTCAACGATTTTCGCACAAGCAGTATCTAAGCTTTTATGTTCAAATGCTCTTAACTTGATACGAACCTTAACTTTTGACATTTTATGTCCTCCCTTCGCCTATATCTTGTATAGACTTGCTCCGTGTGAAAACCTGTACATTTAGTCAAGTATTATTTTACAACTTCACCTGGTGTATCAGCAACCTCACACATCAATGCATGCCACACATCAAAAATTATACTAAAAAAGCATTGAAAAATCAACACTTTTTTTCTTTTTTTTATAATTTTACATTTAAAGATTATCTTCTTCCTCTTTTTTTATGTTTTTTCTTAACGGGATAACCATAAGGATTAACTCCTTCTTGCATAACTACCCTTAAATTAGTTGGGCTAAATAAATCCTTTTGAGGAGATATAGCTCGCATTTTTTTAGGATTATATGGAGTATTTCTTATTTTTTTTCTTAGTTCTACATCATGATGCTTTTCATATTTATATAATAGACTTTGAATAATTTTTAAATCTGTTTTAGTTGGAGGATTACCTGATCTATTTATTTTTTCTAATTGTTTATTAATTAAAACAAATATTTCATTATCATCGTATTCTATTTGATGGAGATACTGATGCGCTAAAATAGTTAAAGGAGCACCATTTTTAAGAGTCTTTTTTCCTCCCTTAGCTTCTTTTATTATATGATGATAAGTTAAAGGATTATCCCTTGTTATTTTAAACTTCATCCAATCATATTCTTCAACTCTATATATTTTTATTAATAAACCTAATACATCATCCATAAACCCATCCCTATTATAATCATACCATATTTAAGGATACTTTTTAAAGTCTTTCTTTCATATATATTTATTATGAAAAACTTTCTTTATGATATTAGTCCTCCAACATATTCCTTAAGTGCTATTGCGATTGGTTTTATATTAAGTAATGATTTAAATCCTTCTGAGCAAAATACCGTAGGTAACTGGTTTATGTTAGTAGGACAAGTATTATGTACTAATGCTGCTCAACAACAAATTATTAATCAAAATAATAATAATTCTAATAATAGTAATGAGCATATTGTTAATGATAGTATGGATACGATTAAACGTTCTATTAATAAAATAAATAATGAAATAAAACAATTTTGACTATTTAACTTAATATGTTATAATACCAATTGGTGATTTTATGAAAGTATGTGTCCTAGGAACTGGTGCCTACGGAGTATCTTTGGCCTTAATCTTAAATGAGAATGGTCATAAAGTAGAAATGTGGACAAAGTTTGAAGAAGAAGCTAACTATTTAAATCAAACAAGAGTTAGTCCAAATTTAAAGAACATTATCATTGATCCTGATATAAAAATATCTACGGACTTTAAGAAAACTGTTAAAGGAGCTGATTTAATTGTTATAGCAGTTCCTGCAGGTGTAGTTGATGATGTGTCTAAATTATTAAAGAAAGAAATAAAAGCTAATCAACATATATGTATTGCTTCTAAAGGTATTGAGCAAACAACATGTTTATTTGTATATGATGTATTAAAGCAACATGTTAATACAGATAAAGTAGGAGTTATATCTGGTCCTACCTTCGCTATTGATGTTGCTAAAAAAGTGCCTATCGGATTATCCTTAGCTAGTACAAATAAAGAAACGATTGCTGTAATAAAAGAAGCTCTACAAAATAGTCATGTTAAGCTAAGAGAAACAGATGATATACTAGGCGTAGAAATATGTGGAAGTATTAAAAACGTTATGGCTATTGCAGCAGGTATGTTAGATGGTATGGGTTTACCTATATCTACACAAGCTATGCTAATAACAGAATCATTAAATGATATCAAAGAATTAATTGATGCCTTAGGAGGATATAAATATACTATTTTATCTTTCGCAGGCTTTGGTGACATCTTACTTACATGTACTAGTACTAAAAGTCGTAACTTCTCATTTGGTCGACTTATAGGTTCTGGTGCCTCTAAAAAAGAAATAGACAACTATATAGAAACAACAACTATTGAAGGACTATATACATTAAAATCTATATATCAATTAATAAAAGATAAACAAGTACATATCCCTATTATCGATTTAATAAACGATATTATCTATCACGGAAAATCAGCTGAAGAATTATTACAATTTTTAATCGAGAAATAATATGGAACAAAAAAGAAAACCAATATATCGTAGTTATGTACTTGTTATAAAGAATAATAAAGGGATTATGGAAATAGATTGGACAAAAGTTCATAACTTTAGTCAATATAAAAAAGAAAAATACAAATTAGAACGTATTGATTTCTTTACGCGTCATTTTCTAGAAAGTAATGACTTATTAAATACTTTACTTTCAGAAAAGATTATAACTAGTGAAGATAGTTATAATGCTAGATTATGGATATATCCTGCCAAACAAAATTCTGTTACAGAATTAGTTGATGGCAAGAAAAAGAAAGTATCAAAACCTTTATATGCTCCTGAACATTTACAATATGGTTTAGCATATAAAAGTTTTTCTCCACTATTTGATGATCAATATGTTATTCATTTATTACAATCTAAACTAAATGACTTTGATTTTATATCTAAATTATTTAATAAATATGCTGTTCAAGGATCTTATAGTGAAAGAGCCTGTGAGAATTTGCGGGCTAAAATAGAAAGTACCAAGTTTTCTTTAGGTAGCGCTGTAGGTGCACAATATGAATATTATGAACGTATTCTTAAATCATTTTATAAACAATATCATGATATTAGTGAAATGTATGGATTACTTTTAAGTATTCGTGCCTACTCCCAAAATCATAATTGTGGTGAATTCCAAAGTAATGAAGCTATTGAATCAGCTAGAAATAATATTAGAGAATTCTATTTACGTGAAAAATATACAGTAATTAAATGTACGGATGGTATTAATGATAATCGTGATTTAGAATTTGAATTAGATAAAACAGGATACCCTAAAGTTAGTTATTTAGCTCTTCATAATCTTTTAATGTTTATAGGTACTAACTTACCTGATATATTTGGTCCCAAGGAGAAAGAAACTCCTAAGGTTAAAAAAATGTCAAAAAAGAATATGCCTGTTGAAGGACAATTATCACTTTTTGACTTATTAAAAGAATAACTTATCCTAAGATAAGTTATTTTTTTTATACATATATAATACTTGTTTATCCATTCCATTAGTAATACTTTCTATATCACTAAAATGATATAAATCACTTAATGTTAAAAGTTGTTCCTGACTTATGTTAACAACATAATATCTTTTTTGATAATCATTATAATATTCGAAAGGTATAGGATTTATACTATCTAATATTAGGTTTAATGCTGTATTAACAGATTCTATAATAACATCACTTGCTAATAAACTTTTTTGTAGATTAATATTAGGTAAAATATTTTCTCTTACTAAAACTTTATTATTATATAAACATATAAGTCTAATATTAACTAGTTCATTTAAAAGATTATCAACTTCTAAATTACTTTGTTTTAATTTATTTTCTATTTCACTATATTCATTCATAATAATCCCTTTCTATTTTTGAATCACAGTTTCTTGATTACCAATTAAACTCTTTAAATAAGTTATTTGAGTTTTTAATTCATCATCACTTAAATTAAACTTTTTAGCTCTTTTTTTGTTTCGATCATCAAGTAAATCAAATTTATATTGTTCGTTATTAATAACCTGAATAAACGCATTAACTTGTTTTCGTTGCATATCCTTATCTGTTAGATTCATTAAATATGTTATGGTATCACGTAATAAGGCACGCACATCATCAGTCATAAATAAAGTATCTTTATCTATTCCTTGAATAAAGTCGCATCCACAAATATTAGACTCATACTTATCAATAATTAAAGCTAATTCATTCATATCAAATGTATTACGATATTGCATCATCATATTCTTTAACTTACTAGCTTCGTTATTCGCAATCTTAACGCGATCAATATAATATATTTTTAATTCAACACCATGCTTTTTAAAATCCTCATAAGCTTTAATACTATTTGCCTTAATAGATTCATCCATATCCTCATATATGACAATAGCATCTGGTTGAATACAGTCAAATCTAGGATCGATAGAGTGATTTCTTCTTTCAAAATCAAACTCATTATGTGTATGTCTTGTAAATCTAGGTATATTATCTAGTGTTGTATAGAAAGGATCATAACTAGAAACAATATTATATCCTCTATTAGAAGTTGCTAAATCATATGGTGAATAAGTAGCAATTGATTGATTATTAATTCTCGTAAAAGCAAACATAACACCTTTATCAGTAACAGCTGCTGTACCATAACTAGAATTAGTAATATAACTAGTACATATACCATGATTCTCCGTACTAGGATTATTATTCCATGACAAGAAATAATCATCATCAATTATTTGCATAGATCCATAAGCACAAGTGCTATGAACAAAAATGCCAAAATCATCAGTTAATTCTATCATAGGTACTGATTGCATATTACCATCTAAATCTTTAAATTCCTTAGTTATAGGTGCACCATTTTGTTTATCATGATAATCATGAACTAAAGAATCAAAATAAGCACTTTGCATAATAGACTCAATAGTATAAAGATCTGCTTTATCATAATATATTGTTGTCTTATTATATAATTCTTTTAAAGTAACTACATCGGATATACTTAATATCTTCGTTAATAAAGAAATAAATTGAAGTGGAACATCGTTTTTAGCGTATTTTTGTACCTTATCATAATTAATAACATATTTCTTATTAAAAGCCACAATATCTTTTAAGGACATAGATAAATATTTATAACAATAAATATTCTTCATATCATCTATATTGGTACTTTTAGCGAACTCTTCATCACATTTTTTAATTCGTTCTTGTGAGAAATTTTCTACCGAAGAGCCATACTCTTTAAATGCATCTTCTCTTTGATAGTTATATAAAATGTAATTTAAGATATCGCGAATATCTGCATGTGCAAAATCATATCCCTTTAATTTATTATTTTTAGATAAGAATTCAATAACCGATGATATTTCTAAATCATAAACAAATTCCGTTGTTTTTTGTGATTTTATATAATCAGATATTCTAACTAATAAATTTAAAAACTCAGGATGTATCTTAGATAACTCTACTAAATTTCTTTGAACAAATTGATACTTAGATGTCTTAATTAAGAAATGATCATTCATTTCTATTATTTGATCATTAAATAGTATTGGATTAATTGTAGATAACACAAAGGGATTTTCATCCAATAGCATTTCAAAAGTATCTATTTTTTTCTGTGATAATAAAGCATCATGACATAAACATAAAAATTTTAATTTTTCTTTTAAGGTTATGCCTTTAATTTTATCTTTAAACTTACTATATAATTGATTACTAGCTAATAAGCTATCAACTTTACTTTCAATAAAGTTACGATCTTCATCATGTAATAAATAAATAAAATTTGATATATTTTCTGCAATATCATTATCAATTAAGCAACTGATATCTTTTTTCAAATATTCCATTAACTTATTTTTAATTGTTTGATTAAAATAATCTTTACTAATAAAAAATAATGTTTTAAAATCAACATTTCCTATAATATATTGTACTTGTTCTTGATTATACTTAGATAAGTTTAATCTAAATTTAAACCATTCATTTTTAATACTTGAATCAACATATAATCCCAACAATTTATCAATGGCTGATTTACTAGCTTCATCATTATGAGCTTTTAAAGATTCGAAAAAGAATACTTCTAAAGTACTCAGATTAGTAATACGACTAATCATATCATCTATTTCACTACTTGAAAGACACTCTAAATAAATTTTAATAATCTTCTCATTATCAAACCCAAAATAATCATTATTCCAAAATTCAATAAAATCATTTTTTTTAGCTTTTAAAGTTTCATAAACAATTTCAGGGCTCTTTTCATATAAATTCTTAATTAAATTTTTAAATGTTTCTACACTCATCTTACTAAGTAATGTCCTCAAATCATCATATGAATAATAGCTAATTAATTTAGCCTTCATCATATCAGGGTGAAGAAAAACATATTCTAAAATATAATTACGAATTTTTTCATTAATGTTGATAATATTACTGTCAGCAAATAAGATTAACTGACTATTATCAAAATATGGTAATATCTCATCGATACGATCTAATAAGGCATCACTTTCAGTAAAGCTTGAAAAAGGGCTTAACTCTCTAGTACGAAAGAAATCTGGATGTTCTTTTAAATAGTCAACCATAAAGTTAAATAGTTTTTCATCACTTAATAAATGTTCAAAGAAGCGTTTACTATCAATATAATTAATGAAAAACGTTTGCTCTTTCTTTGATAAATAATTAAAGAAAAAATCAGTACTTAAATATAACTTATAATTAGGATTCTGAAGCATAAATTCTTTACACTTTTGCATATATATCTTAAGAAAGAAAGGATCATAATCATCCTCAATTTCATTTAAAAATACATGTGAAAAAACAGAAGCAGATGTAAAAACTATCTTGCTAGCCAAAATTTGTCTTTCATCATCACTTAATAAACGTGTAAAAGACTTTAAATTTAAGAAACTTTTTAAATCTATTTCTTCCATATTTAGTAAACGATTTTTTAATTCTACTAAATATTGGGGATTTTTACTTTTCAAATAAATTTGATAAATAAAATCTATTGGAAAAAAATTAGAATTCATAACAAATAATTGTTCTAATAAATCATTATCCCAATCTTTATATTCAAGGATTAATCTTGATTTCTTATTGTCTATTAAATAGTTAATTAACTTTTTTTGCATCTCTTTATTTAGTAATTTTAAATAATCACCAAATTGTCTTTCTCTACCTATCTCAATATATTCAATACATTTTTGATAAAAAACACTTTGAGGTATTATTTCTGCAATATCTTTTAGATCAAAGCTATTAATATTATCTATATTATCAATTATTTGAAACATTTCTAAAGCTTCTAAAGCAAGCTCCTTAGGTAATTTACCAATCAATTTAACTTGTTTATCTAAAGGCCATCTAGTTATATCATCTTTAAAAGCTCCCCATAATTTATAAGCAACTTTTTCATCTAGGTTAAAGAAATAACCTTTACTTAATTCATTATAAATAATTTCTCTAAACTTAGCATTTTGCAAGCAAAGGTCTATCAACTCTTCTGATAATATATTTAATGTATAAATAGATAAACCTGTTACATCTAAAGAGTCAAAAAATTTATCCTCCATTTGTTTTTTTAGTATGCCATCAAAGCACTCAAAAAAGCCTTTAAAGTTTCGGTAAAAAAGTCTAAATAAAACATCATTTTTTAATAGTTCTTCTGTCATTTCTGATGTATTTAAAAAAGCTTTATAATCTATTTCATCTTGCGTTCTTTCAAAAAATATTTGAACGTAAATACTACGATACTCTCCTATCGAATGATTAAATTTATCAATACATGCTTTTACTACCTCAGGTAAGAGATATACCTCTTTAAAACTAGGATCACCAAAGAAAAATTGAATATTATCTAAATAGACTTGTTTTTGTTTATCTCTATCATCAGATGCTAATAGTTCATTAAAAAATGTCCTATTTTCTTCTTTAGTATCTTCATTTTCAACGACACGTCTAAATGCTTCTCTTACAATATCTATTGATAGTTCCATATTATCACCATAATCTACTAATACTATTATAACAAAAAAAATACATCTTTCGATGTATTTTATTTAACAAATGGTATTAATGCCATAAAACGTGCATATTTTACTTGTGTAGCTATATGTCTTTGATGTTTAGCACATGCTCCTGTAATTCTTCTAGGTAAGATTTTACCTTTATCAGCACTTACATATTTCTTGATTACTTCAACATTTTTGTAATCAACATCTTTACCAGCACACATTTGGCATACTTTTTTCTTTTTTCTATAAAACTCTGCCATAATTATTCCTCCTTATTAGTCTAGGAAGTTATCATCTATTGATACAGAATCTCCGTATTCAGCAAAAGGATCATTTTCAACACTAACACTATCTTGATAATCATATGGACTAGGGTCATTATAACTATCATTATCTGCTTGTGACTTACTATTTTTTCCTTCTACAAATTCAAAATTATCTAAAGCAACATCCATTGTATAACGTTTATTGCCATCACGATCATCATAACTTCCAGTTTGTAATCTACCTTCAATGGCGATTAAATTTCCTTTATCAAAATATTTAGATATTGTCTCTGCTTGTTTTCTCCAAGCAACTACATTGATAAAGTCAGCTTCTCTTTTTCCATCTGCTCCTGTAAAATTTCTATTTACAGCAACCGTAAATCTTAAAAAAGCTGTATTTGAATTAGTATATCTTAATTCAGGTTTTGCCGTTAATCTACCTAATAATATAACTCTATTCATATTTCACCTCTATTAGTCTTCTTTATTAATAATTAAATGTCTAACGATATCTGATGAAATACCAGCTAAACGATCAAATTCTTTAACACCTTTATCATCGTTAGCCTCAACTTGGAATACAAAATAATATCCAGATTTGAATACTTCAGAACCTTTTTTAATATCATAAGCTAAAGTTCTTTGTCCCCAAGCATCTACAGTTGTAACTGTTGAACCATTAGATTCTAAAGTAGATTTAAAACTATCAGCTACTTTTTGAATATCTTCTTCACTAAGTGTTGGTTTAACAATAATCATTATTTCGTAATTTCTCATTTTTACACCTCCTTATGGTCTATGGCTTCCTAAGAAGCAAGGAGTAATTGCTTACTCGCTTAAGATTATAACAAATAAATTATTATTTGTAAATATTTTTTTATTGTATTTAAAGGCTTTTTTTGATATAATCATCACTACAGGTGATTTTTTATGGGATTTATTAATAAACAAGTATTTAGTCCTAGTGACCCACTAGGTGATTATAAAAAGCGCGCTATAAATAAATATCATACATGTAATTTTTTAGAAGATGACCATATACCTTCTATTTCTACTACTTTAAATAGAGGTGAAGTAAAAGGTAAACATGTTTTTGAAAGAATTATAACTAATGGTAATATTTCTTTACAAAAATTTAATCATGATTCATCTTATATTATATGGCAAGAATGCGCTCTTAGAATTGACGATAAAACTACTTTAAATATACAAATTGAAGGTGCAGATTTCTATGTTGTAACTCTACATTATGGTAGTCATGTACGTCATGATATCTTTTCTAGAGATGATGATTTAGGATTATATAATGATATTCTAAGTCTTCTATATCAAAGACAAAATAAATTTCAACATCTAAGTTCTATTCAGTTTGTAAGTCCTACATTAATTACATTAGAAAATAAAACTGATACATTTTATACAAAAGATTTAATAGATACTAAGTCAGGTAAAGTAAAAAGGTTAAAATAATTTTAACCTTTTTTTATACATTAAATCTAAAATAACAAATATCGCCATCTTGCATTAAATAATCTTTTCCTTCAAGACGCATTTTACCTGCTTCTTTTACAGCTTTTTCATTACCACATGCTTCTAAATCAGTATAACTTATTACTTCAGCTTTTATAAATCCTCTTTCAAAGTCTGTATGAATAATACCTGCACATTCAGGAGCTTTCATACCATCTTTAAAAGTCCATGCTCTTACTTCATCTTTACCTGCTGTAAAGAATGTCTTTAATCCTAATAATGAATATGATGCCTGAATTAATTGATCTAATCCACTTTCTTCAATACCTAATGCATTTAAGAATTCTTCTTTTTCTTCATCACTTAAATCACTTAATTCTTCTTCTACTTTAGCACACGCTACGATAACTTTAGCGCCTTGTTTTTCAGCATATTCTTTTACCTTACTTACATATTCATTTTCTATAGTTAAATCTGCTTCTGCTACATTAGCCATATAAATAATAGGTTTAGCTGTTAACAAATTATAAGGTTTAATAATTTTTATTTCATCTTCATTTAAGTCTATATCACGTACTGCCTTATCATTTTCTAAAGCATCTTTTAACTTAATTAATAAATCTGCTTCTTTTTTTGTTTCTTTATCTTTAGACATAGAAGCTTTTTTCCCTATCTTATTTAAACGATTATCAACTATTTCTAAATCTGCTAGTATAAGTTCAATACCGATTGTTTCAATATCTCTAATTGGATCAATATTATTTTCTACATGAATAATATTATTATCCTCAAAACAACGTACAACTTCTACAATAGCATCTACTTCTCTAATATGTGATAAGAATTTATTACCTAATCCTTCTCCTTTAGAGGCTCCCTTAACTAATCCTGCTATATCAGTAAACTCAAATGTTGTAGGTACTAAACTTGCAGGCTCATATAATTTATTTAGAAAATCTAATCGTTTATCAGGCACAACTACTACTCCTACATTAGGTTCTATGGTTGCAAAAGGATAATTAGCTGCTAAAATCTTTTGCTTTGTAATTGCATTAAATAATGTTGATTTACCTACATTAGGTAAACCAACTATACCAGTTGTTAAGCTCATGGTATCACCTCATCCATATAAAGTTTACTATATCAAAGATTAAAAATCAATACAAGGTTAAGACATAAAAAAAGAGAATTTCTTCTCTTAAAGTGTTGTAGATGCTCCAATACCTATCCTAAATCCTAATAGGTTCCATCCTATAACAATTACTATCCAAGTAAGAGCTAAAGCAATAACAACTGGTGACATCTTACGCATTGTTCCAAAGAAACTTATATCTTCATTTTGACTATCAGCTTTATATAAGAAACCTAACATAATAATAAAGAAGATATAGAAAGGACTAAAACATTTACCAATTGAATCTCCTACTTTAAAAATCATTTGCGTAAATTCAGGAGCTATATTGGCTCTAACTAAACTACTTACTAAAATAGGTGAAGCCATAGTCCAATTATTAATTGTTGAAGGATTTAAAATAGTAATAATAGTACAAACAAGTAATGATGTTCCAACAATAAATACTCCAGACATTTGACTAGTACCTATAAGTTCAATTAATTTTAAAGATAAAACTGTTGATATATTAGTAAAATCTAATATACTTAACATAATAGATGCAAAGAATAATCCTGCAAAAATGAATCCTGTATTTTGGAATGTCTTAGAAATAGCTTTATTATATTCACGACTATCTTTAATATTACGTGATACTTTACCATAAACATAACTACATATTAAAGACATACATAAAATAATTACCATAAAGCCATCTTTAAATGGTGAATTATCACCTAATAAACGATATATATATCGTCCTGCACTATCATCTAGTAACCAACCAGATAATGGTAATCCAGGTATAATAGACCATATAACAATTAATAGCATAATAACAAACGCTACTAAAGATGCTCTTAAAGCTGTTTTAGATGTAACTAATTCTTCTTCATCTTCATATCTCGCTCTTTTATTAAACTGTCTTTCTACAGCAATAGTACCAACAATAGATAAAACAACAGTTGATACAAGCATGATAAATATCATAGACATAGGATTAAATGTATAATTATCTAAAACATTACGAGCAGCTGTCTCTGTTAAAGCACCTAATAAAACATCTTGATAATTAAATATTAACCCTGTACCATAACCTATTGTTATTCCAATAAAAGAAGTCATAATTCCTGTTTTAGCATCTTTATTAATAACGCGATATATCGCTGATACTAAAGGTAATAATACAGCATAACTATAATCACCAATAATTGTAGAACATATACTTATAAAGATAACAGCAAAAGTAATAATACTACTTCTAACATTTTTTAATCCTCCAAATATATGTTTTAATAAACCACTAACTTCTAATATAGATACAGTAATTAAAGATACGATAATAGCAACTAAAGGTTCAATATTACGAAAATTTCTTAATGCTGAACCAAATATATATCTTATACCATCTTTACTAAAAATATTATTAATTGTAATAGTAGTTGTCTCTAACGTTTCTGAATCTGTTAATGTTCCAGATATTCCTAACTTATTACCTATTAAACTTAATACCATAATTGTAAAGCTAATTATAAGCATAACTGTAATAGGTCCTGGATTAAACTTTTTTATTCTTTTTTTATGCATAATCCCTCCTAATTACTTATAACTTTCTTTAACTTTTTATTAAATTCAATACGTGGAAACATAATACTTCGTCCACATTTCACACACTTTATCTTTATATCTGCACCCATTCTTGTAATTTCCCATTCATTACTTCCACATGGATGCTCTTTTTTCATAACAACAATACTACCTAATTTATAATTATTATCCATTTATATCACCTTATCATCATTACTATCGTGTACAACGACTTGTGGGAATGGAATTTCAATATTATTTTGATCAAAAGCTTGTTTTAAACGTAATCTAAATATACGTTCATAATTAAACTTATCATTATAATTAGCACCAAATACTAAACGCATAGATATACCACTATCGCCTAATTTTTCAACACCACATACAGTAGCAGGTGTAGGAAGTGATAACTCCTTAGTTAACTCATCACATACTTTAGTCATTACTTCTTTAACTTTATCTAAATCTGAAGCATATGATACATCAACATCAACAATACTGATATTATTTTCTAAAGTATGATTAATAACTTTATCGATATTACGATTAGCAATAATTAATACTTCTCCTGTATAAGCCATAACTCTTGTAGATTTAATACCTACATATGTAACAGTACCTTTAAAATCACCTATGGTAACAACATCACCAACAGCAAATTGATCTTCAAAGATAATTCCTGCTCCTGCGATAATATCTTTTAAGATATCTTGAAGAGCTAAACCTGCTACTAAACTTACTACTCCTAAAGAAGCAAGTAAAGACTTAGTATCTATTCCAAAGACATCTAAAATCATAAGTAACGCTATTAAAGCAATAAAATACTTAGATATATTATCTATAAGGCCTACCATTGTCTTTTGTCTTCTTACATCAACACGTACACCATGTATTTTAAATAAGAAGATTTTTCGAATAATCTTACGAATTATTAAATAAATAAAACATGCTACAGCAATAATAATAATTGGTACAATTACTTTACGATTTAAAACGATCTCTATTATTTTCATGTTATTCCCTTATATTAAGTATATCTAATATACGATTTAAATCAGCTACATTAGTAAAACTTATTTCTATCTTATTATCTTTTATTCTAACTTTTGTATCTAATTTCTCTGTTAATAATTCAGCTACAAATAAATAATCAGGTCTTACTGGTCTAACATGTCTTTCATTTTTTACCTTTTTATCTTCCTTCTTAGCTTGTTCTTCTATCTCACGTACAGGTATTTTTCTTTCAACAATATCTTTAGCCATTTCTCGTATCTTATCGTCATCTTCTAACTTACTTAAAACACGAGCATGAGCCATACTTAAGTCACCTTTATTAACTAACTCTTGAACATCACTAGGTAATCTAAGTAATCCAAGTAAATTAGTAATATGACTTCTACTTTTACCTACTCTAGAACTTAATTCTTCTTGAGTTATACCTAATTTTTCAATCATTGTACGATAAGCCATAGCTTCTTCAATAGCACTTAAATTCTCTCTTTGTAAGTTTTCTAATAACGCTATTTCCATCATTTGATTATCATCTAAATTACGGATAATAGCAGGTATCTTCGTCTTACCTGCTAACTTACTAGCACGAACTCTTCTTTCACCAGCTATGATTTCATAGCCTTTAATACTTTTCTTAACAATAATTGGTTGAAAAACACCATGTTCTTTAATTGAATTTGCTAACTCTTGCAATGCTTCATCATCAAATACTTGTCTAGGTTGATATGGATTAGCTCTTAAATCATCTAGATTTAAATCAATAATTTCTTCTCTTGTAGCAGTTTCATATACTGTTCTTTCAAAACTATCTAAATCCATATTTTCACTATTAAATAATTGTTCTAACCCTCTACCTAAAGCTCTTTTTTTAGTTTCCATTTCTTTCAATCACCTCTTTAGCCAAATTTAAGTAAGCCTCTGTTCCTCTACTTTTAGGATCATATGCATGAATAGGCTTACCATGACTAGGAGCTTCTGATAATCTAACTAGTCTTGGAATAATTGTGTCATAAACTTTTTCTTTAAAATAACTTTTAATTTCTTCTACAACCTCTAACCCTAAATTAGTTCTATTATCTAACATTGTAAGAAGTACTCCCTCTATATCTAGACTTGGATTTAACTTCTTTTGCGCAATCATAATAGAATTTAATAATTGCATGATACCTTCTAGAGCAAAGAACTCACATTGAACTGGAATAATAACTGAATTAGCAGCTGCTAAAGCATTAGTAGTTATTAACTCTAATGAAGGAGGACAATCAATAATTATGTAATCAAACATATCTACAATATTTTTTAAATGTTTCTTTAATTGTAGTTGGGGAACAAAATCAGGATTCTCCCTTGCCATATCTCCTAATTCCATATTTACTCCTGCTAAATTAATAGATGCAGGTATCATATATAAATTTTTAAAACGTGTTTTAATAACAACATCTTTAATATCTACTTTATCTATTAGTAATTCATATATACTACAGTCTAATTCACTTTTACTAATTCCAACGCCTGTTGTCGTATTACCTTGAGGATCTAAATCAATAAGTAAAGTCTTTTTACCTAGTAATCCTAAAGAAGCAGACAAATTGATACTAGATGTTGTTTTACCAACACCACCTTTTTGGTTAACAAATGCTATAACTTTTCCCATTATTTCACCTATTTCTAACTTCTTTTACAAATATATTTTATCACACTTTAATGCATAAAGACAAGAAAAGAGCAACCATAATTACTATAATGCTATTGCTCTTTTTCTTCACTAGAAAATGGATTTAATCTTTCTAATACTTTAACATGATCTGTATCTTGTATTTTAGAACGCATACGATGTTCAACATTATAACTTAGTTTTGCATCATTATAAAACTTAAATAATCGAACAATACGCATAAGTTTTTCTTCATCGTCAATAAGAGAAGTAACAATTGCATCATTTTCTATCATCGAAATAACTTCTTCCATTTCTTTACTTTTCTTCTTTTCTAAAACTAAATGTTCATATACATTTAAACACATACTATGAATTAATTTATCTTGTTCATCTTTAGGTATACTATGTAATATCATTAAGAAATTACTCTCTTTTGATAAAGCTAACATATGATTAATATAATCAACACTAGGCATATCTTTACATAAATCAAGATAATGCCCAATACCTACTTGATTTAATTTTAAAACATAAGGAATATCTTGATTATCTTTAACACTTAATCTAACATGGCGAATATAATCTTCATCAGCATGATGATAATTAAAATAAGTATCTAGTAAATATCCTGCATTATCAAAGAAATAAGGAAAAGATAAATCTTTACTACGAGCAACATCTAATAATTCTCTATATCTTTTTGCATTTTCATTATTACTATGATTATAACTTTCTACTTCAAAGACATCTCCTAATATTTTACCAATCATTAATAGTTTAAAATAATCTTCAAAACGTCCATCTAAATCATTATCCATTAATATATCATATATACTTTCATGAGTAGTTAATAAATCAAATAATTCCGTATGATCTTCTTCTAATAAAGCTAAACACTCTTCTAATTTAGTATCAATACTAAAGTCATATATCATAATAGGTTCACTAAATTGATTATTATAATTTTTATCTAAATTGCCAAACATTGTTTGAACTTTATCATCTTTAATACTTCTTCTTAAATCATAAGCTCTACCATATGACTGATATAAAGAAAAGATAATATCAATAACTGTACACGCTATAAAAGCATTACTATAGAAAACATCACGAGCATTTATATCATCTTCTAAAATACCCATAACAGCAACTTCAGCACTATCTAATCCCTCTTCTTTATCTTTTTCATAATATAGAAAAGCATAAGCTAAACTAAATAAATAATTAATAAAGCGTGTTTCTTCTTCAATACTACGGAAACTTACTTGAAAGTATTTAGCAATCGTAGGATATGCTTCTTTATATACTTGTTCAAATATAAATTGTGCTTCTTCACTATCAGGATCAGATGAATATATTTCTGGGCCATTATATTTTTCAAAAATAGTTCCAAATATATCAATAATAGTCATTATATTTTCTTCAAAATCATTATAAGTATCTACTTTAATAGGCGTATTCACACTTACACCATTTAAAAACATTCGATGCGCTATAACATTACATTCTCTATTTTCATTTAATATCGTCCATACATCTTTACCTTTTTGTAACTCACGAACAAATTTCTCATCAACTAAAGGTAATTGATGTCTTTCATTAATCCAGGTTAAAACATTTTGTCTATAAGTCACTTCAATACTACGACGCATATCATATTTTAATATATCTAAATCTGCTTTACTAATACCAAATTTATATGTAAAATCTCTATCCCATGGTGTATCCTCATTAAGGAAATCCATAACATAAAAGTAATCAGTTCTAAAAAATTCATACACATTTTTAATAAAATTTATAACTCTTTGTGGATTACTCATTTAAATACCCCCAATACGAGTGCTATTATAACGAAAATAAAAAGAATTGTAAATATTTAACAAACAAAAAAACTGCAAAGCAGTTCTTTCTATTTATGACTATCGTATTTTTTTCTTTCATTAGTATTAAGAATAGCTTTACGCATACGATAATTTTTAGGTGTGACTTCAACTAATTCATCATCATTAATATAATCTAAGCATACCTCTAAACTCATTTGCTTAGGTCTTTTTAAGACAACTGTATGATCTTTGCTAGATGAACGAGTATTAGTTAAGTTTTTACCACGTACAACATTAACAGCTAAATCATTTTCATGATTGTTTTCTCCAACAATCATTCCTTCATATACTTCAACACCAGGTTCAATAAACATTACGCCACGATCTTCAAGTCCACCTAAAGCATATGCTGTTGCAGCACCATTTTCCATAGATACTAAAACACCATTTTTACGTGTACCAACTAAATTGCTTGCTTTAGGTTGATAATCTTTAAATGTATGATTTAAAATTCCATATCCTTTAGTCATGGTCATAAACTCTGTCATAAAACCAATTAATCCTCTAGTAGGAATAGTATATTGTAATTTAACTTGATTTTCTAGGCTAGACATATTTTCCATTGTACCTTCACGATTACCTAAAGCTTCAATAACTGATCCTACATATTCTTCAGGTACATCAACTTGTACTTCTTCAAATGGTTCACATAAAACGCCATCGATTACTTTTTCAATTATTTTAGGTTTAGATACTTGTAATTCAAATCCTTCACGACGCATATTTTCAATTAAAATAGATAAATGTAATTCTCCACGTCCTGAAACAATAAATGATTCTGAGTCATTAGGTTCAACTTTTAAAGATACATCTCTTTCTGTTTCTTTTCTTAATCTTTCTTCAATTTTACGAGCTGTAACTATTTTACCTTCACGTCCACAGAAAGGACTAGTATTAACACCAAATGTCATTTGTAAAGTAGGTTCATCAATACGTAATAAAGGTAATGCCTCTTCTTCACCTATATTACATACTGTTTCACCAACAGATATATCAGGTAATCCTGCTATAGCGATAATATCTCCTGCTTCAGCACTATCTATTTCAATTCTCTTTAATCCTAGATATCCATATATTTTAGCTACTCTAAATTGTTTAATAGATCCATCAACACGTACACATGATACCATTTCATTTAATTTAATTCTTCCTCTTTTTACTAAACCAATACCAATACGACCAACAAAGTCATTATAGTCTAATAAAGCAGGTTGAAATTGTAATGGAGCATCTACATCTACTTTAGGTTCTGGTATATACTCTAATATTAAATCTAATATTTTTTCCATACCAGGCTCTTGCGTATTCTTATCTGGAGATAGTGATGAAGTTCCATTAATAGCTGAACAATACGCTATAGGGAAATCTAAATCATCGATATCTGCACCTAATTCAATAAATAAATCCATTACTTCATCAATTACTTCTTTTGGACGAGCTGAATCTTTATCTATTTTATTAACAACTACGATAGGTTTTACTCCTGCTTCCATAGCTTTTTTTAAGACAAATCTTGTTTGTGGCATTGTACCTTCATAAGCATCAACAACAAGTAATACACCATCTACCATGTTCATAATACGTTCTACTTCTCCACCAAAGTCAGCATGACCTGGTGTATCAAGTATATTGATACGTGTATCTTTATAATTAATAGCTGTTGTTTTAGCTAAAATAGTAATGCCTCTTTCTCTTTCGATATCATTAGAATCTAAAGCTCGTTCTTGAACGGTTTCATTATCACGAAAAGTACCAGAAGATTGTAATAGTTTATCAACTAAAGTTGTCTTACCATGATCGACATGCGCTATAATCGCAATATTTCTTCTTTTCATAACTAACTCCTTTTTTTCACACTCCACGAATTATAGCACAACATTTTTAATATGTAAAGTTTTATAGTTAAACAAATAAAAAGAACTATAAGTTCTTCTATTTATAATAATCTAATAATATTTTATGTTTTTGATGGCGATATTTCTTCACTAGTTGTTTATAACTATGGCTATTAGCTTGATATGCGTAATAGCTATATCCTCCACCACTCTTAATATTAATAACAAAAATAAAATTATAGACATTGTTGTTTAAATCTTGGTATACACAAAGAACATGAATTGAATCTTCCATAATTTTTCCATCAGTTCTTTTAATAATTAAAGATGTTTGAACACTTTTCTCAGCATTAGCTGCTATATCAAAAGTTGTAAATAATTTTTGATTAGCATTATCTGTTACTTCTTGTGTTCCATATATCTTTTTACCTGTATCTAAATCATAAAAACGGATATTAGCTGCTACACCATAACCAATATTTTGTAATCTTATTTTAACATTAATATTATCATCATCATGAATTAATTCATCTATTTCTTTATTATCATTATGTCTTAATTTATTGCCTAACATAACAACAAAATATAAACATTTATCTAAGTTGTTTAGATCTTCTATTTTATGTAAAGTTAAATAAGGTTTATGCTCTGCTTTAACACGACTTACAACTGTATAAACAGACGCTATAATTGTAGCGCACACAGGAACAATTATAGAAGCTATTGTAAGTAAAAATGTATACTCCTCCATAACTCACCTACTTTATTATTTCTTTTAAGATATAATCCATGGTAATTTTAATATCAGGAAAACAATCAATATGATCTAACTCTTCTCTAGAAAACCATCTAATATCCGAACTTTCCTTAATATTTAATTTAGGTTCAACATCATTATTGGGAATAGCTGCATATATAATATCAACATGCATATCTCCTGTACTATGTCTATTTTTTTGTATACCTAATGGTCTAATAAAATCATCTTCTCTAGGAAATCTTTCTCCTAATAAAGTTACTTTTAAACCTGTCTCTTCATATGCTTCTCGCATAGCGCATTCTTCAGGTGTTTCATCTAATTCGATATGTCCTCCAGGTTGTGTCCATCGATGATTTTTACGATGCATTATTAATAATATTTTTTTATTTTCTGGATTAATAATAAATACTGATGCGCAAAAATGTCTTGCCATACTCTATCACCATCAAAATTATAACAAAAAAAGGTATAGTTGTCTATTCTAGTATGTCAAGAACTTGCATATTATTATCATTATATATAATTATTTTTTCATTACTGTCTAAAGTACACAAAATAATATCTTTATAATCATTTAATCCTCGTACTTTTAATTGCTTTTTTAACCACACTTCATCTTTATGCATTAATTTTAAATTACTATGCATTATTTTACCATCAATAATAATATTAGCTACTAATTCTTCTTTAGGTATTTTTAATTCTAAATCATTAGGAGTTAATGATTTATAGGATGCTTTAGGTAAAAAACTCATTTCTCCATTAGCTTCCATAATACCATAAGCTATATTAGATATATCAAAATATCCTTTAATACGGCATTCCTCTAATAATTCATTAGTGTCAAGATGCACTTTCTTCATATTTTTTTTAATAATCTTACCATTTTGGATTATAACAGTAGGTGTTCCCATAAATAATCTTCTTAAAGTAATACTCTTCATTGTTAACCAAGAGACAAGATAAGCGACAATTCCAAAAATAATAACAGCTAAAATACCATTTACTTCAGGAGACTCTGTATTAATTGTCATTTCAGCTGCAAAGTTACCTATTGATATGCCAATTACATAATCAAATAAGCTTAATTCTGATACTTGCTTTTTTCCTAATATTTTAGTAACAACAAAAAGAGTAAATAAAGATATAAGTGCTCTTACTGTTACTGTTCCTACAGTTGAAAAATCCATAATATCACCAATATTATTATGGATTTAATAACTAAGAATATACAAAAAAAGATAGCTTAGCTATCTTAGTTTTGTTTATCAAAACCATATTTACGGTTGAATTTTTCTACACGTCCTGCTTTAGAAGCTCCCATACCATCTTTAGTTCCTTTATAGAAAGGATGACATTGGTCACAAGCTTCAATATGTAATTCTTTCTTGTTAGACATTACTTTAAAAGTATTACCACAAGCACAAATAACATTTGTTTCAACGTATTCTGGATGAATTCCCTTTTTCATTTTCTACGCTCCTTCCGCCATGACTTAAATAAGTCATAGAAATTTAATTCTTTCATATTGTAGCAAATATTTAGAATAAAAGCAATAACTAATTTCTTTCTCTTCCAAATAATGACAATAAATCTAAGAAAATGTTAATAAAATCTAGGAATAATTGAAATGCTCCATAAATAGCTAAACTATCAGGATTCTCAACACGATACATTTTTCTTTTAATCATTTGAATATCATAAGCTATATAGGCAAAAAATATTACTAAGCTTAACAATGTAACTGCTAAATTAATACTAGGTATAAAAATACTTACAATTGATAAGATAATTAAAGCAATAATTCCCATAAATAAAATTGTTGATATTTTAGTTAAATCTAATTTTGTTTTATATCCTATAAATCCAAATATTAATAGAACAACAGATGTAACTCCAAATATATATATAATAGATGTTAATTCATACATTAAGAATATTGAAGCAAATGTTAATCCTGTTAAAGCTGCATATCCTAAATATAAAATAGTGTTAGTTAAAGGACTCATTTTATGAATGCGCATTACTAGTACTAAAGCAAGAACAATTTCAGCTATCCATACTATGAAATATCCTCCTCCTGCTAAAAAGCTAATAGCAGCATCACTACTTTGAACAAAATAACCTACACCAAATGTTAAGAATAATCCAACAAATAACCACATAAATACTTTTGAAAAGATTTGTTGCATATCCATAATATCACCTCTTTTCATCTAATATAATTATATCATATTTATCTTTAATTTTAAAAATCCAACGCTTAGTTAATATATCATTATTATTTATAATATAAATACGTTCTTTGGTATAACTACGTATTAACGCTAACAAATTATTTAACTCATCTAAATTATTTTTATTAATATTTAATTCCTTTAAATCTAAATAGATCATATCAGCTCTAACAAGTATATTTTGAATATATCTATCTCTTATTTTTATATTATTTTTAATATCATTAATGATATCTATTAGTCTTGTATCTTGATATTTGTAAACATAAGTGCTACTAATATTATTACCAAAAGATAAAGTAATATGAGCTTTATAATTAACCTTAATACTTATCACAATAATAATAATTAAAATTATTAAAAGAAAAATTATTTTTTTCATTTTCACCTCAAAAAAAGTAGCCTAAGCTACTTCATTATATTCTTCTAATTCTATTTTTGCACCTACAGCTGATAATTTTCCAATAATATTTTCATATCCTCTTAGGACATGTTCAACATTTTCTATAATGGTTTCTCCTTCAGCTTTAAGTCCTGCTAAAACAAGACAAGCTCCTGCTCTTAAATCAGTAGCATTAACTACTTTACCTGTTAACTTAGTAGGACCTATTACATGAATCTTTTTATCATCAATCGTTATATTAGCACCCATATCATTTAGATAAGGAACATTCTTAAAACGATTTTCATATATTGTTTCCTCTAATACAGATTCTCCTTCTAACTGTGTTAATAAAGTAGATAATGGTTGTTGAAGATCTGTTGGGAAACCTGGATAACCTAATGTCTTGACGTTAATAGCTCTACCACCATTAATTTGCGAAATTGTTACTGATGACTCATCTACTTTCATATCACATCCTGCTTCTTTAAGTTTTTGAATTAAAGAATCTACATGTTCAGGTATGACATTATTTATGGTTAAATTATCTCCCATTAAAGCTCCAACAATGATATAAGTACCTGTTTCAATACGATCAGGAATTACTTCTGTAAAGGCTTTGCCTAAATATTCTACACCCTCTATATATATCGTACTAGTACCTGCTCCTGTGATTTTAGCACCCATACTATTTAAGAAAGTGGCTATATTGACAATTTCTGGCTCACGAGCAGCATTTTCAATTACGGTTTCTCCTTTAGCTCGTACAGCTACTAAAATAGTATTAATAGTTGCTCCTACACTAGGCATATCTAAATAGACATGTCCACCAACTAATTCATCAGCAGATATTGTAAACTTATTATTTTCTTCAATTACTTTAGCACCTAAAGCACGATATCCTTTTAGAGTTTGATCAATAGGACGTGCTCCTATAGCGCATCCCCCTGGAAAATACATTTCTACATACTTATATTTTCCTAGTATGGAAGACATAAAATAGTAAGATGCACGTAACTTTTTAGCAATAGATTCTGGTATTTCTTTATTAACAATATGTGATGCATCAATTGTTATACGTGATTCTTCTCTTTTAATATCAGCTTCAAGATACTCTAATATTTCTTGTAAAGCATCTACATCAGAAATATTAGGTATATTATCTATAACAACTTCTTCATCACATAAAATAGCGGCTGGTATTAATGCAACAGCACTATTTTTAGCACCACTTATATTAATAGTTCCACTTAGCTTATGTCCACCCTCTATTTTAATTCTTTTCATACATACCTCCTTATATACTATATGATTAAAAGTATTATATGTGTCTAGTGCCTAGTAATTCTACTTTTTCTCTTATAGCTTTTTTAATACTTGCTTCTCCTGCTTTAATAATTTTTCTAGGATCATATACTTCTTCGTCATTCTTTAACTTATCACGAACTGCCAAAGCCCATACTTGTTGTAATTCTGTATTAATATTTAATTTACATATACCACAAGATATAGCTTTTCTTATTTGATCATCATATATACCACTTCCTCCATGAAGAACTAATGGTATATTACATTTTTCTTTAATTTCTTCCATACGATCAAAAGCTAAAACAGGATCTCCATGATAAGGGCCATGAACACTACCTAAAGCAGGCGCTAAAAAATCAATACCTGTCTCATTAGTAAAACGCACACAATCATCTACTTCAGCATAAAGTATTCCATGATTAGCACTATCTTCACTGCCTCCCACATGTCCTACTTCTGCTTCTACAGATACATTTCTTTCTTTAGCATAATCTACTACTTCTTTTGTAATACGAATATTTTCATCTAAATCATACATTGAAGCATCAATCATAACAGAAGTAAATCCTGCATCAATAGCTTCTTTACATACTTGAAAACTACTTCCATGATCTAAATGAATAACAACAGGTATGGTAATATTCAAATATTCCATTAAATCTTTTACTAGATTAACAACTGTTTTAAAGCCTCCCATATATTTAGTTGCTCCTTCACTAACACCTAAAATAACAGGTACCTTAATATCTTCACATTCTTCTAAAATAAATCTTGTCCATTCAAGATTATTAATATTAAATTGCGCTACAGCATATTTATTATCTTTAGCCATATTTAAGATTCTAGTCATATTCTCTAGCATACTATCACCTAATTAAAATATATTATTTATAAATATAAAAGTCAATAAACTTACTATTAATATCACTTATTTAGACATTAATTATACATTAAATTTTTCTCAGGAGAAAGTAATACTCGTATAAGTCTTTTTTGGGTATCTATTTCATCTATTGACTCACGAAAATTATATATTCCTTCTAAATGAAATTGTTCTAATATTTCATTACATATATCTGATATTACACTATCATCAATTGTATCTAATCTAATAAGTTTTTTAATATTACCACTATTAACTCTTTTTCTTGAACCTACAAATTTATCTAAACTTAATAGTTGTGTAGCATTATCATCATAGAAATATCTAATAGAAGCATTAAATCCTTTATGATTAGGTAAACTTCTCTCTATTAATGCTTTACCTACATCATTATAATCTCGTGTAATACGAGTATATGTTACATCACTATGATTAGCTCGTACTTTAAATAAACGTAAATTCTCTTCTTTAGTCATTGGTATAAGACTAGATTTAAAACTTACAATAAGAACATTAGTCATTGATGCTTCATGTAATTCTTCTTTTTGATAAACAAATCCTTCTTTACTTACATGTTCAACTATCATTTCTTTATCTAATGGACAGTTATAATCTGTAATACTTCCAATAGCTAATTCTTTATTAATAATGATTAACATATCATCCCCATCAGGAAAAATATTATAGATAGTTTTCCCTCTTGTAAATATATTAGCACCATCATCATATTTTTCATTGCACACCATAGTTAATCCCATATCACTATTATCCGTTATTTGGTATTCACCAAAGACTGTTCTAACGTAGCAAACACCTTTCTTATATGTGATATTAGTAATATCATTACCTCTTAAAATATCAAAAATATTAAATAAATGAAGTTGGAAGTATGGATTATTAGCTATCTTTTCACTAAAGTTCATACCACTTTCTAATAAATACTCAATCAATAATCTATTAGATAAGGAATATGTAATATTAGGTGCACAAATTTTTGTTTCGGCCTTTGCCATAATTACACCTCCAAATCAAAATTACATTAATATAACATATTTTTTATAAGTGTGTCAACCAATTATTTTAAATATTTATTTAGAGTGTCAACTACATATGAATGATATTCTACCTCTGTACTTTCCTCTCCTTCTAATAAACATAAGGGAGGAAATAGGACACACCACCAGTTATCTCCTAAGCCATTACCTAAAGTAATTACAAGGGAATTATATTCTCCTTCTTTGTATGTAATACCCTTATATTCTTTTTCAGGAAAATAATTCATTCCATAATTTATACGATAATTAGTAGTATATTGATTGACAATTTTTCTCACATTAGGAATACTATCTTTTATAACTAAATCAGCATCCTTTATATTATCAACATGATCTAATTTTTGATATAAATACTTTTCAACATCTTTTCTTATTTCTTGTTTTAAGTCTTGGTCATTATTATCATTAGAATTAGCAATTACCCTAATTCTAATAGCATCCTCTGGTATTAAATCATTATTTGTTACCACATTTGATATTGTAACAAGAAGTACTACTAAAACTAATATAAATAAACAATTCTTCAAGTATATCATCTCCTAATATATATTGAAGATTAAATATAACTTTTATACATATTTTTATACTTTTAGTTCATAATAACAAAAAAAGATTTAGAATTATCTAAATCTTTCTTAATTAACTATAATAAGATTCCAACTACTATGTTGAATGCAAATCCAGCTAATCCACCGATACCTGCCATTTTAGCATCACCTGGTTTAGAAGATTTCCAACAGAAGTATAAGATCCATCCAACAATTGGAATAAAGAATCCTAATACTGCCCATCCAATTGATCCTTTTTGATTAACTGCTGGTTGCATCATAGGACCTGGCATTGGTTGTTGTCCCATCATTTGTCCAGGCATAGGTTGTTGACCCATCATAGGTTGTTGCACTGGTCCAGGAACAGGTCCTGGTACAGGTTGTTGTACTGGTTGTTGCATTACTTGCCCTTGAACAGGCATATCAACAGTTAAATTAGGATTACCACAGTTAGGACAAGTTGTGAACTTATCATCTACTTGGCAACCACACATATTACACTTTTTCATACTATCCTCCTATTCTTTTTATTTAACATACATACATGCTCTTTTTTTGAAATAAATAAATACGCATACTCCGTAAGCAATAAGTAAAGCTCCTAATACGATAAAAACAATACCAAAAGCAGCTCCTAATGCAGCAAATGCTTCTACTTCAGCTGCTAAAGCTCCAAATCCTACCATAAATAGAATACCTAATAATACAAGGATTCCTCCACCTACGGCTTCTAAGACTCCTTGAATCATTGCTAAAATTCTTCCAACTTTACTTCTTATATATAAGAAATAAACAGTAGCAGCAGCAAAAACTACAGAAATTAATGTACCAACAGAAAATTCATTAGTAAATAAACTTATAAGATTAGACACTGCTCCTAACCCTAGTAAAACCATATATACCATTGCAAATGTCATAGGCATACTACCTTGTGCAGGAGCACCCATCATAGGTTGTTGACCCATCATTTGTCCTTGCATAGGTTGTACTGGTACTTGTTGTGGCATAGGTTGTACTGGTGCAGGATTTAAAGATACTAAACTAGGACTACCACAATTAGGGCAGTTAGTATAGTTATCAGCAACTTGGCTACCACAAGCATTACATTTTTTCATTTTTCAACACTCCTTTATTTTCTTCATTATACTATATTTTTCAACATTTTGAA
Source organism: uncultured Bacilli bacterium (assembly GCA_947625505.1). Lineage (GTDB taxonomy): Bacteria > Bacillota_I > Bacilli_A > RF39 > UBA660 > UBA5578. Next base: position 49,077 of record CANQON010000008.1, read on the forward strand.
ACTATTTATTAAGAAATATTAAAAAAGTGTCAAATTTTAGTGTTCCTATTTACTATATAAACAAGAAAAAAAATAAGGGATACTCCCTTATTTATGATAAGACTCATTATTATTAATTTTAAAAGAACGATAAATTTGTTCTAATAATATTACTCTAAATAATTGATGAGGAAATGTCATTTTGGAAAAAGATATAGCTAAATTACTTCTTTTTTTAATATCATTATGTAAGCCATTAGATCCTCCAATAACAAAAATAATATTAGAATTAATAGTTAATAAATTATCTAATTCTTTAGCAAGTTCTAAAGAACTATATTCTTTTCCTTCTATTTCTAGAGTAATAACATAATCTTTATCTTGAATATATCTTTCTATTTCTACTTTTTCTTTTAATAAGCAATTGTCTTCATTATCACTAAAATCTTTACACTCAATGATATCTATTTTCGTATACTTACTAAGTCTTTTTAAATACTCATTAATCGCATCTCGATAAAAGGCTTCTTTTATTTTACCTACACATATTATTTTTATCATAATTCTAATAACTCCGTAGCTTCCTTTTGACTTGCTACACCAATATTATCGAATGTGATATTCTTCTTTTCTAAAATATGTTTTAAATTTAAATAAGCAATATCTGGTGTATTATTTTCTTCACTAAGATGCGCTAAAAAGACTTTTTTAGTATCCTTACCTATAAATTTAGCTAAGTAATTAGCTGAATCTTTATTAGATAAGTGGCCTTCATCTCCCAAAATACGGATTTTAACATGATGAGGATAATGTTCATTATTCATTAATAACTCTACATCATGATTACTTTCCATAATATATAAAGTACGATTAGATAATAATTTATGATACTTCTCACTTATATAGCCTGTATCAGTCATATAAACAACTGATTTACCATCTGATTCAAATATATATCCCCTAGAATCTTTCGCATCATGTGAGGTTGGAATCGTTATAACTTTTAAATCATCTAACTCTATATCCCCATCAAGATTAATATAATCTTTAATATTTAAATTAGCTTCTTTATAAATATTATCTGTTAGATATACAGTAGGATGATACTTTTTCCAAAAAACATTAATACCTGATACGTGATCACTATGGGCATGAGTAACAAAGACGCTATCAATTAATTTAGGATCAATATTATAAGCTTTTAATTTTTTTTCAATACTAAGGGAAGAAGTACCTATATCTACTAAAATATGATGTTTATTAGTTTCAATATAAGTACAATTTCCTTTACTACCACTAGCTAAAACGGATACTTTCATACTACTTCGATAAGTAAGGACGTGGATTAACAACGTGATTAGTATCATTCTTACCTACTCTTATTTCAAAGTGAACATGAGGTCCTGATGCATCACCTGTCATACCAACATATCCTATCGTTTGTCCACGAGCTACTACTGATCCTACTTTAATTCCTTTAGCAAATCCACTCATATGAGCATATAATGAATAATAACCATTATTATGATTTATAATAATATAATTACCATAACTATAATGTCTAGTTCTTGTTACTACTGTTCCATTATTAGAAGCATATACAGGTGCTCCCTTCTTATTAGAAATATCTAATCCATAATGGAATCCTCCTGCTCCTTTATCATATCTACTTCCACGATAACCAAATGGTGAAGCAATGGAATATGAATTAGTAGGCCATAACCAGTTTCTAACACTACCAATACTAGGAACATTTCTTGTACCTACACGTATAATTTGATTCTTTGTAGGTTTAATTGTTTCATTACTAATTGAACCTGCTTCGGCATATAAGGAAACGCCATTTACTTTATGTATTGTTTGGGAAGTACGAACAATACCTTTTTCGCCTTTTTGTTCAACATATTCTGATCCTACTGTCATAGATGAATCGTATCTTTCAATAGTATCATAATTAACAACATGATCTTCTACTTGGAATTCCTCTACAACAAGGTTTATTTTAGGATTTAATTTAGTAATGGTAATGGGTTGTCCATCATAGAAAATACTATCTAAACTAGTAAATGATGGATTAGATAAGAAAAACTCTTCAACACTTATCTTATTACGATAAGCTAAATCTTCTACAGTATCTTTGGCTGTTGCATATACTGTTTTCGTATCTATTTCATCACCATATAATAAATATGAAGATAATTCTGATTTGTCTGTGTATATTTTCTCTTTAACAGATATATTTGTTTTCTTAAAAGTAATATCATCTTCTAGATAGATATTATCAATTCTCGTTCCTGTTGTTGTAATTTCTTTTTGCGTATCATTCATATAAGCTTGATAATTATCTTCGCCAACGAAAACATTAGTTATATCGTTAATAGCGTCATTAAATATTTTTTCATCGGTTACATATATTAAAATATCATCATTATTCTCTTTACTTATTTGTTGATAATCAACATTAGCTAAAGCTCCATATAACACATTATCTGTTAATGTTACATTGCCACTTCTTTTAATACGGAATTGATATCCCTCTATTGTACAAGGCTTATGTTCGATAATAGCGTCATAAACATCTTCTACTTTCATATATGTAGGATCATATGTTGTTATTTTCTTAATACTAATTCCTAAAGGTTCATATATATCTTTAGTATGTAAATAAATATTATTATCTTCTACATAATCTAGCATCGTAACATATTTACTATTAGTTACATCGATTAACTTATTATTATGATATTCTTCTATAGCGTTATACTCACTACTAGTTAAACTTAAATTAGAACGATTATCATATAAATACTCTGTAAGATTTTTTTCATAATTACGAATATTAGAATCAAATCTTTCTTGTAATAAATTATAATTAACTATTCCTTTAGTAGTTAAAGATGTTCCATCAATATATATAGGAGAAAATGAACCATATAGTATTTTTAATTCATCATAATTACCTATTAGATTTCCTTCATCGTCAACATATTTATGCAATTTTAAATAATTATTTTCTAAATTATTCTTACTAACATATTGCTGATAATAAGCATTACCTTTTTTAATTGTTTTTTCTATAGCTTTATTAACTATATCTATAGTATCAGTTTGAGCTTGATACTCAATAACCTGATTTTGAATTATATTTCCTTGTCTTGATATATGATGTTCTAACTCTTCTTTAGACTTAATTACCCCTATTCTTTCATCATCTAAATATACTTGATAAAAAGTATATGGCTGATACTTCTTACCATAGTCAAATTGTAAGAAAAAGACCATGATACCACAAAGAAACACAACAACATATACTGCATATTTTTTCATAAATCACCTATATTTCTTCAATTTCTGTATTAGCTACATTAACAAATGTACTTGTAGCTCTTTGAAATATTAATGGAATATCTTTTAAAGGACCATTACGATGCTTACGGATAACTAATTCCATTAAACTGTCTTCTTTTTCCTTTTCTTCATCACTACAATGTAAGAAAGCTACTAAGTCAGCATCTTGTTCAATAGCTCCTGATTCACGTAAGTCACTAAGCATTGGCTTTTTATCTGTTCTTTGCTCAATACCACGTGATAATTGTGATAAAGCAATAACAGGTATTTCAAGTTCCATAGCCATTGTTTTTAAAGCACGAGAGATATCCGCTACTTCCTGTTGTCTATTTTGACCCATGCTCCCTCCTTTAGTAGCACTTTGAATTAATGTTAAATAATCAATTATTACAACATCTAAGCCATCTGTAGAACTTTTTAAACGACGACATTTAGAACGAATTTCGGCTACTGTTTGTCCTGCATTATCATCAATAAATATCTTAGAATCAGCTAAACGACTTATAGCTTCATTTATTTTTTTCCAATCATTATGTTCTAAATTACCTGTTTTTAACTTATCTCCTGTTACTTGTCCAACAGAAGATAACATTCTTGTTACTAATTGTTCTGCACCCATCTCCATATTAAAGATTGCTACGGACTTTTTAGCATTAATAGCCATGTTAGTAGCCATATTAAGTGCTATAGCTGTTTTTCCCATACCTGGACGAGCAGCTATAATAATTAATTGATGAGGATGCCATCCTGAGGTAATTTTATCTAAATCATAAAAGCCAGATGGAATACCCGTTATTTCATTTTTATTAGCAGCTAATTCCTCTAAATCAGATTGAGCTTTAACTAAAACTTCTTTAATAGGTTTAAATTCACTTGTTTTTAAACCTTGTGATACATCAGTAATTCTTTTACTTGCTTCATATAAGAAATCACCTATATCATGTCCTTGGGTATAGCTATCTTTAACAATAGATGTTGCTTCATCAATTAATTTTCTTAAGATAGATTTTTCTGAAACAATCCTAATGTATTCATCAATATTAGCTGTTGTAGGAACACTCTCAATCATTTCAGCTAAATAGTTAATACTTCCTACTTCATTTAACCAATTACGATTACTTAATTCCTCACTAACAGTTGTTAAATCAACAGGTATTTTTCGCTCATTAACAGCTTTAATACATTCAAAAATCTTACTATGAGAATCTAAATAAAAATCATCACTAACTAATTCATCTAAAGCTTTTTGTAAAGCTTTTTTAGTTAAAAACATTGAACCTAATACCGATTGTTCAGCATCTATATTATGTGGTATTGTTTTATCTGGCATAATATACCTCCATTATTTTACTAATTCAACTTTTATTTTAGCAATTACAGACTTATGTAATTCTATATCAACATTATGATATCCTAAAGAAGATAAAGACGTATTTGTCTTTATTTGCTTTTTGTCTATATTATACCCCTTATTATTTAATTCTGTGGCAATTTGTTTAGCGCTAACGCTACCAAAAACACGATCTTGTTCTCCCGTTTTAACTTGAAACTTTATCTTTTCTTTTTCTAATTTAGCTTTAATCTTTTCACACTCTTCAATATGTTTCTCTAACTCGGCCTTTTTTTGTGCTTTTTCTTTATTTAAACGATCAACGCCTGTTTGTGTTGCAGGTACAGCTTGTTTATTTTTAATCAAAAAGTTGGCATATCCATCAGCTATATTAATGATTTCACCCTTTTTACCTTGTTTTTTAATATCTTCTAATAGTATTACTTTCATTTTATTCACCTATCGCTTTCTTTAATGCCTTTTCTAATGCTTTTATTGTAGTATTTTCTACTTGAACTGCGGCATTAGTCGCATGTCCTCCTCCACCTAATTTTTTCATAATAGAACACACATCTATATCTCCCATACTTCGAGCACTAATTCCTACAACTTTTTTACCTAACTGTCCAATAGTAAAACTAGCTTCTACATATTCAAATTTAAGTAGAGATTCGGATATTTCTGCTAATTCGGCAGGTGTAGACTCTGTCGCATTAAGTAGACATATTGCCATATTCTTTTTATAAATATAACTACTCTTAATAAAGTCGGCTTTTCTTAAAAATTCATCTTTTGTTTCTTTAAGTAAATTTTGTTTAACAATAGGATCTGCTCCTTGTGATACTAAGTAAGCAGCTGCTTCAAAAGCTCTTTCAGTTGCTTTAATATTAAAATTATTAGTATCAATTACCATACCTGTTAACATTATAGATGCTACTACAGGACTAATACTAAAATGTGTAAATTTACTAAAGAAAGCTATTAATTCTACAACACTAGATAATGAAGAATCAATATAAAAAATCTCTGTATTTTTAATATAATCATTCATCTTGATATGATGATCTAAAACAACTACTTTACTTACTTCACTTATTATATCAGGATAATATAAACGTTCTTGTTTATGCGTATCAACAATAATTAATAATGAATTATCTTTAATATATTCTTTATAATTCTTTTTATTAATATAATTATAATTTGGAACAAGTGAAACAGCTTGTTTAACATTAGAATTAATATCTTTATCTTCAATATTTAAAAATACATAAGCTTCTTTATCCATACTTTTTAATATTGAACATAGTCCCAAACTAGATCCTAAAGCATCTAAATCTGGGTCAGAATGACTTATAATAATTACATTATCACTTTCATTTATTAATTCCAATAATCCATTAAATAAACTTTCCATAAGTCCTCCAATCCAATATCTATTATACTATAAAAAGATACAATCGACAAATAAAATACCTATAAAATAAGTTATAAAAATATTACAAAATTTAAATTATAAAAAAACCACACCATATGGTGTGGTTAAAAACTTTATTTACATTTTTGCTTTTTTAATCTGCTTGCTAAAATAATCATAATAGTAAAAGAAATAATAGATAAACTAAAATATTTCATAATATTATCGCCTGTGTTTGGTAATACATTCTCTTCAATCAAAGTATTATTTACCTCAACTATTGATAATGTTCCTTTAGTTATCTTTCCTTCGTTATTAACATAGTTTACCTTATATCCAGAATTATCACTTTCCACTACAGTATAATCTAATCCTTCAGGTAAAAGTTTAGCACTAATAGTTTCGTTTGCTTTTATTTTAAATGTTGCAACACCGTCTTCAAAATTCATATCACCATATTGGCCACTAATTTTTTCACTAAGAGTTACAGTTATAGTAAATTCACGATTTAAATTGGCATTCTTACCTGTAATTTTCTTTGTAACTGATAATCCTCCAGTGGTTTCAACACGACCAATATTAAGAATACCATTACTCATTATAGCACCTGCTCCATATATGCCATTTGAACTATTTTCTGATATCATAGTTGTTGCTTCTTTTTTAGCTTTTTCTATATCATCATTGCTTAGATTTGATACAAGTGTTACAAATTTTTTAGAAGTATCAATTTGTCCTCCTGCAATATAATTTCCATCTAAATCTGTCCAATGATATAATCCATCACCTAAAGATAGATAAGACACATATAATGAAGGGTGACGATTTTGAAAAATTGATGTTTCAGTAACTAATAATATATCAGCCCCACCATTAGCTCTATTTCCATAGATAGCACTACTTTCAAGTCCATTTATAAATACTTTAGATTCAGGGCAAACACCAATTCCTCCAGCAAAGATACCTTTATCACTATCTCTACCAGCAATAAACATTTCTTGACTAATAGAGTTATTTGTTACAATAACATTTTTTAGATTTAATGTACATCCTTCACCATTATAGATTGCTCCTCCTGCAAATTCTGTATCACTAACAAGAGATGTATCTATATCAGTCCCTGTATTTTTATTGTTAGTAATATTTCCACCTGAGATAGTAGCTTGGGAAGGTTTATCATTTTGGTAAGCTATATATATAGCTCCTGCATTAGCTGTTGCTGTATTATTTGTAATAGTACCATTATCCATGTTTAATATTGTATTTTCAGTGATATAAATAGCTCCCCCACGAACAGCTTTATTATTCTTTAATACGATATTATTTTTTAAATTAACGATAGAATCATTATAAGCAAGTACAGCTCCTCCACGGTAATTTGCAGAGTTTTTAATACCTGTTGTTACTTCGTTACCACTGATTTCGCCTCCAAAGGCATTTAATACTGATTTGCTAAGATGAAAAGCTCCACCATCACCAGTAGCTTTATTGTTAGAAACAAATCCACCATTCATGTTAATTGTACTATCATTATACGCACATATAGACCCACCTTGACCATTAGATGTATTACCTGTAATTAAAGTATTACCTGCTATTTCTAAAGTTGAATGATCAAGTGTAATAGCTCCTCCAATATCTGATGCATTATTGTTTTTAATAGTTGCACTGCCACTTAATTTAATAATAGAATTTGAAGCCCAAATAGCTCCTCCGCTTGCTGAAGTATTACCGCTAATTTCTCCACCTGTCATAGTGAAATTTGTATTATTTTCTAATCCAATAGCACCACTAGGGTTACCACTATTATTTTTGATTAATCCACCTGTCATTGTTATAGTGGCATTACTAGCATGAATAGCTCCACCCATCCAAGTAGATTGATTATTTTGGATAATTGCTCCATCTGCAATAGTAAGTTTACTACCATCAACTTGGAAGAAACCTAATGATAAAGCATTAGCTGTATCATCTAATGTGATATTTTGAACAGTTAAATCACCATCACCATAAATGATAAATCCCCAGTCTAAAGTTTCTTTCCATGTTAATGTATAATTTTGACCTTCTGTTGATGCCAAAGTAATCTTTTTAGTTATTTCAAGAGTACTATTTAAATCCATATTACTAAGTAAATAAATAATTTCTCCATCTTGAGCCATATTTATAGCTGTAGTTAACGAATTGTATGGCTTCAATCGTGTACCATCAGCGTCCGATGTTCCAGTATTAGATACATATATTGTGTTTACTTCATTATTAATCTTTTTTACGCTAGCATTTAGCTTATAAGAATTAAAAGTTTTTGGTGCAACTGAAAAAGTTAAAAGCAATGCTAATAATAAAACTAAAGTCATTATTCTTGATTTTATTTTCATATTATTTCCCTTTCTAATTTAATCTTTTTTCTAAAACTATTCCAATGAAAGAAGAAATAATAGTTAAACTAAATATTATAATAAACTTCATTATTGAATCATTAGTCTCAGGTATATTAATATTTCTTTCATTTGATACAACAGTTTCTATATTATCTTCTACTATTCCTTTATTATCTATATAAACTGTATGATAATTATCTTGGTTGGCCTCTAGTTCTATAACTTCATAACTTGTACCATATGGTATATCTTTAATTATTATTTGTTGATTACCCTTTAAAGAGACCTCACATTCATAAGAATTATCATCTTTTAAAGTGAAATTAAGAATTCCATCTTGCTCAGAATCGGTATAAGCATAAGAAGTGCTAAAAGGAACATCAGAGTTTGGTGTTAATATTACTTTAAAATGCCATTCCCTATTTGATTCTGTATTAGATCCTTTTAACTCCTTTTTAATCGTTAAATTATGCGTTGAATATTTATTATTATAGAAATTAACTTCATGTATTTTATTTTCTAATATACCTTCAGCATTGTTTTCAATAATTGTAATGTAATTATCTTGATTGGCTTCTATTTCTTCTACCTTATAGTGTGTTCCTTCTGGTAAATCTTTTAATGTTATTTCTTCACCATGATGTAGAATTATATTGCTTTCATACTTATTACCAACTTTATTTAATTTAATTTTACCCGTTGTTTTACTAGTTTCATCAGTAATAGTTGATAATTCATATACATATTCACTATCTAATTGTTTTTCTTTAGGAGATTCAAATGTTATTTTAAAATGCCATTCCTTATCTTTCTCTCCTAAATTTCCATTAACAAATTTTCTTATTACTAAATCATGTTTTGATAACTTAATATTCTTATATGAAACATTTGTATTTTTTGATAAAATGTCTCTTTCATTACCTGAACTATTAGTTATATAACCATCTTTATTAGCTTCTTTTTCTTGAATACTATAATTTGTATTTTCAGGTAAACCTTTTATATTAATTGTTTGTCCATGTTTTAATGTTATAGAGCCTTTACTACTTCCATCTGGTTGTTTTACAAATTCAATTAATCCAGTTTTATCACCATCATATAGATATTCATTTAATAAAGCTATATGATCATCAGGTGTTAATGTAATCTCAAAGGTCCATTCTTTTTCTTTATCTCCTGCTCCACCTAATACTTCTTTATTAATTGTTAAAGAATATTTTGCTGGTTTTTTATTAACGAATTTTACCATAAAGGATGCATCATTAACTAATACACCTCTACTTGTTCCTTCTGTCCAAGTAATATAACCATCCTCATTAGCTTCTTTTTCTATTACCTCATATTTTGTTCCTTCTGGTAATTCACTTATCGTTAATGATTGACCATGCTTTAGCTTTATATTAGCTTCACTTGTCCCATCAGAATTGTGCTTTAACTCAACTCTTAAATCACTAACTGGCGCTATAGTTGATTCGGTATTTCCACCAATTATAGGATAACTATCTAATAACTTAACACCATCTTCTGGCGTTAATTTAACTACAAAGTTCCATTCTTTAGATTTATCTGCATCATTACCTCTTACTTCTTTATAAATAGTAAGACTATGTTGTGATTGCTTAATATTAGTGAAAATAATACTATCTTTATTTTCGTTAACATTTAATGTTCCTTCATTAGGACCATCTACTCTTGTTGTATAGCCATCTTGATTAGCCTCTAACTCTTCAACATTATAATGTGTTCCTTCTGGTAAATCTTTAATAGTTATAGTTTCTCCATGTTTTAGCGTTACTTCTCCAACATAAATGCCATTACCATTATCAACAAAAGATATTTTACCAATCTTTGAGCCTACATAAGAATAATCTTTATCTAAGATAACATATTCTAAAGGTTCTAAAGTAATTTTAAATATCCATTCTTTTTCTTTATCGCCCCAAGCACCCTCTACCATCTTAGCTATAGTAATATCATGCTTACTTAACTTAGAATTAGTAAAGCGAATTTTTTCATTTTCTTTTGTTAAGACACCTTCACTATTAGTTGTTTGCATTGTGTAATAATCATTTTTATTAGCCTCTTGTTCAATTACTTTGTATTGTGTCCTTTCTGGAATTCCTTCTATTGTGACACTTTCGCCATGTTTTAAAGTAATTTCTCCTTCATAACTACCATCATGATTATCTGTTAAAACTAGTTCTCCATCGCTATGAGGATCAACACCATTAGCTACATGTCCACCAACATAATGGTAACTCTTATCAAATATAACATCTTCATCAGGAATTAAAACAATTTTAAAATGCCAATCTTTACTCTTGTCTCCTGCCCCACCTGTTACAATTTTTTCAAGCGTTAAATCATGTCTTGAATATTTTATATTAGTAAATTTAGCGTTGACACTATCTTTTCCATTAGTTGTTCCTTCAGCATTTTCTTTTAATGTTATATAACCATTTTTATCAGCATCTTGCTCAACAATTTCATATTTTGTATCTTCTAAAATATCTTTAATTGTTATTGATTCATTATGCTTTAATGTAATTGTTCCAGTATAACTACCATCATGGTTATCCATGAACTCAATACTTCCTGTTTTACTACCTACAAAAGAGTAACTTTGTGCGAATGGACTTCCTTCTTTAGGAGTTAATTTTATTTCAAATGTCCATTCTTTTTCTTTATCACCTAAAGCACCTAATACTTCTTTTGATAAAGTGAAATCACTCTTTAAATAATTAGAATTTTCAAACTCAACAAAAGCTTCATCATCTTTTAAAACACCTTTTGCGTTTTTACTTGTTGTTACATAGTCATTTTCATTTGCTTCTTTTTCAATTACTTCGTAATTAGTTCCATAAGGAAGATTTTTAATAGTAACTTTTTGACCATGCTTTAATGATATATTAGCTTTATAATTACCATCTTCATCTTTAGTAATATCAATATAATCAATATTAGGAGATTCAACACCATCTATACTTGAGCTAACTACAGAATATTTATTTGCTAAAGATTCAACCTCTTCATTATTAAATATTAATTCAAAATTCCATGCCTTATTAGTATCTCCATTAGATCCAACAACCTTTTTACTAAGTGTTAAATCTACAGGAGCAAGGAATTTATTGAAATAATCTATTTCATCTGGATAGTTAGCATTAACATCTCCAACTACTTTTCTACCACTAATCGTACCTTTATCTTTTTCTTTTAAATTTATATGATCAAAGAAATATCCTTCTTGTTGATCAGTTGTTGTAATATTTTCTTCTATCTCATAAGATTGACCAGATTTTAAACCTGTGAACATTAGTCCTTCATTGCTTTTTAATTTGAATTGCGCTACATTAGGAGTTTGATTATCCCAATCATTTTGATCCCAATCATCAGGTTTTATTTCTGGCTTATTATCATCACTATATCCAAAATATACTTTTTGAGTTAAGAAACTAGAATTTGTTGCATATGGAGATGATAATTCACTAGAACCAAACAAATAAGAATTTAGATGTGAGATTACAAATTCATCTAAAGATGCATATCCTTCTGCACTTCCACTCCATTTATTATTTTCAACCTCAGATACAGGTATTAAATATGCTTTCTTTACCCAGAAATCAATTGAGCCTAAGGTATGATCATCATCATATTTTTTATATTTATTTAATTCTGTCTTCAAATTACTATCTATTGTATCAGGATTCTCAACATATGTTGTAATACCTGATTGAGTTAATTCCACACCATCTTCATTATCAGGTGCTGAATATAATCTAAAGACATTATCATCAATAGATCTTTTAGCCTTATTTATTCCAATATAGATATAATAACTTCTATTATTCTTACGATAAACAGTTAAGTTGTTATTAGAGTTTTGTAATAATCCTCTATTATCTGTTAATACATCAATCGTACTAATACGTAATTGCCATTCATTTGAATAAGGATTTTTATACATTTTTAAAACTTCAAAATCCCCTTCACGATTGTCCATTTTCATGGAAAAACTAAACTCTTTATTTTCATCTACTTTTTGTTTACCATATTCACTAGTTTCTACTTCTTTAGTAACAAATAGTAATGAATCGTTAACTTCAATTCGACCATTATTTCCTAAATAAGAATTAATAATAACATCGCTATCATTTGAACTACTTCCAGATGTTTGACTAATTGTAGGCAAATAAGAATTATATGCTGTTCCAGTTTTATTAGAAGATTTAGCTCTTAAACTTTGAGCCATATCACCAACACGTAATCCCCCTGGACGTGTTGCAATTACCCAATTACCATCTTCAGGTTTTGCCACAGTTGGCTCAAATTGAATCCACGAATCACTATCTTCATTATACCAAGCTAAATAGTTACCAGCTTCAATACTACCACCAGCAATACCAGAGCCAAACTCTTTTCCCAACCTTGATACAGCAACATGAACAGGGTCTTTTTTATCTGGTAGATAATAATCTAATATTACATAATACCATTTGTTTGAATCCAATGTAGAAGCATCAGTTATTTTTTGATGTGAACTTATAAAAGCATTTAATGATGCATCATCTAATAATGGTACATCTTTATAAGTTCCATTTTCTTCTAAATCAGAATCATCTTCATTTAAATTATATAATGGTAAAGGATTTTGATACATATAAAATCTATTCTCACTATTTGGCGAGAATGATAATAATGCATCTCCTCTTGTACGTTCCTCACTTGTATCTGTTACATAATCTGTATAAGTTGTATTACTATAATAATTTGAGTAGAAATATACAATATCTCCTACTTTATTTTTCTTTAAATATTCAGGTGAGATTTTACCTATATCTATATCTAATCCATCATCTGTAAAAATAGAATCCTGTAATCCAACGCCATAGAACAATCTAAATGGTGTAGTGTTTATTTTATTATCTAAATTCGTACTATAAGATGAAACACGTCCATCACTACCTATTTCAATATTTGCTACTTCAATAGGCAAAGCACTAACAGGTATGTTAACATAAAGAGCTTGATCAAAGCCTAAATCAATAGCAGCATCATTATCTTCTGTCTCAAAATTTTCAGTATCCTCTACCCATATACGAATATCACTTAATTTATAATTAACATTGGTATCTTTGTAGCAAGGATTATGTATATCATCGTTTCTGTTGTTATCTAGAAAACGATATAATGTATAAATTGTTTTCTTTTGTTGATCTGTCATTTTTCCTTCTTCTAGAAGGTTAGGGACATACTTTCTAACAATATCACTACTTACATAATATGTATCGCCATTTTCCCAACTACCACTCTCTCCTAAGAAATTGCCATCTTTATCATACCAACCCATTTCAAAAGGAAGAGATAAATCATTACTTTTATGATCTTCTCCACGATGTGTAGCATTAAAATTATAATCATAAATTGCTGTTTTAGTAATACCATAAACCTTACCAAATAGTAGTAATCCCATATCATAAGTATTGCCATCTATTGTGATAGAATTGCTTTTAATTTCTGTATATTGTCCTAATGGATCCATATATGTCATTGAGTCTTCTATACCAATGTCATTAATGCCACTAATAGGTTTAAAAGCTGTTGACACGATATCTTTAACAATTTGATCAAATGTTTCAGATATAGAATCTGATACATCATTTCCTGTGGTCGTATAATAAGCTTTAGTAACATAATTAAAATCAATATCACTATTGCTTAATCCATATGGATTAACATCTTTATCTTCTGGATTTAGATTTTCAAAAGTCATTGGCGTTCTACCATTTATTAAATAAGCATTATTATGACTATAACCAATAGGTACTGTAGCCTTATATGTTTGATCATTAATAGTTGCCGATCCATCGTTCATGTCTGCCCAAAGACCTTTTGCTTCATTATATGACACATATGTGTTGATTTTATTTCTATAAGTAAATGAACTACTATTATTTTTAAACTCCCCATATGCTTTTATTGCGTCATTTATTCCTAATATAACTTGAGCGCCAAATGAATAAGGTTCATAAACTAAATCGTTTTCTGTTAAATTATCTAAATCAGAACTTTCTTTTATATATCCTTTTTCTTGTAGCCATTTAAGATTAAAATAGTTATTAGGATCCATAATTACAAATCCAGTACTTATATTGTAGCTAGCTGTTCCACTAAACCATTCACCATCATTTGGTAGTTTAATATCTTCTGGATTTGACATATCTACTGAAATAGTAAAGAATTTACACTCTTCATGAAATTTCTTTTCAACAGCAGATTTCATGTAAGAACTATTTAAAAGAGTTGTTAATATAATAGAAGCATGTGTAGATCTTACTTCATCGGCAAAAACTTTTAATTTTTCTTCTCCCAATACACCAGGATTATTACCATCTGTACTTAATTTACCATCACCATAACCAACTTGTTCTAATGTTGGAGTACCATTTTTGTCAATTAAATCGATAAACATATTCCAATCATATGTATATTTATTTTGTGGATCTTCAAAACGTTTTATAAAATTTGCTTTTCTATTTCCACGATCATTAGTAAAACCAACATCTTTAAAAGTTGGATTATACCAAGGTCCACTTAATAAATCTGTAGCAGCTCCATCTGATAAAACAACTACAGAAGGAATATAGTTAAAATTAATTCCTGCTACCTTTATTGAGGTTTCTTCATCTAACAAAGTTTTAAAAGCTAAATGGGTTCCAGCATTAACATTGGTAGTTCCATTTTGATATATATCATAACGTTTAAAACCTTTATCTGTAGTTTTTATAGAATCATCAACTTCAAAAGAACTATTAACATACCTTTTATCAACAAATACAAATCCACTACCAGTGTTAGCTTTAGAAGAATCTTTTATTGGTGATTCAACAGTTTCCTCAGTGTTGACCGTTTGCCATCCAGCATCTAAATAATTGTATGGAGTACTTTCATCTGCACTTACTTCATAATGTCCCATAGGAACTATTACAGAAGCAGTGTTAGAGCTTTCAACTAATTCACCATTTATTCTTCCTTGACCAAAAAGAACAACTGCTACTTCGTTAAATGCACCTGAACGCATTAACGTATCGATAGATTTATTAACAGCACGAATAGTCTTATCCATTCTAGTTAAATTCCATGTTTTGTTATTACCATACATAGAAGCTGAATTATCAATAACAATAACTGTTTTAGTAGGAGGTAATCCAATCCATGCTTGACTAGATCCTAATGTAGAAAAAACATTTAAAAAATCGGCATTAAGTTTAACTTTACCATTATAGCCATCAGTATCCATATCTAATGTTAAATCATTAGTTAAGACAGATTTATCAGACCAAATACGTCCTGCATATCGTGATCCATTTTCATCACTAAGTAAAAGTTCTTTATATGAATCCATAGTATTAGAATCAGATATACGATTATAATTAGAAGAATTATAATTTTCTCCTTTAATAGTTCTAACCATATTGACAATTTCTTGATTACCTATTGAAACGTAT
>CANQON010000009.1 GCA_947625505.1 uncultured Bacilli bacterium
ACGCATATTTTCGTGTTTTTAGTCGTGGTATAATATTAATATAAATTTAGTGTTGACAAAACTTAGATAGTCAATTTTTATAATCTTCGCAATAAAATGACTTTGAATTTTCAACGACATTTCTTCCACATTTTGGGCATTCCCCAATAAATTCTTTATTTTTTGTATATTTTTCTATATTTTTATTTGATGAAGTATACATTTTTAATTCTTTAACCACAACATCAATTATATTATCAATTGATATCTCATTCTTATATATTTGTTTTAATAATTGTGATATTTCAACAGTCTTATTGACATCTAAATTAATATCTAACTGCTTTAAATTATTTATTAGGGATTCGCCTTTTGGACTAATAGACAAACTATTTTTTGATTTAATAATATATTCATATTTAACAGCATTTTCTATAATACTAGATCTTGTTGCAACAGTTCCAATTTCAATACCTCTTAAAATATCCTTATAAATTTCTTCATCAGTTGAAGAAGATGCACTTTCATCTATGGCATTATCTTCTAATTTGTTTGATGGCACCTTTCTAAATGGATTTTTTAAATAACTATTTAGTTCAGCTTCAGTCACTTTTTGTGGGGGTGTTGTAGTATTTATTTCTAATTTCAAATTTGGTTCAAATGTTTCTCCTTCTCTAAAGTTAGGTAAAATATGATCTTTTGTCGGTTCAAATTTTAAGAAACCTTCTTGCATAATACTATTTCCTTTTAAATATGCATGGAAAGTAGCAAATCTAAAGCAAACTTTAGTCTCTTGAATAATTGTGTCATCCTTACAAAATACGGCCTTAAAGCGATTTAAAATGCTGTTATATACAGTTTCCTCTTCCTTAGAAGAAAAAACTGGTAATGATGCAAGTTTAGTAGTAATAATTATAGCACTATGACTTTCTATCTTACTATCATCAAAAATAGACGATTTATCTTTAAAAGTTAAGTTATAGTCATTTAATAAAGATAATATTTCTTTAACTTTATCCTTTTCATTGGTAGACAAATACTCTGTGTTTGTTCGAGGATAAGTTACAAGTCCTTTTTCATACAAAGCTTGAACAATTTTTAAAGTGGTTGATAAAGGCATTTTATAATTTTTAAATAAATAATTTTGTAAAGTATCTAATGAAAATAATTTTGGCGACTGTTTAATCATTTCCTTTGAAGAAATACTTTCAACAAAAATATTTTCATGTTCAAGCTTTTGAATCAATTCTAAAGCCTTTTGATGACTTTCATTTGAATTATCATCAAATTTTAAACTGTCAAAGGATAATTTTAATTGCTTATTATCTTTCATTATGGTTGTATTGATTACATAATAATCTTTTGGCATAAAATTTTTAATTAACATATCACGGTCATAAACAAATTGAACAATTGGAACCAAAACTCGACCTACAGGGAACATACAATTGGATTTAATTGTCATATATCTAGTAAGATTTATTCCAAAAAGCCAATCTATATATGTTCTAGCTAGCCCTTCATTATATAAATTTTTTGTATTATCAATGTTCTTACAATCTTTTAATTGTTTACAGATTGTCTCTTTTGTTTGATCAGGAAGCCATAGTCGAGTAATCTTCCTTTTTATACCTAATTCGGAAAAAATATTATAAATGATATTGTTTATGATCACTTCACCTTCACGGTCTGCATCGCCACAATTAATTATCTCTTCAACATCATCTCTTAAAATCAATTGTTTAATAATAGAATATTGTTTTTTACATCCACTATCATTTTTTAATTTAAATAAAAATTGTCCGGGAACAAATGGAAGTTCATCAAGATTCCACTTTGTTCTTTCTCTATTAAAATAATCATCAATATCATAGAGTCTTAATAAATGACCAAAAGCAAATGTTACCATGTAGTTATCATTTTCATAATACCCATCTTTTTTAGTCATTTTACCAATTGAATTAATGACATTTAAAGCTAAACTTGGTTTTTCGCAAATAATTAATTTTTTCATTTAATTTCCTTTCTACAGTTTATTTTTAATTGCATATTTCACCATCCTTCTATAAATTTTAATACCATTTAAATGGCATAGATTTAAAATAGATTTAAAACTTATAATGAAAAACTAGGTGAATCTTTTTCATTATCATATTTAGTTAAATCAAATAAAATATTTTCTTTCGTTTCGTCTTCCGAATAGATTTCAATTACAGGATCAATAAAGACATTTCCTTCTTCCTCAAAAATCGTAATAAAGCAATGAGGAAAAGTTAAATAATAATATCCATCCTCATCAATATTAAATTTTTCTGGAGCAATGTCTTTAAATATTTCAGACATGGAATGATAATTTCGACTCAAAAAGAAGGATTCAAATTGTTTTTCTTCATCTATTGCCTGCAATACTAAAGAAAAATCTTCATCAGAAAAGTAACTTTTAATATCACTATAATCTATTGGATCTAGAATGCTATTCATTCCATTAACGATTGAAGATTCAATTTTTGATAAAATTCCCATTCAATGCACATCCTTCCATAATTATTTCATTCTCTTATGTTTTTTATTTGTCTTTTCCTTTGAAGTAAATTTATCTATTTTTGCAAAATGACTCTGATACTTTCTTTTTTGAGTGTTGTTTCCATCTTTTCTATGCTTTGGCATATCTCATACCTCCTTACATTTCTAAATTCTTGTCAGATTCAGATATTTGAATATAATTAATACTTGGATTAATAAGGGTTTCTAATTGATGGCGATTGTCATTAAATTGTAATACCAAATTCATATAGCCTAGAACTCTATACTCACCATTATCTATTTCAATAAAATCTTTTAATCCTAATTCTTCACCTTGTACTGTTAAGTAATCTAAGTCGCCATCACCAAAATCATTTTCTTTTTTAACTTCTTCCCATTCATCATAGTCTATATAGCACATATTAGAATCAGATTCACACACAGTATCATAAACATACTGTAACAACGGATTGAGATAACCAATTTTAGGCAATGACCTCAATTTATCAAAATTTTCATATACATTTTTAGCAACACATTGTAATTCTGTTACTTCACTTGATTTATCATTGTCTGTATCATCAATACATATACAGACACAAGCAACCTCAGATTTTGCTTCGAATAATTTAACTTGATAAATCGTATCTTCGTTATCTCTACTCCAAGAGTTCAAAATTTTAAACCCCTTTAATGGTTCTTTACTTGAAGAAAATTCAAAATAATTGTAATACATAATTAAGCCTCCTATTTTTCAAATGATTTTTCTGTCAATTTTCCAAAATCAATTTCTGAATATAAACTATAGGATGCCATATTAAATCCAAATTGTGCTAATAAACATTTATTCGTTCCATTTAAGCATAATGGATCATCTATATCATAATTAGCACCCAAAACGTCAGCTATATTTAAAGTTTCATTACTTTTTAAGGTTGATGCTAATAAAGAATTAATTTCTCCTTTAGTAACATCATAAAAAGCAACAACATTGTCGACATCCTTTAGTGGCTCAACTCGGCCAAGAGATTTACCTGTTTTTAAGATTTCTTCTAAAATATTTTTCAATTCACTTGGTTGAAAATTTGTTTCATAATATTCAATAACAAAGTTTTTTAAATAACTATTTCCGTAATATTCTTTTAAATAATTTTCATTCATTATTATTTTCCTTTCTATTTTAGGTTAATAACCTTTGTTTCTGTATAGGCTTCATTTTCAAGTTTTGATACTGTCAAAGTAAAATTATTGTAATTAAAAGAGATTTTTACATTTGCCTTTGATTCATCTAAAAACGATGTGTTTGTAAATGCATCTTTTTCAATGGGTAAATTATTTTTATCAAAGATATATACAGTATTAATTAGATTTGATGAATAAAGTGATTGATAATACAAAAATGTCATTGCAGATTCAATATTTTTGTCAGTAATATCTTTATTTTCCCATTCTAACCATCTGTACTCATTACTCTCTAAGTTAAAGTTTGTTACATCCATTTCAGTAGCAACTTTAAGCTTATATGCTTTTATGTCATTAAATTTAACGGTGCTAGGTTCTTCTTCTACTTGATAAGTAAGTGATTCGTTAACAGCCCAACCATTAAAGTTATTTGTTTGTAAAATATTATCATTAGAATCTATAATATCTAATTGCCCCATTAAATAAGCTTTACTATTATTTATAATTGTTACAACATACATATTATCTACTTTTGCAATTTTAGTAGATAATTCACTCATATCAAAATCACCCATTAATTCTAATTGGCTTAAATCTATTTCATTCAATGCTAAAGAATTATCAGGCTTGTAAGAATCTTCTGATTGTTCTTCTTTTGGTACATCAAACTGAAAAATAGAGTTATCTAGTTCATCTTCTTTCTTAGAAGAAGATGAACTAGACATTACAATAACTAACGAACATAAAAAAACAACTAGTGAGATAGTTGCTACTAATACAGCTTTTTTATTTATCATATAATTTTCCTTTCTTTTTTAATATTTGCTCATATCTAAATATTGTCTAATAGTAGACAAAACTTTATCAAAAACAGAACAAATCCAATTCCAATTAATAAAAACAAAGTATGTAATTAAAACAATTACAATCAACGAAAAAATAGTTCTAACAGGATGGTTAAGCATAATCTTCACCTCTTTTCTATTAAACATTTAGTGTTGCAACACTTACATTTTCTTTCTCTTTCATTTTATTAAAATAATTACTCATAACAGCTTCATAATAAAAGTATTGCTTTTCTAAAAGTTTTGGATCTTTCACTAAAAGCTCATTTATATCTTTACAATGTGAAATAGCTGGGATTAAGTGAGTAATAACTGATTTAATATTATTTTCGTTTAATTTTTCTTTAAGTAATAAAGAGGCTTGCTCCCCAGCAGCATCATTATCAAAAGCAATCATTATCATTCCCTCAAAATTTACTTTTTTTAAATTTTTAATTAGTTGATTAATATTACTTACACCATTTACGCTAATAGTTCTTACAGAAGGATCAATTGTTTCTAATGAGAGACTATCAATAATTCCTTCAGTTACATAAACATGAGTGGAAGAAGACGAGTTAGATAATATTTTTTTATTCCAAATATCACTATTTCCTCTTGATTTATTTTTTTTATTGCCACTAACACTTCTTGCAAAATAGCAATTTTTATTTATTGGAAAAATAGCCATTTGCGTATTTTGGTCGTAAACTATTTGATATTTTTTTAATAAAGCTGGCATAATACCTCTTTTTTTTGACATATAATCCAACAATTTTTGATTGAAACAACACTTTTGATAATATTCCGTGTAATCCACTAATTTTTGTGGTTGGGGTTTATAATAACTAGGAGAATAATTTAAATAAATTTCATTCAACTTATTTAATTTATCATTAAAATTAGTAAGATTATAGTCTAAACCTATTAAATCAAAAATGTCATAACTTGCACCACAAGAAAAACATTTACAAATATTATATTTATCGGTAAAAATCATACTAGGATGACTATCATTATGATTCGGATTTAAACATTTAAAAAACGATCTTGGACTATTTATATTATGATATTTTGACAAATAATCAGGTAAAAGTTGCTTTAATTGTTGAATATTTTTCATAATTAATCATCTCCTAACAAAAAAAGATTACATATTATAATCTTTTTCGGTAATTTGAATAGCACTTACTTTTTTTTGATAATGTTGTGCTTAATCTTATTATAATTATTACTGATTTTCATTCATTTGAGAAAAGCCGTCCATATTATTACGAGCTATTTGCCTCATAATAATATTTACATCAGTTATAAAAACTTCAATAGTTGCATAATTGTCAATATCGGTTTGAATAACTTTATATTGAGCTTTATCTTGAT
Organism: uncultured Bacilli bacterium; assembly: GCA_947625505.1. Taxonomy (GTDB): domain Bacteria; phylum Bacillota_I; class Bacilli_A; order RF39; family UBA660; genus UBA5578. Next base: position 5,889 of record CANQON010000009.1, read on the forward strand.
AAAAATTTAGTTTATCTATCAAAAATTTATCATTTTCTGTCAATCGACGAGTTGTAGTGATTTTTCCGTAGGTTCTTCCATATTCATCAGGTAAATATTCAATTGAAGAAATATCAGCCTCGCTAATAATATTTTTTATTTGATTAATTGCAGGTTCAAGTAATTTAGCATCAGTATCATGCATTATTCTATTCGTTTGGTTTCTCATTCTTGTCTTTTGCATTTTTGTATAATAAGTATCTCTTTTATCATTATTTTCTGGATCATTGTCATTAATTTGTTCAACAGAAAAAAGCTTATCTTCTAAAGTAGACATGATAAAAGGTATTCTTTCAATTGCACCTTCATGAAATGTCTTATGTTTTGGAGTAAATGTAAAAAATGGAATTGTATCTCGAAAAATTGGAAAACTTTTTTTAATAGGAAAAATTATAGTTTTATATTCTAACCCCATTATTTCATCTGGTGTAAATAATTCTCTTCCCATAAGTGAAAGATTATTATTGACATTAAGACTAGATCCCCAACCAGTTCCACGAGAAATAGACTTATTTTGGATTGTTTGCTTACCTAGTCTTTTTGAAATAGCTTCAGCCGTTTCATAAGAGGTTGTTTTTAAATATACTAGGCCAGCATTACCTTTGATAATATTAGCGACCTCTTTGCCATAAACTTTATCCAATTGAGAGAATTCTTGTATATAAAATTGAAATCTCATATTACGAGAACGAGCCACTGTTACCATAGCACTTATAGATGGTAAAGGCGGACAGTTAGCAAATTCATCTAGCATGAATTCAATTCCTATCGGACATTTTTGTTTTGGAGAATTAACGGCTAATCTTACTAAGCATTTATACATAATCCCAACAATTAATGTTATTAATATATTATACGATTCATCTTCATCACGAACTATAACATACATAGCCACAGGCTTAGTAACCATTCGCGTTTTTTCTTCTCCATTTTCTATATATGTCTCTTCCTTTACAATTCCTTTACCTAAACAGTCAAAGCTAAAATCGGAAGAACTAGTAACATTAGCGACGTTTAGATCATTAAAAATAGCCATCTTTTGTCCAAAAACCGATGTAATAGATTTATAGGTATTTTCCGAAGCACCAATAACATTATTAAGTCTCAACTTAGAATTACAAGTATATGGCAGTTTTTCTATGATTTTTTTAAATTTCTTGGCATTTTGTTCTTCCGTGGTAGAAATTTGAAATTTTAGGATTGAATTTAGTGTTATTTTATCTTCTTCAATAACGCCTTTTTCATATTCTTCAAGAAAAAAGAAAATTAAACCAGCCAACAAATTTCCAGCTGATGCTGGGAAAAATGGATCTTTTGAATTTTCTTCAGAACAAATCATATCAGCTATAGATCCGACTAAACGAGATGCTTCAGCATAAGCATCCATCGATATATTCGTATATTCTTTTATTTTTTTCTCTCTATCCGCAATTCTAGATTCAACTTCTTCTTTTGTTTTAAGAGCATTTTCTCTTTTCAAAGTTTCAAAATCAAAAGAAGAATCTAAAATTTTTAGTGCTTCTTCGTAATCATCGGCATCAACAACACTTTCTAATTCCAACTCATCAGCTTTTTTCTTATACTCAAGATAAACTTTCCATTCATCGATAACTGGTTGTAATAAATTTATTTTTGCTGATAAAGTTGGATTTCTAAAATCCAAAGTAATAACCTCGTAACCATTTTCTTCAAACATTTGGGATGTATCGGAAAACAATTCACCTTTTGGGTCAGAAAAAAAGACACTTCTTTTTATTTTTGCATTGGCAATCATTGCAGATTGTGGCTTTACAGAAGTTAAAGATTTACCAGAGCCTGTTGAACCTAAAAACAGCCAATGAGGTGTTTGATTATCCATCCAAACATTATTTAAATTTTTATCAAACCAAATTGGAAAGCCAAATTCTTCAATGTTATCTAACGATTGCCTTTTAAAATCTTTTTTTATTTCTTTTTCTGTTGCAAATCTTGCTGAACCATATTCATTATTATTTTCAACATTTCGATTATACTTTGTTGGATAAATTATAAAAATATATATTAATAAAATAGCTAATAATACTATAATTATTAAAGTAAAAGCATTCATAAACACCTCCACTAACAAGACTGGGCTAAAAATTCACTTTCTGATACTTCTTGTTCTGATTCTTCTTTAGAACAAACTTCAAAGTATTTATCGTTAATATTAATTTCATTAACCCATTCTTCTTCATCTTTTATAGATACATAATTTTCTAATTTGATATCATTTTCATCGGGAGCAATAGATAAGAAAAACCTTACATTATCGCATTCTATACAATTTAATTGAGAATTGTAATTACGATTTTGTTTTAAATTAGCAACTACTGTTTCAATAAAATCGGCGTAATTTTTTTGCTTGTTACGATAATTTAAAAGCCCTAATTCTTTTGATAGTTGAATATAGAGTGCATAAGTATGCTTAATAAAATTTGAATCTTCAATTAAACTTTTTTCAACAAAATTAGCATTTCGCCAAATGGTTGATGGTGTTCCTGTATCTGAAATTATTTCATAGTCATTAGGTAATACTGTTCCACTATCACAGTCAAGAATATATTCTTGATCTGAGGCAATTATTTTTAAAACTGTTTTTGCAATATATTTTTTATCTTCACGAGTAGGATTAGGGTTTGTCTCACTCATAAAATCACAATTTGAAATTAATACAATCTTTTGAATTTTATTAATCATTTTATTAACATCATAAAGAGTCGTTAAATAATCAAAAATTTTTGAAAAATTTAAGTCTAATTTTTGGTTAATATCTTCTAAAAGAATTTGTTGTTGCTCATTCATATTAAATCACCTCACATAAACTTACAGATCTATTTCTTCAATGTCTTCTAGCACACTTGGATCGCCCTCTATTTCTTCGCCAAAAACATCTTCAACAATATGACTAGCATCATCTTGTTTAGCATATTGTTCAGATAATTCTTTTTGTGGGGGTATCCTAATTTCCTCATAAACGAATTTGTTATTGTTTTCTTGATATTCATGAACAATTGTATCCTCAGTTTTGCGTCGTTCAGCATTTGTATAATCCAATTTATGCTGTTGAAAATCATTATATTTTTGAGTGATTTTGTCGTTAGCTTCAATATATTTATCTAGGCGTTCTATATATTTTTCATCGACTAAATCTGTTTGCAATCTTTCCGGGTCTTTGTAATATACTTTTGCGTCAGATAACTCAAACTTCTTTTTCCTTTCAGCTATTAAAGTTTTATAGTCAGTTGAGCGTGCTAATTCAGTCCCAAAATCGCCTAAATTTTTTTGACGAGTATTTTGAATTCTATCCAGTTCCTTATTGTATTTAGCTTCTATATTGTTTTTATCAGATTCTAATTGCTTTATCGTTTTTTTATCTTGATTTTCATCAAGTCTGTTAATTTTCTCATTATATTCATTAATTTTAATTTCACGCTCATGATTCACCTTTTGAGCCATTTGTATTAATTCTTTTTCCTTCTTTAACTTTTCATTAGCTATTTCAGTAGATAAGCGGGGCTCATTTTTGACTTTTTTGTTATATCCATATAAAAAATTAGAAAATTTTTCACCACTAGTAGTGAACCATTTACCAATGCGGTTTGTAAACTTTTGAAAAAGTTGAACAACAAATAGAGGAGATTCGTAATTTACTCTATCCATTTCCCCTTCAACCACCAAGTTTTGATCATTATACAAATTTTCAGCTTGATGAACTAGTCTTTCTTTTTCTTGTTCTTTTTTCTTTTTATCAAAAGATGTAGCAATAAGTTCATCGGATTCGTCTTTGGAAGCTGTCATAGTTTTTTGGATTGGCTCTTCAGTATAAACTGATTTTCTTCTTCTAAGATTAAATGCAACTTTTTCAAAAAAACCATTTTTTTCTTTTTCTTTATGTTCAGTGTCCATAAATTACATCTCCTGTTCTTTTTCACTTAAAATATATTTTGACAAATAAGGTTCAAAATTATCATTAACAATTGCATCTACTACCTCATTTGGTTGAATCTTTGTTATTAAAATATCAATACCATCATAATCATAACAAGCTCGTGCTAAACCATAAGCAATATCACATAATGAAATACCTTGTAAATCCTCTGCTCCATAAAAAGCATCTAATGAAGCTTTTGTCAAAGCTACATATGATGTTTCATTAAGGAATCCTTTATCACCATCGACTATTGCTAGCATGCATTGAAATTCATCAGTATTATTTTTTATGTAATCTCTGTTATCTTTAATAAACTCATTATACAAAGAACTTAAATTTTCCCTAGTAGAATTTGTCATTTAAGATCATCCTTTCTATTTACCATAAATTGCAACCCAATAATAACTTTTACCAATTTTAAAGAAGGCAATTCCCACTGTTTTATAATTAGTATTAAGCATTGTCTTTTTATGTTCTGGTGAATACATCCAATCTTCTATTATTTCAGAAGCATACCATTGTCCTTTGCCAAGTGTTTCGCCTAAGAAGTTACTAGAGCCTGTTGAAGATTTACCATTTGGTCTTGTATGAGAAAACGATTTTTGTAATTCGATTGCTCTTTGTTTAGCATACTGTTCTAATTCTTCATTCCAAGTAAGATTACTTGCTCCTGACTTTTTTCTTTCTTTATTCATTAAATCTAAAGCTTTACTAGCCTCTTTATCATCATAAGATCCGCTAGAACTACTTGTTTTATTTGATGTATTTGTTGAATTATTTTTAGTTGAATTTTCTTCTTTTTTCTCTTCTACTTCTTCTTTGATTTCATTTTCTAACTTGTTAGCTTCTTTAGAAGTTGTACTTCCACTACCACTTGAATTGCTATTACTACTATTATTACTCGTTGTCGATTTATTACTTGTTGAGTTCTTATTGTTTGTTGAACTATTATTTTTGTTAGAACTACTTGTTTTATTTGATGTATTTGTTGAACTATTATTTTTATTTGAATTTTCTTCTTTTTTCTCTTCTACTTCTTCTTTGACTGGTTCGGATAACTCTTTTTTATCATTAATAGGTTTTGACTCTTCTTTGGTTAAACTGACGAGGTTTGGTTCACGCTTTGTTTCAACATCTAATTCAGCTATAGCCATAAGATTAGAATTATCCTCTTTTGCATATTCTGTAGCTTCTGTCAAAATTGAGTTGTAAAAATTATCATAAAATTTTTTATCGTAAAAAATTTTATCTTTAGTAAAAGATCCAGCACGATAAGCTATTAAAAAGCCAAAACCACTCATCACTAAACAAACTAAAATGTGTTTTCCAATTTTTACTAATCTCATAACCACACCTATTAAATAACAACTTCTTTTTTTATAATTTCACCAGATTCAAGAATATTAATTTTATTCTTGGTTTGAACAGTGATGTGATAAGCATAATCCATATCAAAGGCTTCTTTTTCTAGTAGTTCAACAATTTTTTCTTTTGTTGGTAAAAAAGGCCAACGAGCTAATATTGAATTGTTGTAAAAAAATTTACCTTTTTCCGATAGCATAAACCAGTTAAATGTTTGCTCATCGGTAGTTGGTTCGATGTATACAATATAATTATTATGATTCATTTAGCGTCATTCCTTTCTTTATGTCCAGTGTGTTTTATCATAAATATTCTCATTAATCATTTCAAATGATTTATGAGCATCTTCACTAGCTCTATTTAAAATTTGATCTAATTGATATTGCACTTTTTTAATATTATAAAAGGCATTCTTAGCAATAAATGGTTGATTAATTTTTTCAGACATTTTCTTTTCTTTTTGATATTTTTTAATAATATCTTTTTTGTTCTTAACGAATGTAGTTTGATAATTTTGATAAATTAAATCCTGTATAAAAATTAAAGACTGCTGATTTTTGTTCATAGATAAAAAATTTTTATAATTAAAATTAAATAATGCTTCATTAGCGATCTTATTTAAAATTATTTGTTCTAACTCATTAACTTTTTTATCAGCAAGTTTAAAATCATTCTTTGAATCGGAAATATTATTATCTAAATTTAATTGTTTAATATAATCACGATAAACATCTAACGCTTTATTAAACTTTACACGACTAAACCCAATATGCTTGTCAAACATTTCTTTTTTTATTTCTTTTGTTAAATTAATAATTTCTTCATCTCGGATTGAGCCAAAGTCAATTTTTTTAGATGTTTTTCCTTTTTTATTACGCTCTTCGGTCAGCAACTTTCCTAATCGAACAAATTTTTCCTCTAATGAAAAATTTTTAACATTAGACAAAATCAAATTTTTATCTTTATCAGAAAACAACTTTTTTATTTCTGATAATTCTTTATCTATATTTTTTAACATTGGTGCTTGATTTTTTGCATTTTCTACTCTTAATTGAATTTGTTTTTTCAAAAAATTTAAATCTTCTTGTTCAATTTTACCTTTTCTTCTATATCTTAGTTCTTTAGAAATTTTTGATTTAAAAGCTGGTTTCTTTTCCATAAAAGATAAATGAAAGTGAAGATTATCTGTATCATGATGAAACGAAAACTGGTAAGCAATATTTTGAGGTTCAAATCCCATATGTTTTAAGAATGATGGAATAATATTTTTTGCAACTTCATATTCAAAATCTTCTAATTTAATATTTTCATTAACCCAATCATTTTGAAATGAACAAACAACTTGATAAAAATTTGAATTTTCAATCCACTTAGTCATATCTTTTTTTCTTTTTTCTTTTTCTTCACTTGTTGCATATATAACTTTTTTTGATTTTGCATCATATGAAAAAACAATATTCTCTTTATCGCGATCCTGATACATGTCTCTTGTCATATAATCAATTGCGCCAATAACAGATTTTGTAGGGTCCGAATAATACTCCGATGACTGTAATAAATACTTTTTTATTTTTTTTATTTCCTTTTGGGATTTATTAACTCTATCTGGATTATTTAACGCAAGAATTAATGGGTTTCGAGCATTAGCAATAACTTTTGGAGAATGTTTAGTCATCTAATTTAGTAATTCGTCCAGAATGATAATTCATAAATTCTTGAATGAATGGATTATTATTAGGATCAGTTTTTTTCTCAGGATCAAATAACATATCAGAGTATAAATTTTTTGTAAGTTCAAAATTCATATTAATTGTTCGATTTAATTTATTTATTTCTTTCACCAAATTATTATTATCATCATCAAAGTTAATTTTTTTTGATTTTGCGTCGGATGTAAAATATTCTCGAATAATAAAATTTATTGCCTCGTTAAAATTTTTACATTTATTATTTCTATTAACGAACTTAAAAATTTCTTTATAAAGATCAAGATCAAAATTAATACTTCTCTTTACATATTTTGCATTCATTACTACACTTCCTTTCTTAATTTTTTTTATTTACTGTTTCCTTTCTTTAAAAATTTTAGACACTCTTCTAGAGTGTCAATTATGTCGGCTTGTTGATTAATCAGCAAGCCGACTTTCAAGAAATAATTAAGCGCGTCGTTGACACTACAATTATTTTTTTCTTTAAATTTATATATTTCTAATTTAAAATCTTGAGATGTTCTAAGTTTAATAGACCATTCTTGATTTATATTATTCAACGTTTCCTCCTCCTATCTCTTTTTAAATGTGTTATCGTTAGGTTACAATTTATAATTTTTATAAAAAAATTGTTAAAAATATGAAAGGAGCATAGGATGATTGACACCATAACTAGCGTGTTACCTTATTTTTCAAAGAAAAATTATGGTGTCAAAAACTAATTTTCCATAGGAAAATAGAACACCAATTATAAAAATTGGTTTTATAATCAAGGCCTAAAGCCTTACCTAACGATAACACTGAAAAATAACACAGGTTATAGATTAAAATACTTTTTTGTTTATAAATAAAGGTCTAACGATAACACATAACACTTTTTGGGTGTTATTTTCTTTTTTTCTAGGTTATTTGTAGGTTATTTTTTTAGAACATTTTAATGTTACACTCGTAACCTATAACCTTATTCATTTAATTTATTCCTTTATTTTTCTATAAATTAGGTTATTAAAATAAAATAACCTTTTATTTGTAAAATAACATTATTTTTTAATGTTAAAATAACACATTTTTTTGCGAAATGTTATTTATAGGTTATAACAATATTATTATTTTTCTTTTATATTTCTTACATAAAATAGCATTTTACAAATAACATAAAAATAATTTTTAATTTTAATTATCATTTCATTTTATTACTTGCAAATATGTTATTTTAAATATTTACTGGAAGACAAAATATTAATATAAAGTCTTATTTTAAAGGAATAAGCGCTTTTTCAATAACACATTTTATTTATAACACAAAAGTGTTATTCACTAGTGTTATATTTTGACCAGTTAATGTAGGCAAAACCATCTAATCTTTGATTTGAATGTCCTACTTGAACTATCTGAAAATGTAAATGATTGCCAGTTGAAAGTCCTGTTGTGCCAACATCAGCTATATGTTGATTTGCTGAAACATGATCATTTTTAGAAACAACTATTGAGTTAGGATACAAGTGCCAATACCAAATTTCTATTTGTATATTTAATTTTATATCACACTTTATTTTCACATAATTTGCAATTGCACTTTGTTTATTTTCTTTTTGCGAGTTATTTGTTGCCGTAACAACACCATCACAAGCAGAATAAATTTTAGTTTGAGCTGGAGCGGAAATATCCCATCCAGAATGATAATCTATGAATGATTCGGAACTCAAATTTACAATTCTTTTGACATTAAAAATAGAAGAAATTGAGATTGAATTTGTAATTTTTAATGGAAAATTTAAGACTTGTGGATAGCCACTTTCTGATTCAAATCCTGATTTATAAACAGCATTTAAAAACGATTTTGAACATCCTTTTGAACTATTATAGTCATCATTTTTGCATACTTCTTCAAGTGATTTAAGCGTTCCATTTTCATTTAAAGAATCATTAAAAGCCTTCTTAAAAAATTTAACAGCATCATCATTATTATTAGAAATGTACTTTCCCATAGATGAATTATCAATTATTTTAGATACATTAATATCATCATTTTCATTGTAATTATTTAATGGCTTACAATCATCTTTTCCATCACAAAAATCAGATTGTTCCATTAAAATATTATATAGATATATGCAACGAAAAAGAGGAACATATCCTTTTGTCGTTCCTTTTAGATGACTGTTTAAAATTTTACGATAATTATTTGAATAATACTCAACAGCAATTTTGTTATTGGTGCTCATTAAAAATTCACTACTATTATCATAAGAACTGGAACTTTCATCAGCACCAATTATCCCAACTATAACAGCTATGAGCAAGATGAAAATCGCGCTTGCACTGATTATAATTAACTTTGTTTTTTTCATTTTTTACTCATTATTTTCTCGGTGCTGAGCTTTTCTTTTTTTAGTTTCACCCATCATATCTTCTTCTAATTTTGTACCTACTACTTTAACTGGAATTCTCGTTTTATCATCTATGTTTAATAAAAAATTTCCTTGTTCGGCTGTTGATAAGAATTCACATTGAGTATCGGTTAACGGGTTTTGCTTAAACAACTCTTTATAAGCTGTAAAGTCATCTTCTTTCATTTTGCCAATTAAACTGTACTGACAATTATTAAAAATTGCTCGAGCATATTTTACAATTTCATCATTGCCAATCAAGTCTTGAATTGATTGAGTAGCAAACAAAAATGATCCTTTATATTTACGAATTCGTCGAGCTAATTGGGATAAAAACTTCAAGATTTCTGGTTGTTCAATAAATATATGAAACTCATCCACTACAATTGTAAATGTATTTACTTCGCGATTATCTCGTTCATTTTTTATTTTGTTACCGATTATAACAGTATTTAAATAAGTTAATAATGACACAATTTGCGTGGCTATCAAACGATCATTATTAGATGCCAATAGCTCTTGTAAATTAAAGCAAATTATATCATTATTTAAATCGATAGTTGTGTACCCATTAAATAAATAACTATCAGTTCCGTAAATAAACCGAGATAATAATATCTTTAATTGATTCAATATTTTCAATTCATCTATTTCTTTTTCTTGAGATATATAATTCAAAATTAAGTTATATAAATCTGTAAAAGTTGGATATTCTGTATTAGATTTATTTTCTAATTCTTCGATTGTTGTTGAATGTGTTATACCAAAATTTTCATATAATTGCTCTAGAATTTTGGTCAAAACAATAAACTCCTTTTCAGTTAAATTTGAAAATGAAGTATAAAAAAAAGATTCCAAATAACCCAAATGTTTAGCTAAAGGACAATTTTTGAATGTCAAATTTTGTAATTCGTCGTCTGATTCACTAGGTAGTAATCTTATTTGAAGTGGATTAATTATTCCTCCCTCTTGACTATAAAGATTAATAAATTCACCATTATTTGCTTTAACCAATTCGCTATATTCACTTTCAACATCAAGAATAAAAATTTTAGATCCGCGTGCATAATTATTTAAAATTGTTTTTTTCATCAAATAAGATTTGCCACTTCCAGAAGTTGCAACAACTGCAACATTATGATTCATTCTCGTTGCTGATAGATAAAATGGATCAAATAAAATTGGCAATTTAGAATACGAGTTGTCTCCTAAATAAAACCCTTTTTCATCAGCAAAATAAGAATGTGTAAATGGAAAAGATGCAGATATTGATAACGATGGCTGTGGTAGTGCATAATCCTTTAAAGGAAGTGTAGTTATATCAAATGATTGCCATGTTTCCATCTGACGAAAACGAGTAATATCTAAAGTAATATCGTAAGCATCCGCAATATTCTTTAATATTTTTGTCTTTTCCTCAATTTCTTTTTGTGTTCCTTTTACCACAAAAATAACATTAAATTCACGTAACTTTTCATTGCCTGTTTTTAAGTCCATCATTAAGGCTGAATAGTTTTCATCTTGCTGAACCATTTCGGCTTGACTTGACAAATTCTTCTTAGTTTTCTGATCAGATTGTAAAGACTTGTAATTAAAATCTAATGTTTTTATAAAGTTTTGTTGATCAACAGAATCTCTTATGTTTATACAAGAATTAACACCGCTTACATTATAGATTTCATCTAAAAAGCTATCTCTTAATAAAAATGGAGGTAACTTTCTTATAGATAATAGCTGAATAAAAGTATTGTCGACCTGGATATTATTAATGTTTTCCTTTAAATAGGAAGGTGAAATTAAGTCAATCATATCACTCCACATTAAGGTTTCAAGTGAATTATTTTGAAGATATAATTCAGATAAGAATTGATAAACTTCAAGTTTATTTTCAACTCTTTGAATAAGCATCGGATTAGATAAATTATTTAAAATATTTCTTAATTCATCATAATTGTCAAACAAAATTTCTTTAGTACTTTGTATTAAAACCCAATAATATTTAGAAGAGGTAGTTATATTTGTATCCTGGGCTAAATTAATTGTCTCTAAAGAATCTTGAAGTAAAGCAACTCTTCTAGGATTAGAAGATTGCTTAATAATTTCATAATTTAAATTAACAAAGTTTTGGTTTAAATTAATTGGTCTATCAAATTTATAGCATTTTAAATTCAAATTTGGAATTAAATATGCATATTTTAATTGCTTATAAAAAATCTCTTTATCAGCTGTACTTGACAAATAAATATCTATGGCTGGGATAGAAATTAATATAGCAAATTCACCACTTTTTAATTCTATAATACCATTTTCATCGACACATTTAACATTAGAAAAACTTTTAGAATTCATAACTTGATTTCTCATACGATGAATTTCAGTATAATTATCATTATGCCATTTTTTTATCTTTTTTAAAAATTTATGTTTATCAGAATTTAATTGTAAATTGGTCAAGTTTTTTCGATTTTTCATATCGTAAAACCTCCTTCTCATTTTTTAAAAATACATAAGTATGTATATGAAAAAAATAATATGCTATCATATACACAATTTTATAAACTCTATTTTTATTAGAAATATTAATTGGCATTAATAAAAAAATGCCAATTATCATAAATGCCAATCCTAATTTTGGCTGATTAAAAACTGACATTGTTATTAAAGTTACAACTAAAATAATAGTACCAAAGAGAAAGTCAGAAAACTCAAAATTTTTAACTCCCAAATTTTTCTTTGTGCTATCAATTGTAATATAAGTCATTATTTCTTATCACCACTTTCTTTATGGTCGCTACGATTATATATATAAGTTCCAGATTGTGCATAAGGATTTTTTGATATTTTTGGAGTATTTTTTCTACCCATCAACTTGTCTCCCATAACAGATAATCTGTTACTAGTACCCATTGCTATACCACCAATTCCAGAAATAACAGAACCTTCTTTTCTATTATTCCAACCAGATTTAATACCACGATATTGTCCATCAATAGTACGATTATCCATTCTCTCTCTAAATCGCTCGCGGTTATTAGCAATATCATCAGCACGCTGTTTATATTCAGCACGCTTAATATCAGAACTACTATATTTAGAACCAATTTTATTAGCTTGTTCTCTTATATGACTTGCTCCTAACACACTGCCGACACCAACATTTCTTATTCCTGCTGGTGCTTTTAGAGCCATACCACCAATAGATCTTGCTGATGATAAACCAGCGCGACCTATAATAGCACCTGTTAAAGCGAAACCACTAATTGCTCTTAATGCTTCTTGACCAGAAGCAACGCCAGCATGTTCTCCAATAAATTTGGATAAAGTCGTAGGCCCTTTAATAATCATTGTACCAGCACCAATTATAAAGAAGATTTTAACAATCATCTGTTCCGCATAAGAGTTTAATCCTTGTGTTTTAAAGAAGGCAATTCCACCTCCAGTTAACGACCAATTTAATAAATAAATAGCCATAATTATAACAAGAAACATTCCTACACTTTGCAATAAGAATGAAGCAAGAGATTGCCATAATACACTTCTTTGTTGAGGCCTGCATACACTTGTAGCTAATACACAAGGCATTATTACAAGTAATACACATAATTCAATTACACGCATTGCTAACCCCATTCCACCAAGAATTAACGCATAAAAAAAGAAACAACCAACTACTAAAATAATAATAGAATTGGTGTTGTATATGCGATCACCTGTTCCATCAAAGAAATGATGTTCGCCACATCTAAAACCAGTCTTTATTCCATCATCACGATAACGCCAATTATAAGCTTTATAATCAAAAAAGTTACCTCCGAGAAAACCATTTGACGTTTTAAATGTGGATTCATTAGAAATCCAATTATTAAATTTTTCGACACTTGATTTAGAATTAATATTTCCCCAATCATCAAATTCGATTTTGTTCGGTTTTGAACCTTTGCTTTCGAGTAAATCCCTAGTTAAATCTTCATAATTACAACTTTCACTATCAGAATACATATATGCTCCTGTAGTATCAAAATTTTTAAGAGATTCGTCAACATATATCATACTTCGTAACATTGGTACAGCTATTGAGGTGGATGTATCTGTTTCTGAAAGTAAGTCGTCAGTTAATTTGACAATGAAAGTTGATGACTTTGTAAATATAAAAGTGGTCATCGAAATAAGGATAATAACTTTGACAATTTCTTTAATAATTGTTCCTAATGGAGGAGCTTGTTCTGGTTCTAATAGCATTTTTATAATCGCCCAAAGACTAAACAATAATAGTAAATAAATTGAGATTCTTATAGAAAAACTATATAAATTTACAAATTTACTATTCCCATTAAATATATCAGTTACGACATTTAACTTTCCAAGAGCAACAATGACTTTATAAATTTCATCAACCAAAGTGTAAATCATTTTTATAAGTAGCCAAAAGAATGATTCAATGGCATTTAGGACTTTAACAATTATATCATCCATTTATATTTACACTTCCTTTCTTAAAATTTAGATAATTCCAATGATAAAATTAATTATAGATGGTAATAGCATATAGACAGCAACACCAGCAATTGTGAAGCCTAAAACTTTTAAATGCATCATTTTTTCTTGACCTGATGAAGCTATAAACTTAATTGTTTGCCAAGCACCAAAAACAAGTCCAATCGCAAGGACTAAATATTTTGATGAATTAAATAAGTTAATCAATTTTGATCCTGTTGTTTGAAAATTAATTTCTTCTCCAGGTAAAGATGGCGCCGTCGCCAAAACAAATATACTATATAATTTTTTCATATTCATTCCTCCTTCTTATATAGTTAAATTTCAAATATTCTAACAAAGAAATTAATAAAGGATGGCAGAATCATTGCAAGAAGTCCACCACCTATAAATATAAATACTTTTTTTAAATGACCTGATTTTTGATTAGCATCAGCCATAATATATTGAATAATCTGATAGGCACTAACCACTAAGCAGAGAGCTAATATAAAATATTTTGAATCATTAAAAAAGTTAATTATTTCGTTTGAAAATGAATCTCCTAAAACTAGAAAATTAATCATTTTTACTATCCCTCCTTTTTAAAATTAAGAGTAATCATAATTATCATCTAATATTTTTTCATTTTCTTGAGCAATATTATTTTCTTCAGTCAATTCTGCTTTCACAGAATCTTTTTCTTTTTTAAAGACACGATTCATTGTTAAATCAACTTCATCAACTATTAACGATACACTATTCTCTTTTGAACCATCTTTTTTAGTATAAGAATCGTAAGAAATATGACCTTTAACAGCCATTGTAGAACCTTTTCTTAATGTATCAAATACTTCTTCTGCGTTTTTGCCAAATAATACAATAGGAACATATTCAACATTATTTTTTCGATATTTATTATTTAAGCCTAAATACAATCTTGCCCAACTTTCTCTTGAACTATCATTCTTGTCATAAATTCCATATTTAATATCTGTTGCAACAAATCCATAAAGATTGAATGTATTATTATCATTATTCATTTTTTGTTTCACCTCCAAGAAATACTTATTAAATATTCAAATATAAGCCTTTCGACTTAATTATTTTATTTAAATCGTATCTTTTCTTTTCAACAAAATGACGAACTTCTTTACCATTTTTAATAATAGAATCAAAATGAATATAGTATCCAGCATTATTTTCAACAAAGCCATGATCATCATCTAAACAAACACAGCCATTAAAAATAAGAGGATATTCATTATAATCAATTTGACCTTCTGAATAAATCGGATAAAAACTATTTTCAATCCATTCTGCCTGACGATTTTTACGGCAAATTTGTAGTATAAATCCTGTTAATCTGTAGAAAGAACCATCTTCTTTATAAACAGAACCCGTTACAAGGCTTCCAATGTTAAGAACCTTCTCTCGATAATCATCTAAAGAATTTTCTTGATCTTGTAACCACACTTTTAAAGTCTCCTCAAGATGATCACATTCATTTAATAAGCATAATTCAATAAGTTCATCTAATTTTTTCCTTTTAAAATCTTTTTTATTAGTAATAAAGTTCATTATTTTTTCCCCATATCTTTTGACTTACTATTTAAAATGTCTAACTTATAATCAATCAGTTTTTGTTGTTCTTTTGGTACATATTTTTTATAAATATCATCCAAAACATTAATAATTCCTTTATTAATTTCATCTTCAAGACTAATATTGTTCATGTCTAAATAATCCTTTAAAGTTTGAAATTTTAAAGGATCATATCCATATTTATTTTTCATATCTATTCCTCACTTTCTAATTTAAAATAATAAACATCTTGTTTCTTATTGCTATTATTCGTACAAGTGTACAAAATTAAATATTTTTCTTGAGATGGTAAATGAAGTTCAATTTTACCTGTCTTTTTCACGGTTTCTTTTTTTACTAACATAAACTTATATTTAATATTTTTATAATAAATATAAGCATAATCCTTGTTTTTTAATTTATATAATTTATCAAAGTAACATATAGAACATTTTCCAGAATGACCACCAATTATAGTTGGAGCATTACTATCTGGATAATCTCCATCTTTATTAATTTGAAGTCCATAATTAATAGAATTACGATAATAGGTTTTGGAATAAAACCCTTTTTTTAATTTGAGTTTTGGTATTTCTAATACACCAATAATTTTAGAATTACTCTTTTTAACGGCAGTTGATGAGTTTTTTTCTTGTGGTGTCTTTTCATTAGATTCATTATTTTCATGTTCTAAATTGGTAACTTCATCTTCATAATTAGCTATGAATTCGTCAACTAATTCTTTATTTTCTTGATCATATTTTTTTTCATTATAATTTTTATAAAAATGATAAGATAAAAGTCCAATTGAAATTAACACTAACAATATACTTAAAATTAAAAAATAAGAATTCACTTTTATAAAAAATTTTTTTCTTCTTTTAATTTTTTTCATCTTTAATAACTTCCTTTTCTTCTAAATTTTCATTATAAAAAGATAAGGAGGAAGAATCTTTATCAGATCTTCCTCCAATCATGCAACAAATGTAATCTACAATAAAAGCTGTAAGAATAATTATTATTAAAGCTAAAATTATATATATCATTTTCTTATTTATTGTTTCCTTTTTATAATGAAATAACAAGTGGCACAAACAATAGCACCGATAAATAAGATACCAGCTAAATATAAATCTGTATTGTAAGATCCAGTATTAGAAGCTAAAACTAATCTATATCTATTATATAAAGTTGCTGTTAAAGTTGCGTTGCCTTCCTCAACTTCAAATTCATACTTAGTATCATCTAATTTATAGCCTGTTGGTGCTTTGGTTTCTTGATAATAATATTTACCATAAGGTAATTTTGTAAAACGAACTACTCCACTTTCATTGGTTATACCACAAGCAAATAAAGAACCATCTTCTTTATAAACACAAATTTCTGCACCACTAAGTAAAGCATCATCTTCAAATGCTCTTTTTTCAATTTCAATACTTGTTTCTTCATTGGTAAAGCTTTTTTCATACAGAACGCCGTATTCTGTAACACTAAATTCATGTTTATCAGTATTTAAAATATATCCTTCTGGTGCTTCTGTCTCAATAAAATAGTAATTACCCTTTTCAAGATTTTCAACATATAGTCTACCATCTTTGTCAGTTTTACCTTCATATACTTTTTCTTCATCACCATTATCTTTAACTAAATACACTTGAATTGTAGCACCTTCAACTGGTTCTGAACCACTAATATCAGTTTTAGTTATGATGACCTTACCCAATTTTAAATTAACTAATTCGAATTGAAAAATCTTACTATCTTCCGTTACAGAAAATTTAATATCATCTTGTTTTACATAACCTTCAGCACTAACAATTTGTCTCAAAGTATACTCACCATATGGAAGAGTAATAATTCCAAGTCCTTTTTCTTCTGTTGTGATAGTCATAACCACTTCATTTTTAGAATTTAGAACTTCAAAGACAGCACCTAATTCTGGTTGGTATCCTTCATATTCAGAACCATAAGTTTTTTCTATTAAAACCTTACTCTTAATAACTGTATCAAAAACATCAATTGAAATCTCTTGACCGATGTTTTCTTTTGTTACTTCAATTGTGTAAACTTTATCGGATAATAAATATCCCTCTGGTGCTTTGGTTTCTCTCAAAGTATAAGTACCAACATTTAACTCAATCTGACTATTTAATGCGCCAGTTTTATCAGCAACTAGAGTTTCAATAACTTGATCTTCACTATCTCTTAACTCATAGGTAGCACCTTCAAAAGTTGCATCTCCTTGTGTCTTGTCATTAGTTTCAATATCTCTCTTATATGGTTTAATAATTGCTCCTTTAAATTCAACATTTATATTAGCCATAACTGGATCTGGACGACCTAATACAGCTAATTTTTGATAAGTTCCAGCTGTATATAAATAGTTATGAGTTGCAAGACTATTAGTACCTTCCTCTTTTCTTTTTAAAGTAACAGTAGCTGTTCCAATTTTATTAGATGTAACAATTAAATTGTTATCTTGAATTTCAGCCTCACAGCCATCACAAGTTGCAACTTCAAAGTTAGATAAGATATTATCAGCATCAGTAAAAATAGCACTTTCACCTACTGGAACTATTTTCTTTTTTGTGTCAAAATTAGGAGTTTTAGTTGCATTGGCTATTCTATTTTCAATTGTTGTCATTTTTTTAGTTACATTATTTGTAGATGTAGCTCCTGCTGAAACACTTGCATTTCCTTGAACATTCCAAATTAATAATTGTGTTGCAAGGTATGTAGCTTGCGCTGTATCTCCATTATATCCATAACCATAATAAGCAATGCGTTGTAGTTTTGCAAAAGTAGCCTCATCTTTAATGCCAGCTTCTTTTAAGTTAGAAGCATTTAAAGTTTTTCTAGTATAAGCATTAGCTTTAAATGAACTATGAGTACCTGGTTCGATACAAAAAGCTGTATTACCATCACTCATTGAAAAAAGTCCAGCCCCTGTATTTTTCATAGTGTTCTTGCCATCTTTACTTGATGTATCTACATACCATTTATATTCTCCTCCCGTTTTAAAACCTTTCCACTTTGCTGTATAAGAGGCTGCAAAAACATTAACATTCATTGCTAAAAAAGTAAAAACTCCAATAATTAAAGCTAAATATATTTTCTTTAATTGATTAAAATATTTCATTTTATAACATACCTTCTTTCATTAATTGCTTTGTTTGTTATATTCTGCTAAAATGGCATCTTGTAATGTCTTTTTAAATTCAGGATTTGTTGGATGAAAATAGTCAGTATATTTATCATCAGAAATTTTATGATTAGGCATTGAAATAAATAATCCATTTTCTCCATCTATTATTCTCATCCCTCTAATACATAAACAATCATTAAATATAACATTAACAAAAGCCTTTACTTGATTATTTCCCTTTGAAGGGAAAATTCTAATTTGTGTAATTTCCATAATATTTTTCCTTTCTACATTTTTTTAAAACAATAAAAAGAACTGCAATTTTTTCATAAATTACAGTTCAGTAGTTAATGACTACATATCGATGTCATCAGCTTTTTTTTCAGTTTCATTATCAACTTCTTTTGTTTTTGATAAGAAAGTCACTTTTTCTGCTACGATACTTAGATGTTGATGATTTTCCTTGTCCGTTGTCATCTTAATAAAACCTTTAATACCAACCATATCACCTTTATGGCAATATTCAGCAGTACTTTCGGCAACGCCATTCCACAAAGTTACAGGAACAAAATCTGTTTCATATTCTCCTTCAGCGTTTTTATAAGAGCGTGGTACAGCTAATGTTACATTAGTTACTTTTTTTCCACTCTCTAACTCATTAACTTCTGGATCAGTAACTAGACGACCAACCATTACAGTCTGATTAAGCATGATCTTCACCTCCTTCTAACAAAAAAAGATACTTGTTAATCACAAATATCTTTATCTGGCATCTGTGCCATTGTAATTATAATATTCTTTTTTTCATCCCAAAGTGTAACATTTTCATCCCAAAGTGTAACATTTTCATCCCAAAGTGTAACATTTTCATCCCAAATCATCCCAAAACACATTTTTTTAATAATTATACAAAAAAAAATACGAGGTTTCCCTCGTATACTATTTCTACATAAATTACCAAGTTTTATCTAAATATACATCATAAACCCCAGTACAATCATATCCTTTAGTAATCATAAATTCTAAATAAGTCATCTCTTTTCCAGAACGCCAATTATCATACATCAAACTACCTAAGTCATTAAATTTTAATTTTGATTTGTCGTTTGGTGCTTTACATTCTGTTAAGCGTCCTTTAGGCACCCCAACATCTATTTCATAATAGCATTTTTCTCCTAATGTTTTATACGTGGTGCAACCATATGGTGATGCTCCGACTGCATAGCCTAAGTTCATCCATTTATTCCAGATTTTATCTTTTTCAGCTGTTGTTGTAGCGTCTACTTTGACACCATCTCTTTTTAATTCCGCTACTTCTTTAGCAAAATTTTCTTCATCTATTTCTTTTTGAGTTTTAGTTGGGGTGGATGGTTTAGGATCTTCTTTAGGAGTTGTACTTCCACTACCACTTGAATTACTATTACTACTATTATTTTTATTACTCGTTATCGATTTATTACTTGTTGAGTTCTTATTGTTTGTTGAACTATTATTTTTGTTAGAACCACTTGTTTTATTTGATGTATTCGTTGAACTATTATTTTTAGTTGAATTTTCTTCTTTTTTCTCTTCTACTTCTTCGTTGATTTTATCTTCTAACTTGTTAGCTTCTTCTTCGGTTTCTACAACAGTTAATTTTACCGTTTCTATGGCTTTATTTTCGCTTGAATCACTTATTTCAATATCTATATCATATTCGCCTATTTCACTTGTTGATGGCTTGTTATCACTATCTACATAGCTTAATATACATTCCATTCCTGAATTATCACTACATTCAGCAACAAAATCATCGATACTATATTTTTCATTTTTCTTTAAAGCTACATCCTTAACTATATATTCTGGCGTAGTTGTATCAATTACTTTTAATGTTGAATGATATTCTTTGTTAAATTTTTCATTGGTAATAGTTACATCATAAGTTCCCATTAAAACTGCTACTTCTTTGCCATTAATAGTTTCTTTGTCTAATCCATCGCCTTTAGCTTCAGCATTTTTAGTATAACTTGTTAACGAATATTCTACTTTATATTGACTAGGATACTTTAAGTTCTCATTAAAATAGTCTTGAACAGTTGGTACAACATCCACGCCAACCTCTATCTCTAGGTTATCTTTGACTGTTAATTCTTGCGGTGTGTTTAAAATGAAATATCCAATTCCTAATAATATAATAAAAACACAAACAACGCTTACGCCGACAACTAGTCTTTTTTTATTTTTTCCTTTGGTATCTTCTTTCACTTTATTTTCCTCCTCTATTTTTATTGTATCTACAAGGTGAACTTTTTTATTTATTACATATCTATATCATCAATTTCTATTTCATTTTCTAAATTATATTCTTTAATAACTTCAAAAATATTTTTGCTAATTTTTTCCACTAAAAGCTCTATATCTCTATCATTTTTTAAATTAGTATATTCTCTATATTTTTCTAGTAAAGTTTTATAATAACTTGGAATACTTAATAAATCATTCAATTGGTCTTTAGTTAATTTTAAATCTGAAATCAAACTTAAAACTTCTTTATGTGAGCATCCACTAGAATTAAAAACAAATAATTCATTATCATAATCTAAATCAATATTAGGTAAATATGTCAACATTGATCGTCCAGAATCATAAATTGGAGCTACATCTATCCACTTTAAAGTATTAGAATCACGAATAATGCCATAATTATTCATATGTCGATCATGATTACTTATAATAACATCTAATAGTAGCATTTTGCTAACTTTTTCTTTAGCCTCTTTTATGCCATTTGCTTTTAATAAATTAAGATACTCTTCAAAATCTTGCTTGTAGCTTTCGTTATGAATACCCAAATCATTAAAAGGTATCAATTCAATATCTTCACTGCAAAAGGTAGGGCAACCTGAAACTAATGTTTTCTTTGTTAAATTGGATAATATTTTAACTTCATAATCAGCGCAAGCTACATCTAATATTTTACAAATTTTGGTTGAAAGCATTTCATTAATTGGTTCTAGTCCTAGAAAAGTATTTGTTGTTTTATATAATATTCTAGTTTTATTCGAATCAATTATCCAACATTTTCCCAACTCTCCGCCTGTTGTAATGTCTGGAGAATATAGAACATCAACATCTTCATAATCATAATTTCGATCCGTTAAACCAACTTCTAAAAAATGCTTATATTGAAAATTGTTCGTATAGAAGTTTACTTCTTCCCATTTTTTCTTATCATTCGATGGCTTAATCCAGTATTGATCTGATAAAGATAATCCATACGATTTTGTATAAATTGCTGTAATTAAATCAATTTTATGATTTTTCCTTGATATTTGTTTAAACCAATGACTATTTTGTTGAAATCGAGTTGATAACCAAATATTTAAAGGTTTGATAAAATCTTCTCTATTTTCGGATGGCTTGATAATATAAGGTAAATATTTTAAGTCATAAATATTTTCTATTTTTGTAACAGCAGGGATTTTTTCATCATACCAAAAATCAAAAATTTTATGATTTTTATTCATCAATGTAAATTGCATTGTTACTACTCCTTTTCTATAAATCTATATCATCGTTCTCTTCTTCTATTTCTGTTGGGGTTGGTTCTTGTGTTTGATCTAAAATTAAATCTTGAACTAGCTTGTAATATTCTTGCTGTTCTGTTTTAAAAAAATTAACTAATGATTGAACATTACCCTTTTGAGCATTATTTAAACATTTATAATACTCACCTTTTTTTGAATCTTCAACAATAAATGGAAAAATATTATTTTTGAGACACTCTTTAAATAAAATTATTCTCCCTGTTCTTCCATTCCCGTCTTGAAAAGGATGAATAGTTTCATATTTATAATGAAATTCAGCTAAATCTTTTAAAGTTTTATGAGGAATGTTATTATACCACTCTAAAAGTTTTTTCATTCTAATAGGCACTTCTTGTGGTGATGCTGTTGCAATATCTGATACCCTATTCCCTCTGTTTTTATATTCGCCCACTGGATAACCATTAGCTTTATCTTCAAAAACACCAATCTTCAAATCATAATGATAATTTTTAATTAGTTGTTCTGTTAACTCATCATTATATGTTTTTAACATATTATTAAACATTACAAAATGTCCATTCATTTCTTCAACATCTTTTGATCTAATCAATTGCTCCTCATTACTAGATAAGGTTTTTGTATCAAAAAGACTAGATGTTTGATTATATGTTAATGTACTTCCTTCTATCCTATTGGAATTATAAGCTAAATGTCTCTGTGTTTCACCATAAACTCCACTTCGATCTTGTTTTTCATATTCGATTTTAAATCTATTGAGTAACTTTGGCACATATATACTTAATTTTTCATAAGAAAAAATATTTTCATTATTATTCATTATTCATCAATCCTTTCATTACTTATTAATTTAATTATCAATAAACATTTCATAATGCATTTCTTTTAATGAACTTCCGTATTATTTAATATCAAAGCAACAACCAATTCCTCATCATCTGGAACGCTAATCCAATTTGGATTAAATGAACTAGAAAATTCACTCCATATTTGATATGCATCTTGATCATCAAATATAAATCCTCTTTTTGCCATTGACTGAACAATTTTATCTATATCTTTTTGATGAGGATGTTTTTCTTTTAAAGATAATATTCTTTTATTATTAGTTGTAAGCATACAATCACCTCTTTCAATCTAATAACATTATACCATTTTTTCTTATGTTTTTTTAATCCATTTACTGCAAAGCTAACAATTTCAATTATGATGTTTTAAATTCATTTATAAATCACTTCCTCACTTCATCAGTTTTGCATATCCTCTTATTGCAATTAAGACAATAACAATATTTTGATTCCTTACTTAAAAGGCCATCATACATATCATCATTATTAACAGTATGTTTTTCTTCTGAATTGGTTTGATAAAAGTTAAATCTAAATATTCCACTTCCACTATATTGATATTTTATATAATAACCTTCTTTCGAATGGCAATGAGGACATTCTCTTAACTCTTTATTAATCATAATCTTCATCCTCTCTATTAAATTACTTATTAGCAGGCTTTTTTGTATTATTTTTATAATCATTTAATAAAAGATTATATCTTTGTTTCAGATGATTATACTCATCTGATTGGCTTTTTAATATGTGGGAATCAGCAATCACGCAAACATTGCTTATTAAATTTGATAATTTTCTTGATTGTTGGAAAGAACAACCTGTATTTAAATCAACGGCTGACCAACAATTATTTATGTTATTGTAAAAAGCAAAGAAAGTTATTTTTTCGGTTTTTATAATATAACCTGAAAATTCTTTTAAATATGTTTTAAAAATATCTGGATGATAAAACATTACTAAAAATTTTTTTCGTTCGTTCATTACTACATCTCCTAATATTTTATTTTTTACAATAGTCTGCTAAGTAGTCTTCTAAATACCAATCGTCAAGTTCTTTGATTGCTTGAATAGCTTTAAAAGGAATTTTATAATTTTTAACTAAACTATCCACATCATATTTTTTTAAAATTCGCCATACACCCATTCGAGATGATTGAATATCTTTCATCATGGCAATTTTTTCAGCTGACAAACCTTGTAAATAATAATAAATAATTAATGCTTCTTTTTGATTTAATTTTTTAAAATAATCTAATTCTTTATTAATAAGTTTCTCTAATACCATCACTTCTTCTTTCAAAAAGTCAATGTTTTCTTCTAGCTTTATCTTCTTTTGAATATAAATATCCATAGAAGTGAGTGTTTTAGGGCTATGACCATCTACCACTACTTTAGATGGATCCGATGAAGACGGCTGAGTTAATGAGAAATATTCGATAATTTTATCATTATAAAAATCTATATTGTTTAATAACTTGTTTTTGATTGTCAAGGCTTTAAAAGCATCCATGTTATTTTTCCTTCTTTCTAAAAACATTTTTATTAGTTATAGATTTTAACTTGGGAATCTTTTTGTCAAGCCTAATCCCAATAACTTTAATAACTTTAACAATAACCTTTGTTTCCGTAACTAATCCAACTACAAAAGTTGAAAAAATTATAAATCTAAATATTTCTAAAAACATTATCATCACTTTCCTTCTTTTTTTATTTTTTTATAAATTTTACTTTTTAAATTCAAAATTAAATTTTCTATCTGTAAAATTCCATAGCCAACTAGAAATAAATATCCTAAATTCAATATTAAATCCATAACAGTCATAGAATCACCCTCTATTTTATGATTTTCTTATCCATTACAAGCATTTTTACATAAATCAATGAATTTGTTTTACCTCATATTAAGCGTTTAAATGGCATTTTTAATTAGAATTTAAGTCTAACGATTGTTGAATTAAGTTATTTTTTATTTTTTTCAAATTGGACAAACTGCTTAACGATTTAATAGCGTTAGATAAAGATTCTATTGAATCGTTTAAAATATTGACGTTATTTTCTAATTCTTTAATTCTTATACAATATTTTAAGTTAAGTTCTTTATAATCATTAAGTTGTTTTTGTGTATTTAGTAAATCGTTTTGTAATGCTTGAAATTGTGTTAATCTATTTTCATTCCTTTTTCCTAAATTCAGCTTTACATAATTGCCTTGTATTCCTAAAATCTTAACATGATGGCTAAATTTTCCAGATGCATTTTTTATTAAAAATCCATTAACCGCCCAGTCTTTCTTGATTGAATCAAAGTCATAACCGCTCTTTCTTAATAGTTCAACACAGATTTCTTTATTTATCGTTACAATTGAACTATCTATTTTTCCCCAAAATTTCCCATGCACTTCTTTTTTATTAAATTGATTTATATTATCTTTTATAAATTTAATCATTGCTTCTTTTGACATTTCGCTTTCAAAATTCATTTTCTATTCTCCAATCTAATTTATTTATATATTTATTTATTATTTATTATTTATTTATTATTTATAATATATAAAGTAAAATTACCATAATACTTTTAAAATTGCTTTTTAATTACCTACTTTTTGTTGATATATAAGGTATAATTGCCATAATTCCCTTTTTTAACTGTATAGACTATACGCGCGCGCATGTATTCTATATGGGGAAATTTGGTAATTTTGGTAACATTCTCTTATTTTTCAACGATTTTGAGGTAATCTTTTTGCAATTCTTAATTCATACAAGCAATTTTAATTTTTACATACTATTTAATAATATCTAAATTCAGCTTTACATAATTGCCTTGTATTCCTAAAATCTTAATTTGATGGCTAAATTTTCCAGATGCATTTTTTATTAAAAATCCATTTTTCGCCCAATCTTTCTTGATTGAATCAAAGTCATAACCACTCTTTCTTAATAGTTCAACACAGATTTCTTTATTTATCGTTACAATTGAACTATCTATTTTTCCCCAAAATTTCCCATATTCATTATTTGAATTAAAAGAATTAATATTTAAATTAATTTGATTAATAATAGTATTCATTGCTAATTTCCAAGTAGATCTTTCATCAGAATCAACTAAATAAAGTTCTAATTCAGATAATTCAATCTGTTGTTCTTCTTTAAATATGCATTCCCTTCCAAACTCATTTGCTAAAAGAAGAACTGCCCATATTGTTATATGCTTTGATGATAGTTTTGTATTTTGTTTCAAAAAATCGAAAATTTCATAGTAACGATCATTAATAACATCCATGCCTAATGTTTTTATGTAATTAATAAAAATCTTTCCCGCAGTACCATAATTTTTATTAATAATTGATAAAACCTCACGAGGATATGCAATCAGTACATCATCATACTGAATATCAATAATTCGATTAAAAACTTGCTCTGGATAATCTTGTTTAGCTAGAGGCTCATTGTTAGTGAAAAGAAAATTATTATTCCAAGTTTTAGGTTGAAAAATTTTTCCTTCCCTATTAGAGCGACCTCTTTCAATACCTTCTGACAATTCCATTACTAAACTTTTTAACGATGCATTTACATTTGTGTTATAACATTGTAATTCATCGCAAAACATTGTTATATCCTGTAAAAAATTTGCTGTTCTAACATAAAATTGAGTTGTATTATTCGTGCCAAATTGCAAACAACCACTATTCGGATTTCCCCAAATACTCATTGCTACCATTGAAGCAATCGTTTTTCCATTCCCACTATTAACACTCCATAAATTAAATATATATGGTTTTAAATGCAAAATTTTTAATAGAGGACTAGCTAAAGTCGTAGCCATTAATAACTTAATAACAACATTTTTTCGTAGATTTGAAACAAGTTCTTTCCATTCTGAAAAGTTTCCTACTTCTTTAATACTGTCAAATGTTGACTTTTGATCAGCATAACCATCAAATTCTATTTTTTGATCATAAGGAATAAAAATATCATCCATCCATCCAAGCCTACTGATACTTAATTTTATAGGAATCAGATTGTAATTCAATTCTTGATAATCTTTAAAAAAGTTAATCATCTCTTTACAATTATTAGAATCAATCTTAATTCTTTTAGTTGCTAAAGTAATAATTTTATTACTAATAGCTAAAGTATCGCTATTAACAATTACTTTTTTTAAACCTTCCTGTGGGCTAAGTTGATATGTTAGTTCAATTTGTGAATTTCCTGTTTCTATATTTTCATATATTAAAGTTGGGATAATTGGTGTCGGACATATTCGAAAATCATTTTTATAAATACCATCACTTTTTATTTGATAAACACCCATATTTTTATCCTTGAGAATTTTATCTAATATGTTAGTCATAATCTTCACCTACATTATTTCCATTTATTAATTATAAAATTATTAGAATCACAATGATTACATTTCATTAAGTTACATTGAAAATAACGAATTTTTTGACTTGATAAATTATGAAAATAATAAGATTTATTACATTTTGTACATTTTACTTCATATTTAAAACCAGCTAAATTGGTAGCAAAAGAATAATTACTATTAGTTAAATAATTATTAATATCAAAGCATCGTGAAATATGATAGCCTAATTTTTTATTAACATCTTCGGCATATTTTTTCCAAGTCTTATCATGATTTTTTGTGTCAGGAAAAGTGTGTAATAGCTCATGCATTAAAATTTCCTTAAATAAAATCTCATCATTTAATGAAATAATCCATTTTGCAATTTCTATCCTTTGTTTATTAATACATCTACCTAAAGTTGTACCTGTAATTGGTGCTATTGATAGATAAACATTACCATGCAATTTTGAACCGTAGCCTATTTGTTTTAATTCTCTCTTACATGAGGCAAATAATTTATCAATATTCATTTTTGTTTCATTAGTTTGAATTTTCAAACGATGTAATAGATAAATAGGTTTCAACAATTCCTCTGTCTATTAAAGGCACTAGATATTTCTGCATAAGTAATTTATCTTTTTTATTAAAATTATAAGTATAATTATCTAATAAATATTTTTTTGTATTAGAAAATGTTAAATATTCTTCTAGTTGTTCATCCAAGTCTTTTGGCTTACTTAAATTAACATTTAAATAATCAAAAGCTCCTTGTTTTAGACCATCTATATAGGCATTAGACATCATAGTATCAATCTCATCAACTAAGTCATTTATTGATTTTGCATTTCTGATTTTTCTTTTTATCCTATTTTTTCTTAATCTTTCACTATCCATAAAAAATACTCCTTTATTTTTTATTAGTTTCAGCATATTTACTAACAGCTAACAATAGTCTAGGTTTTTCCATTGTTTGATTTTCAACATCCATTTGATCTATAATAGGTTGGATAAAATGTAATTCATCAATATCAGTTGTTGTTTCTTTTAAAGGTTTTAATGTGTTAGAAAACTCATTAATTTGTATCTTTATTTCTACCTCACCTTTATATCTTCTTAAAATCTTTCTTAATTCTTTTACTTTCATACATACATCTCCCTTTCTAAATAAACTTTTAATTTGTTTTTTATTAATCTTAATTTTTTAGATATTTGTGCTTGACTACTATTTAAAATACTAGCAATTTCTTTTTGTGACATATTTTCTTTAAAAATACTAATAAATATAAATTTTTCTTCTTCCACTAAAGCTTCCATAAAAGTCTTAATATTCTTTTGTAGTAATTCAAAACTGAATTCATCTTCAATATTTACATTAGACGGAATTAAATCCATTAACCTCACATTCTCATCATTATTAGTGAATGTACTTTCTAAAGATATTGAATTGGATAAATCAACATAGTGTTTTTCTTTTCTTAATTGACAAAGCAACTCGTTTTTTATACAACTAGTGAGATATGTTGATAATGAATAACCTTTTGATGAATCAAAAGATTTACAACCTTTACATAAACCAACCAGTCCAACATCATAATAATCTTCAACAGGTTTCAAATATAACTTATTGATTACAAAATAAACCAGTTTCGTATTATTTAAAACCATTTGCTCATAGTTAGAATTAAACATTATCATCACCTAACTTACTTCTGTCATTACAGCTTTTAATCTATGCCTAAACTCATAACGATTATCATAAAAAACTAGTTTTCCACAACCTTGACATATCCTAGGCCTTTTTGCTGATATGTAAAATTTATTATTATAGCCACAATATGGGCAAGATTTTGAATGACTTAAACAATAAATTTGATAATTTTTATTTTTCTTTATTTTATAGTAATAATTACTTTTCATTTGAACTTATCTCCTTCATAAAATTTGTTTGTCTCATAAAAACCTTTGTTTGAGAATCATTAGTTTGCTGTTCAATTACTGGTAATGTGTTAATGTTATTAATATTAAGGTTATTTTCGCTATTTCTTCTAATAAAATCAGTAAAAATAGCAATTAATGATGCATTATGTTCTAGTCCCTGAAATAGATACTTTCGTTTCGATAATGAATGATTATTATTTAAATTGAGATAATTAACCATTTGTTGAAATAAAATTTTTAAATCATCTTCATTTAATTTTTTCATCTCAATTAGTAAATCTACAGGAATTATTATTTCTTTCATATACACCTCCAACTATGCAAAAAAAGCCTAGTCTAATGGCTACTTCCAAAAATTACCACTAAACTAGACTTTACAATAAATTATAAATAGTGTATAATCAAGTTGATTACTAATTAAGTGACAACTTTTTTAGTAGTTGATTTTCGAATAGATAATGTTTACTCGCCAAAGTACCAACATTATCTATTTTTTTACTAAGCATTTTAATTTGTATATTCTCGATCGAGAATATATACTATATGTTGTCATACCAACTTCTAGTCTATCTTTTTTTAAATAACTCATATAAATTTCCTTTCTAGTAGTTGAAATTAGCTTTGTTAAATCTTGATTACATTAACATTGTAATATATTTCTATAGACTTTGTCAATACCTTTTTTCAAAAAATAATTATATTGAGTTTATAAAAATATATTTTAGTATTGGAAAACAATTAAAAAGTGTGATATAATTTTTTTAGGAGGAATTTAAAAAATATGACTTTAAAAGAAAAAATTGATGCTTATCTATTAGAAAATAAGAAAAATTGTCCCACACTAAAAGATTTGGCAAGAAAATCTGGAATAACCTATGTAACACTACACAATTGGTATACAAACGATGTCAATTTTACAGAAAACAGAACTATTAAAGAAGTCAGAAAACTCGCCGATACTTTAGGATGTACTTTCGATTATTTGGTCGATGATTCAAAGAATGTTGAGGAAAAAGCAATATCTATACCTATACTAGGATCTATTAAAGCGGGAGTGCCTATTGAAGCACAAACTGATTTACAAGGTGAAGTATTGATTCCATATAATTGGACGAGAGGTAATAAAAAATTCTTTGCATTAAGAATAAGTGGTGATTCCATGTCACCAAATTATAAAGATAAAGATATTGTTGTTTTTGAAAAGAATGATGACTTAGAGAAACAAAAAGGTAAAGATTGTGCTGTTATTTTAAATAACGGAGACACAACTTTTAAAAAAATTATCGTTGAGGATAATAGTTTGATTTTGCAACCATATAACAGTCAATATACACCTTTATTCTTTTCAGCAGAAGAAGTAGTTGATAAAGAAGTTAAAATTATTGGTATTGCTAGGGAAACAAGAAGAACCCATTAAAATAATGATAAGAAAAAAAGTTGAGAGGGAAAAATAAAACATTACAAAAAAAGGTATAGCATAAATAGCTATACCTTTAAATTTACTTTATAATTTTTTTCGAAATAGGATTCAATCTTTATGGCTTTGATTACTCCAAATTTATGATAATGATATTTTAAATTACCAATATGAGGACATGAATTAATTGATTTTCTATTTTCTACAATTGATAAAATCTTCCAATTTTCAGAAAAATATTTTTTCATTTGTCCTAAACTCAAATACATATTATTATTGTCGTAGTTACTATTTGATAACAAATATCTTATATAAATTAAACCATTATTTTTTACAGCTTTTTGAAGTTTCTTTATTTTATAGTCCATAGGAATATTTGCATACTCTAATCGATTTAAAACACAGTTCACGTATACAATATCATACTGAATAGCATTTTTCTCAAAAAAATTTTGATTTAATAAAGTAACTCTATTTTGTAACTTTTCCAAATTTATACGATCTTGAGCGCCATAAATAGTCCTAGTTTGAACTATAATAGATTTTCTTTGTCCTAAAACAGGATAATCAACATGGCCTCCATATAAATAGATAGGATTTAATTCATACGCATAAACATAATACCCCTTCTTTAAAAAAGGTATTGTATATAATCCGTCAAGGCATCCAACATCACATATTTTTAATGACTTTTCATAATTTTTTTCTATGTATTTTAATAAATTATAAAAATTGGTTGGCAAGCGTCCAAAAGAACTTGCCTTAGTTACAACAGAACCCATATATTACCTCCAATGAATAAAAATACGGTTTTTACCCCAGAAAGTAATAAAATCCAATCAAATTTTTTTATCACCAATTTCCAAGAGATGATTGATAACCCAACAACCTAAAATCGTATCAGGATTATTATCAACATCAATCGTATACATATTTTTAAATGCTTTCTTTCCTTTACCTATAATAGCTTTAGTTACTATTTCTTTATACAAGGCCATTTTATCACTCCCTAATTTAATATATGCTAATAAACAAAAAATGTACAAAAAAAATAGACTAAGTCTATTTTTTATATGTATCATAATTACCTATATATTTAGTTAATTTATAATCTTTTAATTCAACAATATTATTAGCTACTTTATTAATAAAATAACGATCATGAGAAACAAACAGGATTGTACCTTGAAAATTAATTAAAGCATTTTCCAAGACTTCTCTTGTATCAATATCAATATGATTAGTAGGTTCATCTAGAACTAAAAAGTTATATTTACTCTGAATTAAGCAAAATAATTTTAATCTTACTTTTTCTCCTCCCGATAAATATTTAATCTTCTTATATATATTTTCACCTACAAATAAGAACTTGAATAAAGCACTCCTTAAATGTTCTTCATCACCAATAAAATATTTTCTAGCTTCTTCATAAATATTTAAATTAGGATTTTCAAAAGTAATTTCTTGAGGAATATAGCCTAATAAAATATTTGTACCTAATTTAATATGAGGATTACCTTTTAATATTTCTTTTATTAAAGTACTTTTACCTGTTCCATTATTACCAATAATACATATTTTATCTTGATACATTATATTTAAATTAACTTTATCTAATAATATTTTATCTTTAAAAGCTAAATCTAAGTCTTTAATAATTAGTACTTGATTTCCTCCTCTTACATTACTATTAAAATCAATATGAATATTTTTCTTTTCTTCTGGTTTATCTAGTTTTTCCATTTTCTCTAATCGTTTCTTAATACTAGCTGCCCTTCTAAAGAATATTTCTCCTCCACTAGGTCCACATAATTTACCATATTCTTGTAATCTTTTAATAGCTTTTTTCATAGCGTCAATTATTTTTTGTTGATCTTTATAATTTTTAAATTCTAATAATAATCTATTTTCATTTTCTTTAATAAAATAGCTATAATTACCAAAATATGTTTCAATGCCTCTTTTCGTTAATAAAATTGTTTTATTAGTAACAATATCTAAGAAGTAACGATCATGAGAAACAACAATGATACTACCATTATAATTTTTTAAATATTTTTCTAACCATTCAATTCTTTTAATATCTAAATGATTAGTAGGTTCATCAAGAAGTAAGATATCTGGATTTATTAATAATAAACGAATTAAAGAACAAATAGTTTTTTCTCCTCCTGATAAAGTA
The DNA here is from genome assembly GCA_947625505.1 of uncultured Bacilli bacterium. Taxonomy (GTDB): domain Bacteria; phylum Bacillota_I; class Bacilli_A; order RF39; family UBA660; genus UBA5578. The sequence goes on from CANQON010000009.1 coordinate 38,827, forward strand.
TCAAAGTCTCTTTTTAACATTTCATCAGTAATATTAAAGGCTGAAATAACTTTACTTATTTTCGTTTCAAATTCATATCCCCCTAAATTAATAAATCTTTGTTGTAATTTATAATATTTATTAATTACTTTTATATCACTACTAAGATTATTTTCTAATTTTTGTAATTTATCTTTTAAATCTAATAATTCTTTAAAAGTATCATAAATATAATCCTTAACACTGCCATTACATGAAATAGGTATTTGACTTAGATATCCTAAACTAGCTCCTTTTCTTAAAGCTACATTACCACTATTTATGTTTTCTATGCCTACAATTATTTTTAATAAAGTACTTTTACCACATCCATTAGATCCGATTAAGGCTACTTTATCTCCTTTATTTATTGTTAAATCAATATTATTTAAAACTTTATCAAAACCATAAGATTTATTTACCTTACTTAAATTAATATCTATCATATAATCACATCCCATCAAAAAAGACTATACATCTGTATAGTCTTAAATACAGATGTAGGCACGACGAAAACTCACACCTACATCTTAAATTTTTTTAGGATGTAAGTGTGATACCATTTGTATACATGATTTTTTTACCAACATAATTTCTCATGATATCACTCCTCATTAAAAATATATCATATCTTTTCTTATTTTACAACTTTTCCATCAAGACTCCATGTCTTAATATCGGTTATTTCCACATCAACAATTTTGCCAATATTATCTTCACTACCATCAACATTAACAAGTTTCATCGTATCAGTATAACCAAATAAGTTACCTTTTTCACCAATACCTTCAATTAAAACTTTAACAACTTTATGAAGATATTTTTGATTATTTTTATTAGCAAATTCATTAACTAATTCATTTAACTTATATAGTCTTTCTTCTTTTTCTTCTTTAGAGATATTATCTTGCATTTTAGCAGCAGGAGTACCCTCTCTAGGCGAGAAAATAAAAGTAAATGCTGAATCGTATTCACATTCTTTAACAACATCTAATGTATCATTAAAATCCTCTTCTGTTTCTCCAGGGAAACCAACAATAATATCTGTTGTAATCGCTACATCAGGTATTTCTTTTAATTTATGATATAAATCAAGATATTTTTCTTTTGTATATCTTCTACCCATTAGTTTTAATATCTTATCAGATCCACTTTGTAATGGTAAATGGATATAAGGCATAATATTATCATATTCTTTAATAGCGTTTATCATATCATCATCAAAGTCCCAAGGATGACTAGTCATAAAACGAATACGAGGAATACCTGTCTTCGCTACATCACGTAATAAATCACCCATTTTATAATCAATACCTAAATCTTTACCATAAGCATTAACATTTTGCCCTAAAAGAGTTACTTCCTGATATCCCTCTTTAACTAAATCTTTAACTTCATTAATAATATATTCTGGTGTTCTACTTCTTTGTTTGCCTCTAGTATAAGGAACAATACAATAAGTACAGAACTTATCACAACCATACATAATATTAACCCAAGCTTTATATTTAGAATCTCTTTTAACAGGGATATTTTCTAAAACATCGCCTTCAATACTAAATACTTCTATTTCTTGTTCTTTTTTAGTCATACTATCAAATAAAATATTAGGCAAATTATAAATATTGTGTGTACCAAAAACAATGTCAACCCATTTATATTTATTTTTAATTTCTTTAACAACATTCTCTTCTTGAGCCATACATCCACATATACCACATATAATATGAGGTTTAGACTCTTTTAAATGTTTAACTCTGCCTAAAAAGCCAAATACTTTATTATGAGCATTTTCTCTTATAGCGCAAGTATTAAGAAGTATTAAATCTGCATCTTCTAAATTATCTACTTCTTCAAAAGACATATCTTCTAAAATAGCTTTAATATTTTCTGAATCATGAACATTCATCTGACAACCATAAGTTTTAACATAATATTTCTTACCTTGTCCTAAATCTTTTAGATTTTCTTTGACAATATAATCATTTGTTTTAATAAGTATTTCTTTACTAGTTCTTTTACGTGCTTCATTTAAATCTGGTAAATTCATACAACCACTTCCATTACTAAATATTATCATACATGGCATATTTTTACAAGAAAAAACATTCATTGTTTATTCAATGAATGTTTAGTCTAAAGTATATACTTTTTGAACTTCATCTAAATTAAATTTCTTTAATAAGTTATTTACAAAGCTTTTATTCATTACATCGACATCTACATAAGATGATTCAGTAATGCCATAGCTTGAAGCAATACCCATTTGAGATACTTGAAAACCTGTTGTATAGTTATTAATAGCATAGCCTAGTTTTAAACTATTATTATCCATTTCAGTATTATAATAATCTCCTCCAGATGCCCATACAGCATATTTCTCTCTTATATCACTATCTAAATACTCAATATTATTTTTATGCATATATATACCTGCAGCATATCCTGCTGCTTCTACTTTTTCACAGAAAGTACGAATAATACTATTCATTAAGGCCTTTTCTTCTTTTGTTCCAATTTGTAATTTTTGAACTCTTAAATCACTAGAATCAGTACTATCAGCTTCAAAATCTATATATATAGGTAAAGCAATACTATCGTGTCCTTTTAAATTTTCAAATAATAAAGCTAATTCTTGATCTAGTTTTTCTAAAGTATCAGCTTTAGAGAAAAGATATAGTCCATGTGGAATATTATTTTGTTCACAACCTAATATATTATTTTCAAATTGTTTATCAACTTTTAATCCATAACTAAATCTTATAATAGCGTAATTAATATTAGGCGCTACCGAAGACCAATTAATATTACCTTGATGTGTTGATACATCAATACCTACATAATAATCTTCTTTTATATTTTGTATCTCTTCTTGAGGTTCTTCTGCTTCCAATTGTTCAACACCTTGATATTGATTAGGAATAGTAATTAATTGTCCTGGATAAATATAATCATTAGGATTTAAACCATTAAATATACATAAATCATTAACTGATAATCCAAAATTAGAAGCAATTATAGATAAATTATCTCCAGATTCTACCATATAAGTATAATCTTCAACAAAATTATTAGCTAAATTAAAGTCTGTATAATCATATTCATCATCACTTAAGCATACATATTGATTTAAAGTATACATTAAATAATCTAATTCATCATCAATAACAGTATCTTCATCACAACGTAGTGCTTCATCATAACCTAAATCATCAACTTTAGCTAAATTAGCTTCACTACCTAGTAAATAAACATCAATACCATTAGCACGAGCTTTTGAAACAAAAGCCTCAATTAGTTTTTTACATCCATCAGAACTATTAGCATTAAATAAAGTATCAATATTTAAAGCAATACTACCTTGAACAGGATATTCCCAAATTATGTCTTTAACATAATTTAATTCATTATATATTTCTCCTAAGTTAGTAGCAGATGATGAAACAATAATACCTGTTGGTAAATCTTCACTAGATAATCTTTCAATCATATCATCAGTTAATCCTATTACACAAGAACCAACATCTACAAGTGAAAAATCACAATCTTCTGTCTCTGATCCAATCATTCCATATTTAGCATTTTCATGATCAATTAATAAATGTTCAGCAAATTGTTCATCAATAGTTTTATTTTCTCCGCAAGCTGAAACATTAAATACTAATGATGATGATGCAATGGTAACCAAAATAAATTTTCCTAGTCTTTTTAAGCCTTTTTTGTTTACTATTATTTTACTCATAACACATTCTCCCCCTTAATTGGGGGCTATATTAACACATTTTTTTTATTATGTCAACAAAAAAAGATAGAAATTTCTATCTTTTATTATTTAGTATATGTAGTAGCTCCTAATTGTTGCTCACCCATTTTAACTAATCTTTTAGTGATTTCTCCACCTACAGAACCATTAGCTCTACTAGTAGCATCAGGACCCATATTAACACCTAATTCGTTAGCTATTTCGTATTTCATTTTTTCAATAGCTTGTTTAGAACCAGGTACAACTAATCTATTTTGATTACTATTCATCGTATTCACCTCCTGTACATTAATAGAATGTGGAGATAATACATTTTAATACCTGGTAATTTTTGGTTATAATAAATCCGATTTTTCTTCTTCTAAATTAGTAATAGTCTCTATATTATTAAGACATTCTTCAATTAAAGTAGCATAATCAAAACTTTGTTCATACTCTATACATTTTTCTAAAATAGGATTAATCACAGGATGTTTAGGTAAAAAGATCGTACAACAATCCTCAAATGGTAAAATACTTGTTTCATAAGTATTAATCTTATGAGCTATATCAATTATTTCTAATTTATCTAAACAAGCTACAGGTCTAATAACTGGTAAATTGGTTACACTATTAATAACAACCATACTAGTTAATGTTTGACTAGCGACTTGTCCTACACTTTCACCATTAATAATAACTTTTAAATGATGTCTTTTAACTACTTCACTCGCAATACGATACATCATACGACGCATAATAGTGATAACATAACTATCAGGGACATTCTTATATATAGCTTCTTGTAATTTTGTAAAAGGAACAACATTTACACGAATATTACCTGAATAAGAATTAATAATAGATGCTAACTTAATAACTTTATTTTTAGCTTCTAGACTAGTATGAGGAGGAGATTCAAAATATAGACATTCTAGATCTATTCCTCTTTTTAAAGATAAATAACCTGCTACAGGAGAATCAATTCCTCCACTAAGCATTAATAAGCCTTTACCTTGTATACCTACAGGATATCCTCCTAATCCCATTATTTCATCAGTATATATATAAGTACCTTCTTTTCTTATCTCAATTTTAACTAATAAATCAGGATGATGAACATCAACATGACAATTAATATTTTTTAAGATATGAGCTCCCATCATACGACTGAATTCCATACTAGGTATTTCAAAGTCTTTATCAGCTCTATTGGTTTCTACTTTAAAAGTATTAAAAGATATATTACTTAATAACTCTACTAAAGATGATTTTATTTCTTCGATATTAGTATTAACTTTATAACATTTGACTATACTATGAATACCAAAAACATTTTTTAATTTATTAATTACTAAATCAATATCATCTGCTTCTATATACATTCGAACACGATCATATTTAATCTTATAATCGACATTATTTAATAAAGAACCAATATTTTTAACTAATAATTTAATAAAGACATTACGATTGCCTTTTTTAGTTGTTAATTCTCCATATTTAATTAAAATCATCTTTTGCATATAAACACCTCTAATGCATTATATCAAAAAAAAAGTAGATTGACTACTTTTTATTTGATAACACGGCGAGCAGTTACTTTATGCATGACATTTACACCATCTATACCAATTCCATCTTTAGGTGTTTGGGAATGAATAATTTTTCCATTACCAATATAGATAGCTACATGACTAACTTTACTACTTCCATTACTATAAAAAACTAAATCTCCAGGTTCTAATTTATTATATGGTACTTTAACACCTACCTTGGATTGACTTCCAGCACCTCTAGGTAATTTAATACCAAAATGCTTAAAGACACTTTGAACAAATCCACTACAATCAGCACCATTAGTTAAACTAGTTCCCCCACTTTTATATGGATTACCAACAAATTGTTTAGCAAAAGCTGCTATTTCCTTTCCTAAAGCAATATTACTTGGTAACTTTGTTGTATTTGTTTTTTTTGCCGTTTTCTTTGTTGTCTTCTTTTTTGTTGTTGTCTTCTTAGCTGTACTACTTGTTTTATTTTCTGTCGTCTTATTAGACGCCTCATTTTCCTTTTTTTCTGTCACATTTGCATCTTCATTTTTTTCTATGCATGACGATGCTTCAAGCGCGACTAACCCATATGATACTTCTTCTGTTTCAACATAATTATTGTTCGCTACCACTTTTTTGGAATTGGTTTTTAGTTGTGTTGTAACATCCGTAACATTTGAAGCCATGGCGCAAAGCATGATCATAGATGCTACACAATAAATAGATATTGTGTTTCTCTTCAGCTTCGAAATCATAAATCCCTCCATTTTTACAGACAGCAATGACTATTCTACCATAAAATGGAAGTCTTGGCAAATTGACACATTTATTATAAAAAATAAAGCTTTTTTATTTTTATTCCTTTATATTGGATTTATCAATTTTTTTTAAATCAATAAATTTTCCTATTTTAAAGTCAAAAGATGTTGGTACAAATCTCGTAAATAATCCTGGATCAAATGATATTTCTCCAACATAGATACGATTACCTACTTCGTAAAAATCAATTCTAACTAGTGGAAACTCTTTAGATAATATCGATGCAATCTCTAGCATTTTTTTTAATTTTTTAGGTTTTTGGACATTTTTATCTATATTATATCCAGGGCGTACAGTAGGATATACTTCCCAAGTATATGGATTTACAAAAGTATGGGAATGTTTATGATTATTAACAATAATAGTCATTATCACTTCATCAAATGATGCATAAAAATTATATTCAATTAAATTTCCATCATCTAATAATTCTTCAATTAAAATACGAGGCTTTATCTTTTGCTCTGTTATGCACATATTTTCATAGTAATAAGAATTCCATGGATATATCCAGTTGGAACAATTCATTTTAAGAACAGATTCATTTTCATATTGTTTATTTATTACTACTTTTATTTGTTTACTTGCCCGTCCAGCTGTAGATTTAATAACAAATCTATTTGGTAAATCATCCCATATAATATCATTAGGATCTGTATAACACCCAATACTAGGGATAACGTATTCTTTTCCGATTTTTTCTTTTAAATACTCTTTTAACTCATATTTATCAGTTAAAGTGGAAATTAAAGGATTTTTATAATATAAAGCAAGCCATATTAATTTTTCATTAAATGATTTAGGATTTTTTAAGTTAGGAAAATATAATAACGTACTCATAGCTTTATTTTCACAATAACGTAATTTTTCATCCAAACTGATTTTATTTTCTAAGTAATAAGCTTGTTTAGGTTCTAATTTTTCTAACCACATATAATCATCAAAATACATTGGTTTAGGCAAATTAATAAGTTTTCCCATCTCAAAGTCAGATTCTCTAGGAGTAAATTTTCTCATGCCTCCACCAGAATAAAAAGTCATCTCCCCGACATATACTTTATCAGCAGTTTCGTAAAAATCAACTCGTACATATGGAAAGGGTTTAGATAATTTTTCAGCAATCAATTTCATTTTTTCAAAATATTTTGGCTTTTTTGCTCCTCCATTCGTCTTAGGATAATTTCCATACATAAAAGGTAGTTCATTAAAATTGGCATCAAACCAGTTAGATGTCTTATTAATAAAGCGATCTGTCGTAATACATATAGCTTTACATATTCCATCAAAGCAGTGAAATTTATAATCGTAAATCTGGGTTGAATCACCTATTTCTGATATATATTTTTCAGCATAAATAATTGGAGTAACATATTTATATCCCCAATTAAATAAAGTGTAATATGAGTTAGAACTAGGATTCATCCAAGTATGTAACTTGGATCTAATTTCTTCTTCATTAATATCTTTTTTATTTGGAACAATAATATTAAAACCACTTGACCAATTTACTTTTATAACAAAAGAATCAGGTAACTTAGAAAAATCAATATCATCTGGATTAGTCCACCAATCGATAACAGGGACTACATATTCTTTACCTATTATGTTTGATACATATTCTTTAACAGCAAATTTATCACAACATTGAATTATTAGGGGATTTTGATAATTTAATTTTAACCACATAATTTTTTGGTTAAAGCTTTGAGGATTAGACCAATCCATATCATATTCCAACATTTTCTTAAAAGCATCATTAATAATATTTTTTTGCCTACTTATGTGTAGTCTATGATCCATAAGTAAATTATAATTACTTTCATTAAGTTTATAACTCTTTTTATTATCATCTAAATACCAGTTAATAAGAACACTTGTTATTTTAATTATTTTCTTTTTGACCAATTTTTTTATTTTAGACATGATTACCCCCTCCACCATATATTATTCTTTAATGTGTTTAATAGTTTCAAGTTCCATCTTCAAATTTTTCCTTCTAAATATTAAAGTCTTAAATATTCGATATACATAATAAAAAGGAATCAGTATAATACTTTTTCCAATAATAAGATGATGCTTTAAAATCCATTCCCTATTTGGAAAAGCTCTACTTAATAAATATTTACTCTTATTTATACTAGTTATATTTCCATCTTTATTTATTAAAGAATATCTAACATAATTTTCGTAATTACCATAAGCTCCTGAATCAATAATATAATTAAGCATACTTTCTTCTTCTTTCGTTAAAATTAATTTATTATTTACTTTGGTAAATAATTTGATAACTAAAGTATGAATTTTTTGTTCAAAACTATCTAATTTAAGAAACTTTAATTCTTGTTTTATATAATTCCAATCTAAACTTTTTTCTTTTTTAGTTAAATAAATATAAATATCTATCAAAGATCTTAAGCCTGTTCCCCCAGACTCATAATGTTTAAAAGTATGAGCTACTAAAAAAATATAAAAATCATTATCAGTCATACAGTATTCATATTTATTATTAGAACTAGTTTTTAACTTATGTTTAATATTCGCATAATAGCGATACCATGATTCATTATAACTTTTTTTGAATAAGCTTACATGCATTTCAAAATTATAGATAGGTTCTTTTTTATAGGTGTCATGTAAGTCATCTTCAAATTTTTCAACTGTATAGCCAAATTTTTCCATAATATTACTTACTTCGTATCTTTTTGTTTTATCAATTAAAACATCAATATCAGCCATTTGACGCATCTCTGCCTTAGGATATAAATCTCGCATAATTATTCCTTTAAGAGGCATATACCATATTTTATTTTTAACTAATTGTGAAAAGATTTGCTTTCTTTCTATTTCAAACAAAATATTTTTACGAATTGCTTTTTCTTTAGCTATTTTAAACTCGTCTTTAATTATTGATTTTTGAAACTTTTCACTATCTTTTAATGCTGAATAAATCAAATATTCAATTTGATGTTTTTTGCTTAAGCTATAAATTTCAAATAATATATTTTTATCTATTTTTTTTTCTAATGGTTTTATTCCATGAACAGAACAGGCTATTAAATATATAATTAAATAATTAATATCACTCATTTTTTAAATCACTTTCTTAGTTTTAAATAAACGTTTTATTTTTAATATACAAATTCTTAAATAAAATAAACGACACCAGAACAAAACATAAGTCTTATATCTTAAACTTGATATTTTTAATAATCTTTTATTATGCACAATACCTGTTAGCACACCAATTATTTGCTCAGGATATACAGGATATTCTATTTTATAACGATTATCACCACATAAACCATAATTACCATTTTTTATTTTCAAAATACGATGTAAAACATATTGTCCAGATAATCTTTTATATAAGACAACGTCATATCTTTTTAATTTTCTAGTTATTTTTTCTATGACTGCTAAATCCTGATGTTCTTTCAAAATTGGTAACATGCTATCGCCAACATTATGATATATTATCCTACCATGCTTCTTTACTTCAAGTTCAAATGTTGATATTTCATTCATCTATCGCACCAATACTTTTTAACTGTTTAATAACATTTTGAACATCAGTAACAGCTGTTTTTCTATCCACATCATACTTATTCAATATCGCATTAATAAGTTTTTCCTCTGATATATCTTCTTTTAAACAATCAGCAATAAAAGCAGATACTTTATTTAAGTGCACTATACCAGAAAAAATTTGATTATCCACAGTAACTAAAACATTTTCATCATTCATTTTATAATTTATAAAACTATCTTTTAATTTCATACCATCACTCTCTAGTTATCTCTTTATAAGCTATCTGTGCAGCTTCCATATCCATATTACAATATATATTATAAAAATTAACTTGTTTTATAAGTTCGTCAACTAACCTAAGTGTTTTAACTAATAACTTTTTATCTTTTGGTTTATAAACTTGATTTAATATATTAAATAGAATTTGTTTTTTATCTATTGACTCTACTGCATTAGTAATATTTTGATTTATAAAGCAAATGTTTTTTAAAGGAACAGATGTATTAGTATTTAGATTGTTTTTACCACTCCATGGGGTTCCATAAGCTATAATCTTATTTTTATTTATCTTAATTAATGGCTTATCATCATTAATAATCTTTACCCTTGATTTAAATACTTTATGCCATAGAGCTGTATGAGTACTTTTACCAACACCACTTTTACCTGTAAAAAGGTAACCTATTCCATCCATGCTAATAAGGGAGCCATGGATAAGAACTATATCATAATTTAAAAGTATTTCAACTATTTTACGATAGATTGCTAAATATTCTAAATAACTATTAGAAAAAGGCTGTGCCTCTATCCCCTCAAGCTCAGCCTCTTTATTTGATTTTATTCTTTCATAACTAATATCTTCCATGGTTACAAAAATTTCAAAATCCTCTTTTTCGTGTGTTAAGTAATTCTTACAGTAATGTAAAGAATAATTATAAATATTATTTATAAGGAATACTTTATCAGCTATTTTAATTTTAAACATGTTTAAATATTATTCTTTCCAATAATCACAATAAAAAGATCCGTTTTCTCCAAATAAATCTTGATCTGGAGTACACTTTAAATCCTCTCTCGTACAATCACTTTCAGTTCCATTAAACCACCTGCCTTGTTCATCTTGATAACAAGCAGTATGAACATTAGAGCCTGCACCTTCTCCGCTAGTTCCTCCACCTAAAGTTGATCCAGAACCAGAAGATGAACTTGATCCAGATGAAGAACCCGAACTAGAAGATGAACCTGAGCCTGTTTCAGTACCTTGACTGTCATTACCTGATGGTCTATTAGGTGTTGAACTTGTAGTTATAATATCTTCAGTTGCAAACCTAGTTATCTCTAAAATTGGACTTTCGTATTTATCTTTGCAAACTTTTTTCATAAATTCTACTCTCCTTTTATTACATTATATCATAAAAAGTTCATTTCGTAACACAAAATGTGTGACTTACGTTATGTAATACATATTAGTTACAATTTTTTTAGGAGGAACATTTATGGAAAAATTTAAATTACCTAATATTAATGAAGAAAAATCTGTATTAAAAACCATACGTTTAAAGCTTACAACACTTAATAAAATTGAAAAAATATCTCAAAAAAGTAATATATCTGTAAATAGATTAATTAATGAGTGTATAGAATTTGCTTTAAATAATCTAAGCGATGATGAATTAAAAAAGTTTAAATAAAAAAAGTTAGATAGTCTGTGCATCTAACTTTTTATTATTAATAAGTTAAAGTAACAATAAACAAAGGATAATAGCAATTAGAATAATAACAATTAAAATAATTAATAAAATATTTATTGGTGAATTTACTTTAGTAACTAAGTCTGTTTCATTTTCACTATCAGCTATTTCTTCGTAATCTTCATCAATATATTCACTTTCATTAACAGGTGTATTATTATTCATATGATTCTCCCTCATTATCAGGTTTATACATCTTAAGTAATCTATCATATATACCTGGTTCTATCTTATTTAATAAATTAATTGTTAATTCTAAAGATTTTTGATATTCTCCCTTTAAAAATAACTGTTCAGCTAAATTTAATTTATTACTCAATCCATCAAAACTACTACGATATCTATTACCATAGATAATAACTGTTTCAGCAAAAGCTGCTGTACGTAATAATTCTCTAGTTTTAGAGTACAATTTTAAAACTAAATCACGAGCAGTATCAACTCTAGTATTTAAAACACTAATTGTTATAGGTTTCTTATCTAACTCTTTAACAATCTCACGAATCGCACTACTAGCTTCATTTAATTCTACATAATAGCTTTGTGGAATAACAGGAAGATTATATTCACGCATCTTTAATTTAGCATCTTTTAAAACAACTTTAATCTCTTCTAATTGTTGACGAGCTCTTACTTCATCTTCACGCATATTACCTAAAGTATCTAAAGTTGAATCTAAACGATCTTCTAAAGTAGCTAATCTATTAATAAGTAATTCTAACTCTTTTAGCATTTTCGAATAAGCAAAAGTATTCTTCATCATATGTTCTGCTAAACTCTGATAATCCTCATCAATAACTTGTAATTCCGCATATATTTGTTTTAAAGTATTAATACTATCTTCTGATAAATTATAAACATTTTTTAGATCTTCTAATTGAGCAAAGATATCATTAACAACTTCATTTACTTTAGCTAATTTATTTTTAAAATTATTATTTGTTTCATTATAAGAGGCACGAGCATTCTTCTCTTTCTCAAAATCAGCAAATAAAGATTCAAAATAATCTAATAAAACTTTTAACTCAAATAAACTATCTTCAAGATTTAATTCTTGGGTACGAACAATTATATCATTAATCTTCTTATTAGCTTCATCAACATTATATTCAACATTTAAATAATCTAATGGATAATTAGCTTTTAGCATTTTATTATAGACATCTTCTACTTCAGCTATCTTCTTTGGTAAAACACTCTTACTAAGAAGTAATATAGAAGGTACTTCATCAATAACAATACTCATATGTTTTAATAAATCATCAATATTTTTTAAAACACCATTTACTTCCGTATAATCATTATTATCCATAATAGCTTCAAAATCTTCAAAATGTTTAGATATTAATTCAAAGCGATTAGCAATAATAGGTGCGATATTACCAAATTCATTCTTACTATCCTCAAATTTTTGATGTAATTCACGGAATTTTACTTTAAAATCCGTAATAATAACTCTACTTCTTTCTTCACTAGAAGTTATCTCTTTTATTTCTCCTAATAAAAAGTCTGAATTAGTTCTTACTTTATATAATTCCATCTCTAATTTAGCTATCTTATATAAAGCAGTCTTATAATCTTTTTGTGATAATGAATATTCTGTTTCTAACATCATATCTGTTAATTTAGGAATTTGTTCATCTTTTATAATTTGTAATCTTTTAGTCCACTCTTTATACATAGCTTCCACTTTTTCATTTTTTAAAAAAGCTTCGACTTTAGCTAGTTCAGGTATAATTGGTGAAGAATCAATCTTATTCTTTTCAATTTCTAATTCACTTAAAGACTTTTTAATACGTTTTGTCTTACGGCTACGAACAAAATATATGGCTGATATTAAGAAAATTATAGCTACTACAGCCATAGTTATAATAACTAATGTCTCGTTCATATTATCACCTATTATTAAGTATATCATAAAATGAGTATTTTTTCGACTATTATCTATAAATTATCATTGATATTTTTAGATAAAATAATTATTTTGCTTGACATATCAATGATAAAATAATATAATTATAACTGCGATGAAAGCAGCGCTCTCTTTAGATATATAATGTGTTTATTACCTATAGGGGTTATTTGTAACCTAGCTGCAAGGTGAACATATTTAAGTTAAACACCCTATATATCTAGAAGATTGCTTCATTCATCAAGAAGGAAGGAGAATGAAGATGTCAAGATATACTGGCTCAAGTTACAAAGTATCACGTCGTTTAGGTTTCTCTACATTAGAAACTGGTGCTGAACTAGCTAAGAAACCTTATATTCCAGGTCAACATGGAAGTAAACGTGGTAAAAAATTATCTGATTATGGTACACAATTACAAGAAAAACAAAAAGTAAGATTTATGTATGGTCTTAGTGAAAAACAATTTAGACATGTTTTTGAAAAGGCTGGAAAAATGAAAGGTGTTCATGGTGAAAACTTATTAGTATTACTTGAAAGTCGTTTAGATAACCTAGTTTATCGTTTAGGTTTCTCAAATACTCGTAAAGGTGCTAGACAATTAGTTAACCATGGTCATATTACTGTTAATGGTAAGAAAGTTGATATTCCATCTTATACTTGTAAACCAGGCGATGTAATCGCTGTTAAAGAATCAGATAAAGAATTAAAAGTAATTAAAGAAGCTTTAGAAGCTCTAACTAAGAGAGTTGACTTTGTTAAATATGATGAAAACAAAATGTCAGGAACTTACTTAAGAGTACCACAAAGAAGCGAATTAAATGCTGATGTAAATGAATCATTAATTGTTGAATTCTACAACAGATAAAAAAGACTACCAAAAATTGGTAGTTTTTTTATTCAAATAATCCCATATAATATTTCTTTTTTCCTCGTCTAATAATAATAGCTTTTCCTTCAAGCGCTACATCTTTACTAATTAACATGTTCTCATCAGTTACTTTATTACCATTTAAAGTAATAGATCCAGCATTTAAGAATTCTCTAGCTTCTCTTCTACTAGTTGCAATATTATTATTAACAAGTAATTCAATTAAGGTACATTCTGTAGCTTTAAAATTAGGTACGTCTTTAAGGCCATCTAAAGTTTCACTTAAACTTAGTTCATTAATGTTACCACTAAATAAGGCTTCACTAATATGTACGGCTTTCTTAAATTCTTCTTCTCCATGTAAGAAAGTTATAACTTCATGCGCTAAAGCTTTTTGCGCTATTCTCTCTTCAGGCTTTTCATTATGTTTTTGCTCAATAGCTTCAATTTCTTCTTTACTTAAGAAAGTTAATTTCTTTAAGTAATCAATAACACATTTATCATCAGTATTAATTAGGTATTGATATAATTCATAACTAGATGTTTTATTTTTATCTAACCATAAAGCATTACCTTCTGTTTTACCAAATTTTACACCATTAGCGTCTAATACTAAAGGCATTGTCATACCAAATAATTCAACATCATTTTTCTTACGAGCTAATTCAATACCTGTTGTAATATTTCCCCATTGATCAGATCCTGCTACTTGTAATGTTACTCCCTTGTCTTCATATAAATGAACAAAATCCATACCTTGAAGTAAAGTATAAGCAAATTCACAGAAAGTAATTCCTGAATCTAAACGACGATTAATGATATCTTTATCTAACATATAGTTAACATTAATATATTTACCATAATCTCTTAAGAAATCTAAGATACTGATATCTTTTGTCCAATCATAGTTATTTACTACTTCAAAGCCAAAAATTTGTTTAGCTTGTCGTGTTAATCCTTCAACATTTTTTAAGACTTCCTCTTTAGATATCATTTGTCTTTCTTGAGATGGTTTAGGATCACCTATTAATCCTGTAGCGCCTCCTATTAATAAAATAGGATGATGTCCATATTTAGCAAGTCTTGTCGCTATTAAAAAAGATGAAAAATGTCCAATATGCATAGAATCAGCTGTTGGATCTGTTCCAATATAAAAAGTTAATTCTTCTTCATTTAATTTTTTTTCTAATTCAGGACTACTTATATCTTTAATAAGTCCACGCCATTTTAAATCTTCATATAATGTCATATATACCTCCTAATAATCACTATTTAATCTATTTAACACAACTTCTTGTTTTTTACTAATTGCGTCTATTGCTTCATCTTCTTTTAAATCTAATAATTTACCTATTGTTAATAAAAGAATAAATATTTCTTTTACTAAAGCACTATTCATATTATGCAATAAACTAGTACTTTTAAGATATAAATCATTAATTACTTCTAAAAGTTTAGTATCTTCTTTAGGTTCTAATACTTCTAACTTCATATCTAAATCATGATAAAAAGTTAATATGCCTGTTAAGCAATCAGCATAGTCTTCCAAAACTAATTCTTTGTTAGGTTTTTTAATTGTCCAATATTTAAAGCATTTTGTTTCATTAACAAATTCTCCTAATTCAACTAAAAAACCAATATTATTTTTTTCTTTATAATCTAATACATCTTTATATTTTATATGAAAAATATCATCTATTTCTTTATTTTTCATATAGATTTTTTCCCATTTACTCATGTTCATGACATTCACACTCATCTTCATCACAGTGACATTCATGATCATGATGGCATTCATGTTTTTTAGGTTTTGATTTCATAATACTTACACCACTACTAGTACCTATTCTGGTAGCGCCTGCTTTAATCATAGCTTCCATTGTTTCTAAATCACGAATACCTCCACTAGCTTTAATCTCTAATACTTCACCTTTATGTTTATTTATTAATTCTACATCTTCAACACGTGCTCCATATTCACTAAATCCTGTTGATGTTTTAATAAAATTAACAAATGTTTCATTACATATTTCAGTCATCTTAATTATTTCTTCTTTAGTTAATAAACAAGTTTCAATAATTACTTTTAATGTCTTACCATCAATAGCGTCTCTAATTTCTTCTATTTCATCTTTAACATATTCATAATCTTTATTTTTTAAAGCAGCTATATTAATAACCATATCTATTTCATTAGCGCCATTAGATACAGCATCAATAGCTTCATATACTTTTACTTCTTTAGTATTCATTCCCATAGGGAATCCTATTACCGTACATACTTCAACACTTGTACCCTTAAGTAATTCTTTAGCTAATTTAACATAATAAGGATATACACATACTGAAGCAAAATGAAATTTTATTGCTTCATTACATAATGTTTCAATATCTTTTAAAGTTGCTGTATTTTTTAAGTTTGTATGATCTATATAATTATTTAATTCCATAATCTCACCTATAATCTTTCTTTTAATTCTTTAAATTCATCTATCTTATTATATTTATTACTATCATATTGGTGTTCATAATCATAAAGGATAGCTGGCATACCTACTTTAAGAGCTCCTTCATAATCATATGGTAAACGATCTCCTATCATTAAACAGTCTTTTATGTCTAATTCTTCTGAAGCTTTATAATAAGCTTCAGGATGTGGTTTAATCTTAACAAGATCGCCTCCAATTATTTTATTAAAATACTTTTTAATTCCTACTACTTCTAATCTTTTAGCTTGAACATCAGTATAATAATTTGTTAATACGTATAATTCATATTTATGACTTAAATAATCTAAAGTATCTTTTACTTCATCACTAACAGGATCAGTCCAATAATTAGCAATATGATAATTTAATTCTTTAATTAATCGCATATCATAATTAGTATTTAACTTATCATTAATATAACTTAATAAATGTTTATCTTCTAGGATATAGCCATCCTTTTCATATTCACCTATAACATCATATATATCATAAGCTCTATCTAAATCATATCCATATCCTAATTTATCTAATAATTTAGCATATTCTTTAATATAATCTTCATTAAACATTAATAAAGTATTATCTATATCAAATACAATTCTTTTCATATATCAC
>CANQON010000010.1 GCA_947625505.1 uncultured Bacilli bacterium
AATTGGTCTATTCATTATTATTTTATCATTTTTTATCAGATTTAATTTTTAGTAATTTGAGTTAGTTAGAAAAATAGTAATTTGTATCAGGAGTTATGAAAAAAATAACTATTGTAATTGGGATTATTACATTTATTGGTATTATTGCTTTAATAATTGTATCGAATAATAATACAAAAGTTAGTGAGAAGATTATTAAATATTGTAATAAACAAAAAGAAAATTCATTTGAATTAAAATTAGCAGATTATACTAATTTTGATTGGGATAATGTAATAATATATAAAAATCCTATTTCAAAACAGGACTTATTAGAATTTACAGGAATAGATTATAAAAATGAATTAGATTTACAATCAGGAATGATTTTTATTAACGACAAGAAAATTGTTTATGAAGAATACTTTGAAACTGATTTTGAAACACCTTATAAGTTTATTATTTATCCCTATGAAGATATAAATTCAAAAGATAAAATAAATCAAGTTTCAATAGATAAAGCAATTTTTAAAGTTGAAAGAATTAAATATAAAAATGAAAATAGATATGTATTAAAACCTACAATATAACAAATTACAATTTGAAAGTGAGATTTAATATGAAAAAGAAAGAACTAATTATAATAGGTATTCTTACAATACTACTGGCATTTATGGATATAAGTGGTTTACCTAGTGCCTTATTTATAAATATTGAAATATTAGATATTACACCATTTTATTTTACACTTATGTTTAATTTTATATTGATTGGCATTATTGCATTTTTAACTTTAAAATATCTTTGCCCTAATTGGAAGATGGGGCTAAATAAGAAAAATATAAAATATGGATTAAAAAAATATGGAATAGTTGGAATTTTTGTAGGAATTATAACAGGAATAGCATTTTATATTGGATTAAAACCTTTTAATTACAATCCTACAATATGGAAAGTTTTAATTGAGGGGATTATTTATTATATAGGTGTTGCAATAGTTGAGGAATTGTATGTTCGAGGATTATTATTAAACTTAATTGAAAAGTTATGTTATAAGAAAAAAAGTAATACTGTTATAGCAATTATTTTATCATCAGTTATTTTTGGACTAGGGCATATAATTGGAGTTTTAGGACAACCAATTCTTATTATAATTACCAAAGTAATATGGACTATTGCTATGGGAATGTATTTTGGAACGATATACAAGAAAACAAATAACTTATGGTTACCAATTATTCTTCATTTTATAATAAATGTATGTGCTTTGCCTTATTGTTTTACAACTATAACAACTTATCCTGATATAAGTTTGTATATTGTTTTGCTAACTTATTTATTACTTGGTATATATAGTTTATTTATTATGAAAAGCAAAAGATAAATTACAATTTATCTAACTCTACGGTTCGTTTGGATAAAATTGATTATTTATGTTTTAAAATTAATTACGAAAGGAGCAAGAATATGGATCAAGAAAAAATTGGAAAGTTTATTGCTAAACTTCGTAATGAGAAACAGATGACACAACAAGAATTAGCAGATAAAATTGGTGTAACAGATCGTGCTATATCAAAATGGGAAAATGGTCGAGGTATGCCAGATTTATCTTTAATAAGATTTCTATGTGATGAATTAGGGATTACAATAAATGAATTATTAAGTGGAGAAAGAATTAATGCGAAAGATTATCAAATTAAATTTGAAGAAAATGTATTAAAAACGATTGACTATTCTAATAAGAAAAATAAGAAAAAGCAAATTAAAATAATTTTAACAACAATAATAAGTTTTATAGTATTATGTTGTGTAATGTTTTTAACAGATATGAGTAGAGTTAAACAACTAAAGAAACCTATATTTTGTATAAAAAATGGGTATATGGGTAGTATGACAAGATTTGATGGTTTAGGATATAATATAGATCTTGATATTAATGCAACAACTGGAGAAATAACTTATGGGCAAATGACTATGATAGGAAAAATCATCATTAAATCATATAGTGAAAATGAAGAAGATGTTAGTAGATAATTTTACAAATTACAATTTGTACGACAAATTTTTTATAAAAATGTAAATTTGCTATTCAATAAATATCAAAAGTATGTTATATTATTATTAGCAACGGAAGATTATATAAATTCTTTCGTTATTGGAAAAGAGTTGTAGATAACTACGACACTCGCTCCATTTTGTATTTTAGTCGAACTTTTTAGTTCGATTTTTTATTGCCGAAAAGTTGTCGAAAAGTTGCCGAATACATTGATAATATTTTTTATTTTGTATATCTTAAATTAAAATTTCAATCGCACCAGTTGGTGTGGTTCAAATATAAAAAAAAAGAAGATGATATTAAATCATCTTTATAAAGTAACATTTTTAGTACTAGTCAAAGTTTCTTTAAACTCTTTTAATACTTTAATCATTTTTTCATATCCTGCAGCGCTCATATTATAAATAAAATCATCATGAGGATAATGTCCTCTCTTTTCCGCAAAATGATTTTCACCAAAGTCCCAAATGACATAAGTTGCTCTAAATTCTTCAAACTCTTTTCCTTCACTAGCTTTTAAAAATTCATCAATAGCGTCAATAAGTGATCCTCCATTTTGAAGTATCCAGTTTTCAATACCAACTCCACCTAATCCTCCTTCAGGATTATCTCCACGATTAGGCTTGTATACATGAGCCTCTTTTAACAATTTCTTAGCTAATAATATATTGGCAAGAACATACTTATATTTAACAGGATCTATTCGTTTAATTGTTTCTAAACGATCTTGTAAAGACATATCTGTTGAATAAGTAACTTTATCTGTCTTATTAATAAATGAAATATCAATATCAACTACAATATCATCAATCTTAACACCTTTTAAACGGAAGTCCCCTGAACCAATAACATCTTCTCCACTATCTCCTAAAGCTTGTAATAAAACTGATTTTAGTTCTGCTAATTTACGTGAATCACTTAAAATAGAACGATCTAATCGCATCATAAAATCAAAGTCGCCATCATTTGAGGCATTAGTGCCCCTACCTGTAGATCCTGTATCAATTAATTCTACAACACCCTCAGATAAGTCTCCATCAATAGCAGTTTTTAATTTCAAATTAATTTTACTTAAAGCTTCTTTTAATACTTTATTAATTTTATCTCGTTTAAAAGCAACTTCTTTCTCATTAATATCTATAGAGCTAACCACATCCTCGATCCCTGGTAATTCTAAATGTGAAGAAAATTGATAATCATCTATACCATAATAGTTTAGTCCACTCATTTTACTTCTTATTTCATCATATTGTTCTGGTGTAAAAATGATTTGCCCTTCCATATTAACAACAGGTATATAAAATCCATTAAGAACTATCTCGAAGAAAACTCGTTTATCTGGACTTTTTAATACAATATAATCAATGTCTGATGAAGAAAATCCTGTTCTTATACCATAGTGTCGAGAATTTTTTGTATCACAAACACCTGTATAAAAAGCTTCTAATTTAGACTTATCTCCTACTCTTTCTTGTCCCCCTTCATGATCTCTTGTAATAGTAAAACGATCATCACATTTTAAAACGAAAATAATATTTCCATAAGCATTAGCTGCAGCATTTTGAATTGTTTCAGAAAAATCACCCACTACAGTTATACGTGATAAATCGGTATCTAATGGAGTAGCATCACTTCCAGAGTCAGCACCTAAAAATTCTTTAGAAACACTACCATTTTGAAGAATTGTTCCTAAATGTTCAACCATATCAATACCTTTAATAAAATCTCCTACTTCGATAGTAAATGGCATAGTAGCACGCCTACGATTACGCTTATCAGTGGTTTCTACTCTTGATTTAACATAAGCTTTAGCTTCTTCTAATGTATCAAAGCCTGCAAAATGCGCAAACATAGATATAACACGATTTGGTAAATTATAATCTATAGAACCATTAGGCGATAATTTTTTAATTAAATTATCAATATCTAAAATAACATCATCAGTTACATTAAATAAATTATCTTTTACTTTACCCTTTAAAGTATTATTATGAAGCGTTGCTAAATGAAGACGAAAAGAATGTAACTCTCTTTTTTCTTCTTCACTAAGATCTGACATACTAATATTTCCTTGTTTTACTGATAAATATAAACTATAACCCACTTCAATATTATTTAAATAACTATTAATAGAACGATTATTAGAACCTAAAGAAGCACGAATTAAATCAGAAAAAACAGTTATTTTTTTAGACATTACCGATTGTCTTTTTAAGGTTGGAGACATTCTTCCATCAAAGGTAAATCCTCCAAAATCAGGATGTAAAATATCAAAACAAGAATAAAGCTTTCCTACTGTTGGAATATTATTTTTAACAAATAAATCTTCAATTTTATCTAAACTATCTATTGGGTCTTTAGTATCTAATATTTGTTTAGCTAATTGACCTCTAAATTTAAATATTTCACTAGAATTAGACATAGATAATCGATATAATACTTCTGCTGCTTTATCAATATTATCCATATTAATATCTGTATTTTCTTTAGAGACAAATTCTCTAAAGGCATCACGTAGGATGGCATCTTGAATTTTAGAATAAGCAAAAATAATTTTTAAACGATTATAATTAGCTAATTTCTTATTAGGTAATTCTATAAAGCACTTAATAATCCATGAAAATTCAGAACTAAATCCTAAAGCTATATTTGTTTCTCCTAATTTATCTAATAGATCATTATCATAAAAATCATCAATAGTTAATTTTTTACTATAAAACTTATCTTTTATTTCTTGAGGTAATGAGTCAGGTACAAAAAAGTCAGGATATGTTTTCTTAAATGAGTCTGGTATATATTTAGGATAATTTATTCCATATTCTACGAAAGCATCATATAAATATTCATTAAATTTTGCTTTTATGTCTTCAATATTATCTGACGCATTAAGTTGAATCGTAAAATCTCTATTTGTTTGTCTACTTTCTAATATAGCTGAGATAACATCACCATACTCACATAAGAAGTCTATCATTTCTTTATCAGTCATACGCTGCATTAAAAAAGTATAAAAATTCCAATATTTACCATAATACTCATCATGGGCATGGATATATAATTCTTGGAAAAAAGATTCATAATTTTTTCCCATAATATATGGTATAAACTCTGGATGTTCACGAAGTAACTGTGGTGTAACCTTTTTAGTATAAAATTTACTTTTTAATTCTTCTGGTGCATCATCAGCTATAAATAAATCTGAAAATCTTTCTCTAAATTCACCTGTCATAGAACGATAATCAGGAGCTTTAGAAGCATAATTCCAATCACTTGGTCCATACACAATCATTCTACGCATAGCTTCATAAAATTCATCTTTGGTATATAATCTATCATAATCTTCATCTGTTTCATATTTTTTTGTAAAAATAGACTTTTCTGGATCATGCTCATTAGCAGCATAATGAACATACATATCATTCATTAAAAGTAACATTTCAAAATCGTTTTGGGAAAAGAATCCTCCACATTCATTATCAAAAGCAATTATATTTTGTAAACCATAAATATTGGCAAAATGACAAACATCCCAATTTAAAAGAATATTTAAAGGTATAGGCATAGCATCTATATAATCACTTGATAAACTTTCCAATTCCTTTAGTAAATTATCACAGTAATTAATGTTACATATTTCAAATAGGTCTTTAAAAGAGTAATACTTTAATATTTCTTTTCTTTGTTCACTACTTATTTCATAATCACTATTATCTACAAGATGTTTTTGAACCCATTTATCAAGAGTTTCTTTGATAAATGATGGTCTATCTTCCTCACTCATTTGCATTAATGTTGCAATAAAAGGAATAGGATATGGTATAAAAATTAGTAAATCACGGTAACTAGTCATGAATTCTTTAATATCTTCTTCTGTTAATTCCATCTTATTTATACTATATCTATTTATAGATTCAAAAAAGTAAGATAGATCAGCATCTTTTAACAAATCCCAAAAATATATTACATCTTCTTCATGTAATCCATATTTATGGTTATAACGACTAATAAAATCTTTTTCTTCTTCCGTCATATCATCTTTAGGTTCAATAATACGTTCAGCAAAATATTCACGCATACCAGGAGTATAATAATCTATACTTAGTTCTTTACTTAATTTTTGATATATTAATTCATTAATATTAGAAGCATTAGGATCTATTTCTAATAACTCATCAAGTATATGAAAATGTGATGATCTAATTGTTTCCCAATCTAAATTACGCGCTACTTCAACACCAAAATGACTAACAATATCACGATCAGGATATTTTAAACAAGTAACAGGTATTTTATCCACTAAATCATATTTTATAAAATCTTCAAAAGATAACACACATCCATAAATATTTCTTTGAATATCTTTAGGTACTTTTAACCTTTTACCAAATATTTGATTTCTTTTATATTTATATTTCATACTCCCACCTATTTTAATTATAACACATTATTTGACATAAATGTATCTTCTTGTTATACTATGCAGTCATGAGGTGATTATATGTATATATATCGTGGAATTCCTAATTATACAGCAACTATTCATCAATCATTAGCTGATGATGAAGCTCCTTGCTGTGTTAATCATAGTACAGATAATCATGTCCTAGAAACAGAATTATATCGTTTAGGATGTACAAACTTTTATCACAATAAACCTTACTATAGAGTAACAGATTACGATGAAACAAAAGAATACTATGCTAACGGCGAATATAAGCATTTTTTCTTATTTATTGATGATGCTATTAAAAATACTTTCTATTGTCTAGATCGTAGATACTATGGTGATTATAGTATTAGTATTGTAGAATATGATATTCCAAGTGAAATATTACTACCTTATATTGGTTTTGGTTTATATCAATATAAAAACTGTGTTGAATTCTCTCTTCCTAAAAGTGTTATAGTAAGTAAAGAAGTTGATTTACCAATAGAAACAATAAATGAAAGTTGCACATATGAACATCAAGCTTATTTAGAGACAATTAAAGATGATTATACTAGAGATTATGTAGATCGTTGTTATAGATATAATCAAGATTATCGTTTACAAGATAGAGGTAATATCTATGAATCACCATATATAACTGGTAGATATATCCATATTAAGAAAAGAGAAATATTATTTGGATATCCTATTTTAAATGGTTTTAGTCATTATACTCGTAAACACAATATTGCTCTATCCCCAAAAAATAAATTTATCAAATGGCGTTTGTCTTATAATCATGATACATTAGCACAATACGCTAAAGCATATTTAACTTACTTAGAACAATTCTATCAAGATAATAGTCCATTAAAGACTTATAAAAAAACTAGAAACTAGTTTTTTTTATTGTTTTTAAAGAAACAATATAGTACAATAATAGTGTTTGATAATGGAGGTAATATATGTCAAAAGTAAGTGTTGTTTTAGGTTGTTTCTATGGTGATGAAGGTAAAGGTAGAACAACTGATTATCTAGCTCAAACAGCAGATATGTCTATTCGTGCGACGGGAGGCAATAATGCAGGTCATACTGTAACTATAGATAATGTTAAGTATGCTTTACATCTAGTACCATCAGGTATTCTATCTAATCATACAATAGCTGTTATTGGTAACGGTGTTGTAATTGATCCTAAAGTCTTAATCGAAGAAATAAATATGTTAAAAGAAAATGGTATTAAAGTTGATGAATATCTTAAAATAAGTGATAAAGCTCATCTAATCTTACCTTATCATTGTATGTTAGACGCTTTATTAGAAGATAAAAGAACTAATAAGATTGGTACAACAAAAAGAGGTATAGGCCCTTGCTACTGTGATAAATTTGAACGTAGTGGACTTAGAGTAGAAGATTTATATAAAAGTAATTTTAAAGAATTATTAAAGGAACAAATAGATAAGAAGAATGAATTATTTGCAGCTAATGGATATGATAAATGTAACTTTAAAGAGATTTATAAATCATATACAGAATATGCTAAAGTATTAAAGCCTTATGTATGTGATACTATTAATTTAATCCATCAAGCTTTAAAAGATGATAAAAATGTTGTTTGTGAAGGAGCTCAAGCTACTCTTCTAGATATAGATTTTGGATCATATCCTTATGTTACATCTTCTAATCCAACTATTGGAGGAATCTTAACAGGAACAGGATTATCTCATAAAGATATCGGTGATGTTTATGGTGTTATTAAAGCTTATTCTAGTCGTGTTGGTGAAGGACCTTATGTAACCGAACTAACTGATGAAACAGGAGATTTAATACGCGAATTAGGTCATGAGTATGGAACAACAACTAAACGTCCTAGACGTTGTGGTTGGTTAGACTTAGTAGCTTTAAACTACTCTATTAAACTAAATGGAATAACTTATATTAATTTAAATCACTTAGATACAATTGGCAAATTAGATAAATTTAAAGTTTGTTATGCATATGAGTTTGAAGGACAGGAAACATATGACTTTACTACTAATGAAGAATTCTTAAGAAATAGTAAACCTTTATATAAAGAATTTGAAGGTAACTTTGGTGATATATCTAATTGTCGTACTTTTGATGAATTGCCTATAAATGCTAAAAAATATATTAATTACATTGAAGAATACACAGGATGTACTGTTAAATTAATTGGTGTTGGTGCTGATCGTGAATGTATGATTATAAGATAAAAAGACGATTACTCGTCTTTTTTCTTGTCTAAAATCCACTCTTGTAAATATTTAATCTTGGTATGACAATAGTCACATTCAGCTTTATTAATATCAAGAGAAGCTCCACAATTATGACACATAATTATATTAACACCATCTTGAACTTTCATCGTACCATTAACATTTTTATACATAGTATATGTTTCATGTTTAATTTTTGATACTATTTTATTATTATGATAATATACAATTCTTACTTGGGCATGTACATCAACATATTGCTTACTATTAACAACATAATCACTAAATTTTTCATAATCTAGGATATCATAATCAATAACATCAGGCTTTTCATAATAATATTTTCTTATTTCATAATTCAAATTATTAAAGAAAGCTTTTTTATTAATTTTAGTTCTTTCCCAAAAAAGTATTTGCTCTTTATTTTGTCTTTCTTTATATTTTTTTATAGGTCCTATAACAATATAAGCATCAATAGTATAGAATAAATAATATAGTATTAAAGATAAAATAATGCCATACACTAATACTTTTAATATATCGATATTATTAAATGTACGAGATGTATATTTAATAAAGAAATAACTAATTATTAAACTAATAATTAAATCAATAATAGCTGTAATAAAGCGATAAATATTACTATGAATAACATGATCATAATGATACTTACCTCCTAAATCTTTATCACTATAATCAATATTATAATAGGTATTGCAATAAGGACATCCATCAATAAAATTTCTTAACTTTGATACCATTCCACAGTTAGGACATTCATAATCATCATCAATTTGTTTAGGAGAAATAAAAGTATATTCAATACGAGAATCAAATAACTTTTCAACATGTTTTAAAACATTATTTACATAATATTTTTTTTCACATCTAATTCCTGATGTAATATCATCATTTTTTTCTTCATTAGTATTACGTTCTAATATATTATTACCAACAATATACTTTGTTTTAATATTAATATTATATTTCTTTAATTTTTCTTTATGATAATTATCAGATATTAATGGCATAAGCATTCCCCTATCTATTATTGTTATTATTGTTATTATTATTGTTGTTATTATTGTTGTTTGATGAAGATCCACCACTACTATGTCCACCAGATGAAGGAGTATAATGAGGTTTTAAACGTAAATAATTTTTAGATAAAGTTAGTCCATCTATACTACTATTTATGCATCTAGATACAATGGAATAAACTATTTGATTTTTAACCATAAATGATAAAACATTTGTTGAACCTAATATCATACCATCAGGATTTTTTTCTAAGAAATTATATATTAAATCTAAATCATCTTTAGTTAAATTATAATGTTGTGTTAAGTCAACACATCTTTTTTTTCTTATTAATTCTTCATATGTTTCAGGTTCTTTATTCATTTTTTAACTCCTTATCTATATAATAGAATTCCATATTTTGAAAAGGTAAATTAATGGCTTGAATATGATAATAAGCATTATTTTTTTGTTTCGTATAATGATAATCTCTTAAAGATGTTGTAGTAAAGAAAATGTTATTAGATGTATCCATCGTTAAATAATTTTTATATTCTTTAATAAGATTAGTTAAATCATATACATAATAATCTTCCTTATCAGACGTATTTTGATCTAATACCCCTTTATATACTTGGTGAGTCATAACATGTTGTTGTTTCAAGCGATTTTCATCGCCATAAGTAATCATATTACCACTAAGCAACATAATATATAAAGCATTATTTAGAGGATAATCGCATTCTTCCTCTATCATATTTTTCTTCATATATATCTTTATCTTACTATTAGGTGTTAGATATATAAAGTCACGTCCCTTTTTTAAAATTTGTGATTCTAAAGGATATTCAACATCATCTACTTTTAAAATAAATGATTTATCATCATATATATATTTTAATTTAGGATCATTTTGGATTAATTCCTCTAACATAGGATAATCATTATTATTTACTTTAGGACGATATTGTTCACTATTTTCCGTACGCATTTTAATCATATAATTATAAACAGATTCTTCATTATACGCATCTTTTAGATAATTACGATCTTTATATAATTCTTGTTGTAATTTACAAGTATAACTTTTATTTGTCTTATAAGTGTTTTTGACAAAAGGACATCCTGTCTTACATAAATATAAATATCCACATTGTAAGCATTCTTCATTAAATGGTTCTTTATTATGATTTAAAAATATTTTATTAAAAGCATTATCTAAAATATTTTGAATAGTATCTTTATAAATATTACCATAGTAATAATCAGGATGTTTTTGTCCTCTAACACACGAATAGATATCACCATTCTTTTCTAAAAGGAAAAACTTTTCACCACAATTATCACAATTAGTACAATATTCGGGTCCAAATTCATTAAACCATGGGCCATTAACTCCTAAATCTAAATCCGTACCATCAAATTCTTGATGCATACGTTTATAAAAAGTTACTTGTTCTTCTTCACTCATATGATGTAGGATATCATTAGAATTATAATCAAACCCAATCATAAAGTTAAAATCATTCATATCTAAACAAGTATTTTTATGTAAATATTTAATATCTTCAACAATTTGATCTAAATATTTATAATGCTCTTTAAATATGGTTGCCGAAACTTTTTTCTTATTAGGTATGCTTTCTAACAACTTAATGTTATCTAATATCTTAGTAAGTGTTTTTTGGTTATTTTTAGTTACACGATATTCATCATGTAAAAGTAAAGGCAAATCTAAACTACCAGATATCGATACATTATATTCTTTAATCGTATCGATATGTTCTTCTAAATTATATAGATTTGTTTTAATATGAGGATTACCAATCTTAAATCCGCCATTTGTAATTATTTCTTTATTAGTTTGATAATAATCACTAATATAAGCAATTAAATCATGAAAATCTTTTTTACTTAAAGTTGTTACTTCTCCTCCATGTAAAGAAATATTAAAAGGTATAACATTACTTTCTTTAAACTTTTCAATAGCGAATTTTAAAGTATCTAAAGCCTTATAATTAGTTTTTTCATCTTTGGTATTATCTTCTAAGTAACAATATTTACATCCCATATTACATGCCATTGTAGGCACATAAAGTAAATGAATATATTTATAATTATTATTCATAATTCCCCCTAGTAATCAAAAGGATAATTGGTATCAGTATATATTTCTTCACCATAACGATGGATAGTTGTAGGACTTTCTTTAAAAGCACGACTATTAACTTGTGTACTTCTAGGTATAAAAATTGTTTTTAAATTACTACATTGACGGAAAGCAGATGAACCAATTTCTTTTAAAGAACTATTTTCACTTATTGTTACTTCACTTAGTGATGAACAACCATAGAAAGCATGTCCACCAATACGCACTACTTTATCAGGAATATTAATCTTCTCTAAGCGATAACAATTTTCAAAAGTATTTCCCCTAATCTCTTCTATGTTATTAGAAAGTTCTATATCTTTTAAAGCTGTACAATTATAGAATGCTTCTCCTCCTAAATAAGTTAAAGAATTAGGTAGTTTTACTTTTTCAAGTGATGTACAATTATAAAAAGCACTTCCCCCTAAATATTCTAAATGCTCTGGAATATTAACTTCTTTTAAATTACGATCATTAGCGAATGCTTCTCCACGGATTTCGACAATCGTATCAGGTAAAGTTACTTTCTTTAGAAAAGGCATATTAGAAAAAGCATTTCCACGTAAACTAACAACAGGCTTCTTATTATGTATTTCTGGAATAGTTGCTTCTTTAAAATTAGTTAAACCAAAAGTATAGAATCTAACAGCATATCCATTACTGGTTGATTCATAAATAATATGGGGTTCAAAAAAGATCGTCAAAGGAAGAAGAATACCTGCTATTAACCCAACAATTAAACTAATATGACTAGAATCAGTAGTTAAATTTTCTTTAACACTCATAACAATATTAGATATTTTTTCACTAGGGCGAGCTTTTACTTGCTTAACTAAATATTTCATCATATTCATACGATGTGATAAAAAAGCATATATAACTAAAATAATTAAACCAATAAGATATGTATAAAATGGAAAATGGAAAAAGATTAAAGATATATAGACAAATACTAATACTGAAAAAATAATATTTAATATTTGTTTTCTTTTTACAATATCCATAGGTAATAATTTTGTATTCATATCAAACTTAGCTTTAGCCATCTCTTTTTTAATAAATGTCTCAATTAAAGTATCTTCTGGTAAAGCATACATAGCATCAAAAGCACTAGGTAAAACTGTATTATTTACTGCTTGGTTTGGATCAAGACTTACAACAACATTATTACCATCAAAAGGAGCTCCACAATTAATACAAAATTTATCTGTAACTAATAAAGTATTACCACATTTAGCGCATTTTAAATTAATACTATTAGAATTATTAGTAGGTGTAGATATAGGAGTACTTGTTCTTACTGTTTTAACTTTACCTTTAGCTGAAGATAAAGGTAATAAAACAAATCCTCCTACAAAAATAGATATAATATCAACCACAATAGCAAATTCTGGACTAATTAAATCTAAAAAGATTAATATCATAACCCTAATCCAAAATAATTTCCAAAAGCTTGATTTACCATTAATAGGCCCTACAAGTTGTGAAAGTGGTAAAAGCATAAATACTGAAGCATGTATGGAAATAAATACATGAGTTAATAATGCTGAAATTATATTTACTGATGATGTATCTCCTGAAGCAAAGACAATCATTGGTATTAAAGTTATTATTAAAAATAATATATATCTAATTAATTTCATACTACACTCCCTACTCTTTTACTATAACAATTATAACATATTACCAAAAGAAAAAGATTACTAAATTGTAATCTAATTACTTTTTAAAGAACTATCTCCTGTTTTATAATCAATCTCAATACCTTCCTGAACATTATAAGCATAAATATTAAATTTAATTCCTTTACCATTATCTTCAATAGAATAAGCTTCCATTAAAACACCACTTGCTACTAAATTGTCAAATTCATAAATAGGTGTTACACGATATAAGACATGGTTATGAGTATCTTTTACATAATTAGCAACATCATTTTCAAAATCAACCATTACTGTCTTATTTAAATGACTAGTACAAGTAATTAAATTTTTCGTATTAGCATTCTCTCCTGTTAATTGATATCCTATTAGATGACAACGATTATATAAATATTTACCACTTACGATATCATATTTAGCTAAATGCCAACCACTAGGTTTAACCATACCAATACTTCCTCTTTCTTCCGTTGGCATTGTTTCAATACCTACTAAAGCTGTAGCTACACCACAACGCCCTAAAGAATCTAAAGGACTATACTCTTCTTTAGGAGCTAATGTTAATTCGTCTTTATCAAAATAAGGCTCATTATTATTAATAATGACATAATCATCTCCATGATAATCAGGTATATCTTTTAAACTATAACTTGGCTCTTTAGAAACACTATTAGATACATCATAATTAATATCATCTTTATAATAAATAATAAGACCAACTACTAATAAAATGAAAAGATATATTAATTTACGGAAATATCTTCTTTTCATATCATCACCTATTATAATTATAACATAAAAAAATAATCTTAAAGATTATTATTTTGTAAATGATAGTTATGTAATATACCCTTATACTCTAGTG
The DNA here is from genome assembly GCA_947625505.1 of uncultured Bacilli bacterium. Taxonomy (GTDB): domain Bacteria; phylum Bacillota_I; class Bacilli_A; order RF39; family UBA660; genus UBA5578. Next base: position 14,397 of record CANQON010000010.1, read on the forward strand.
ATAAATTTTCAACAAACTGAAAATCATTAGGTTTAGTAGGTATTGGAAGATCTAAATCAATCTTAGCCTCATCAATTAAATATTTAACAAACTCTGCACAATAAAATCTTTTATTGCGTTTTAAATTTAAATGAGCTCCTACAGCAACTAAACCTAACATATTAAATTTATAATCATGATGATGTTGTTTAATATGTTCAACGATTGTCTTCATTTTTAAATATTGTTCATCAGTAACCATTAAAGCATATACTGCAGCTTTGGTTTTACGGAAACGATGAAAAGTACCCCATTTAACATTTTCATGAACAAAGCCTCCAATAAAAGGATTATATGGACGAAGGCGACCAAAACTATACATTTCATTTAAGTCAATGTCAAAAGCTAAAGAAGCATGAGCAAATTCATCACGCGTATATATTTTAATTAATCGAGATAATATTGTTCCTGTATCAGTTAATACAATATATACTTTACGCATACTCATCCTCCTAACGTTTTAATTATACCCTATCTTAATTTTGATAGCAAGTAAAAAGTAGTCTAAAGACTACTTATAGAATGTTAAATTTTTATTATCTATTTCTGATTTATCAAAAGGCGCTACAGACTTATACCCATATTCACGTACTTCGCCTAATTTATGTTCATTTGATTCCGTTGTATATTTACGATATTCATAAACGTAAACATTACTATCATTATCATCATAAGTATAAACTAGTAAAGACTTATATCTTTCACCTATATCATTAGTTTTTTCCATATAGTCATCTTCAAAAGCTAAATAGATATCATCTTTATATTTATTTCTTATTTCGGAACTAATATTTTCTTTATCTTCAGAAGTAAAGTTTATAGAAGAGTCAAAAGCATGAATTGATGTTTGATAACTTCTACCTTCACGAATACTATAAAAATAGAAAATAGAGAATGATAAAGTTAAACCACATAATATAAAGATAACATTATAAATGATAGATTTCTTTAAATAATCCAACCATCCAAGGCGATATTTTTTATCATTTTTTCTAAATCCATAGTATTCACTTTTAGCAAGTGGATAATACATAATAATCAATAAATATACAAAGAAACATACATATAAAATACGTATTAAATTAGATGACTCATGAAGTACTTGTGGTAAAAACAATAAGTAAAACATTGATAAAATAAAATATGGACGATTACTAACTATTCTTCTTTTATATTTATCATTCTTTTTATTATTAACATTAAAGGTATTTATATTACCTGCAACTGCCGATACAACTAACATATCAGCTTTAGTTTCATCATTTTCATTTTTAGGTTCACGAGCTATATATCCTTGATATATGATAGTTACTGTCATAAGTAAAGTCATAGCAAGCAAAGTTAATTCATATATACCAGTTATACTATAAAAATTAATTAAAGAAAGTAATATAACATTAAATACTAAAGCACCAATTAATAAAACTAAAGATATTTTACGCATCTTATCATATTTTTTCTTTTCTTCGTTAATAGCGACTATTGGTAAATTAGTTTTCTTTTCTTTAACTAATAAAATAATACTTAATAAACTAAACGCTACTGCTAAAAAACAGAATAACCAAGCTTCAGGTTCATTTTTAAAAACTAAATAAAAATCAAAAACATAAAATAATTCCGTTGTTGTAAATAAAGGTACTAAATCATTACTTTCTTTTTGTGACATTAAAAAAGAATTACCTAGATATAGTATTAATAAATATACAACTAACATAAAAGGACTTGTATCACCTGTAAATAATAACAAAGTTGCTGTAACAATAATTGCTAAAAGTCCAATAACTTTTCTCATAATACTCCCTCTTCCATTCTTATACTATAATAAATTATAAGTTATTTAAGGCAATAAGTCAATATTTGGTGATACTATACTTTTGTGATATAATAGTTCCAATTTTGGGGATGATATGATGACTTTAGATGAATTAGATTTTGATAAATTAGAACATTTAGGATCAGGTACTTATGGAAGTGTCTATCATTTAAATAATGATGCGATAAAAAAATATCATCCTTCTGTACCAGGTGTATTTGGTTATTTATCAAGTAATCCATGTCTACGTTTTTATAAAAAACGTGTTAAACGTTTAATAGCGCGTCGTAAAAAAGTAAAGTATACCGATCTCATCCATGATGAATTATATATAAATAATGCTTTTAAAGGTGTAATTGGAACGTATCATAAGGGAGTTAATTTAAGAGATATTAAAAATTTAAGTTTAGAAGAAAAAATAAGTATTGGACATCAACTAGTTAGAAATGCTGAAGAATTAACAAGACATCGTATTTATCATTTAGATTTTAAACCTAATAACATTATGTATACAACTAATAAAGAAGTCAAAATAATTGACTTAGATGATTGTTTTACCAAAGTAAGAATATTTCCTAGTTTCTTTTTAAAACGTCGTAGTAAATATTCTTTAAAGAAAGCTTTAATTGCTTTTTTTGATGAAAGTACGCATTATTCGCTTGATGATCAAGTTTTAAATGAATTACCTATATATCAAAAAGGATACCCTTTTTATGTTCAAAAGAAAGTATCATATCGTGCTCTTCATCGTTATTTAGAAGAAAGACGTACACCTTATGAATATGCTATTTTAACACCTAATGAATTAACTAATCCTATTTTAGAAGAACTTAAAACTTTTCTCAATTCTAGTTTAAAAGTTATCTTGTATTATGATAAAGCGCATACATATATTGATGGACAATACTTAAAAGATTTAATAATGTTAAAAAATTTAAATATTAGTGTTTATGACATAATATGTCAAAAAGATCATAATACTGATCCCTTATCAGAATATTTAAATAGTCATTATACTAAAGGATATTATCGTTATGAAGATAATACTTTTAAATATCATTATATTGATAATCCTAAAGTATACATAAAAGCATAGTATAAACTATGCTTTTATTTAATATTCTTAACATTAAAACCAATATTTTCAATTTTATCTTTAATGATATTTGTATCAATTGTATCACCCTTAACGATTGCCTCTTTTTTATCTAAGCTAACATTAACATCAGTAATACCTTCCATATTTTTTAATACATGCTCAATTCTTTTCGCACAATGTTCACAACTCATGCCCTCTATTTCAATTATTTTTTCCATTTTATCTTTCCTTTCTTAAATTACTTTTTTAATCTTAAAGCATTTAACATAACTGTTAAACTACTACAAGTCATAGCTAAACTTCCTAACATAGGATTCATTTGTAAAGTTGGTTTAAATATTCCTAAAGCAATGGGAATCATACAAAGATTATAAAAGAATGCCCAAAATAAATTTTGTTTAATATTTCTTATTGCTTTTTTACTTATTAAAATTAATGATTCTATTTTATCTAAATTATCATTCATTAAAATAACATCAGATGTATCTAAAGCAATATCAGATCCACTGTTAACACTAATACCTATAGTAGCGCTAGCTAAACTAGGAGCATCATTAATTCCATCACCAACCATCATTACTTTTTTACCTTCATTAATTAATTTTTTAATAACTTTATTTTTTTCACTAGGTAAAACACCCGCAATAATGTGATCAATATTAACAGAATCACCTACTTTTTGAGCAACTGAATCATTATCTCCTGTTAACATAATTATATCGATATTAAATTTTTTTAAGTTATTAATTATTTCTTTCATATGACTACGAATAACATCTTTGACACCAACTAATCCTAATACTTGATTATTTTTAATTAAATAAACAATACTACATCCATCTTTTGTTAATAATGATTCTTCTTTTTCATATTTATTAGTTAAATTAAGTTCCTTAAATAATTTATTATTACCAATATATATTTCATCATTAGTTAGTCCTATTCCACTAATATTATGAACATTACTAATATTATCTAATTTTAAATCATGTTCTTTAGCATACTCAACAAAAGCTTTACTAATAGGATGATTAGATGTTTGTTCTAAAGAAGTAATCATTCTAATTAATTCATCATCAGTTAATTTAGAAAAATTATATATTTTAGCAATTTTAAGATTGCCATATGTTAAAGTGCCTGTCTTATCAAAAACGATTGTATCAATATGATGAGCTTCTTCTAAAATAGTACTATTTTTAACAAGTATTCCTTTTTTAGCGCAATTACCCATACTAATAACCATCGCTAAAGGAGTAGCTAAACCTAAAGCACAAGGACAAGCTACAACTAAGACAGTAACACAACTAATTAAGGCATCATTATGTCCTAATATTAAATTAACTATTAAAGTAAGAAGCGCTAAAGCAATAATACTTGGTACAAAATAAGAACACACTTTATCCGCTAACTTTTGAATAGGTGCTTTAGTATTAGATGCTTCCATAACAAGATGAACAATTTCTGATATTGTTGAATCAGCCCCTATACGTACTGCCTCATATTCAATATATCCATCAATATTAATCGTACCTGCCATAACTTGATTGCCGATTTCTTTTTTACTAGGGAATGATTCTCCTGTAATAAACTTCTCATCTAAATGGGTACTACCTTTAATAATATTACCATCAACAGCTACTTTATCTCCTGGTTTACATACTAAAATATCCCCTTTTTTAACTTCATCAATAGTTACTTTTTTAACATCATCCCCTACTTTTAAATAAGCATAAGTAGGTGTAATTTGAACTAATTCTTTAATAGCTTCCTTTGTCTTTTCTTTACTTTTTCCATCAATATATCGTCCTAATTTAATAAAGAAAATAATCATCGCACAAGATTCAAAATATAAGTTATTAGCGCTACTATCATTTATAAAGACTAGTAACATATTAATAAAACTATATATAAAGCTTGTCCATACTCCTAAAGTTACTAAAGTGTCCATATTAGGTGTTTTATGGATAATATTTTTAATACCACTTTTAAAGATATCAATGCCATATATTAAAAAAGGAATAGTTAAAATAAATAAAATAATAACATAATTTTCTTTATGATGCATCATATCTATATAAGGAATCATTGGTAAATGTAACATATGTCCCATAGCTATATACATAAGTAAAATAGCTAATAATCCCAAAATAATTAAATAATATTTTTGATAGTCTTTTTTATTGTCTTCTTTTAAATTATATTCCCCTAATGAAGTAAATCCTGCTTCTTCAATGAAGCGATTTAAATCATCAATTGTTAAATAATCTTCATAAGTAATCAAAGCTTGCGCTAAAACAAGATTAACACTAGCTTCTTTAATTCCTTTTTGTTTATTTAGATATTTTTCTAAGCCATTAGAACAAGCACTACAACTCATTCCATCAACTTTTAATATTATCTTTTTCATATTTTCCTTTCTAGTTAAAACGATTAACAGTTTCAAGTAATTCATCAATTATCTCTAAATTATCATGTTTTAAATCATTAACTACACATTCTTTAATATGACTTTTTAACATCGTATTACTTAGACTTTTTAAAGATTTTGTAATAGCAGCTATTTGAATCAAGATGTCGTTACAATATCGATCATCATTAATCATTTGTTTAACTCCTCTTACTTGTCCCTCAATAATATTAAGTCTTTTTAATAACTTATCTTTTTCTTCTTTACTACGTACTTTCTTTTTACAACATTCTTGCATAACTTCACCATTATCATTATATACCCCTATAGGGTATGTGTCAATATCAAAAAAAATAATGAAAATCATTATTTCTTTATCTTAACAGCTGTACCATAAGCTATTACTTCTGCAGCACCACTCATAACAGCTGATGATCCATATCTAATTCCTATAATAGCATCAGCTCCTAAGTTATTAGCATCATCAACCATACGTTTAGTAGCAATCTGCCTGGCAACCACTAACATATCTGTATAGCTCGCTATTTCGCCTCCTACAATCGTTTTCATACCTGCCATAAAATCTTTACCAATATGTTTAGACTGAACAACAGTTCCTTTAACTAATCCTAGTGCTTCTATTTCTTCACCAGGTAAATAATCAATACTTACTAGCTTCATCTTCTTCTCCTCCTTTGATTTCTTTAATACGCCTTATTAAATTAATTATTATACCAATAATAGGTACTAATAGTATTATCATAAAAAAGATATATATTAATATCGGCATAGCATCTTCCGGATTAATAAATTCAAAATAAGTAATAATAAACGCTAAAAATATAAACATTAAACTAAAAATAAAACTAGATAAACAAGCTTCCAATATTTTCTTATTATGATTAGTATTTAAATTACGCATCGTAAATCCCTCCTTATTTAAAATATTCATATCAATAACATACTTATTAGTATCAATATTACTATAAGTATCATGATGACTTATAATATCATTACACATATTTTGAATTTTAAGATAATTATCTTTTTCACGATCGATAGCTTGTAATCTTTCTTTTAGACAGTCTTCTAAAGATAAAGTATTATTATTTAATCTTTTAATATCATTTATTGATACGCCTAATTCTCTTAAAAACTTAATTAATTTTAATTTATGAAGATCATCTTCATTATATATACGATAATCATTATTAATATTTCTTTTAGGATTTAGTAATCCTTCTTCTTCATAATAACGAATACTTTTCTTAGATAATCCTACAACAGTTTCTACTTCATTAATAAGCATATTTAAACTCCTTTCTAGATTAAATATAAACTATTACCTTTGGTTAAGGTCAATACTTTTTTAACATTTTTCTACTAAATCATTATATTCCCAAAAGCTTAACTTAACATTAACTTTAATAGGCTCTACTTTTTGAATATTATCTAATTTAAAGCCATATCCTTTCCAATCACTTTTATTTAATACTCCATAATATACTATAGGATTTTTAGCTTGTAATTCTTTCTTTAATTTATCATCAACCAATACACAATCAGTAATTGTTGCTTTAGCAATTATACAACCACTTGGGTAATCTAAATTTAGATAAGCATATCTTTTCATTGCTTCTTTATCTATACCTTTTCCTGCATGGATTAAAATATCACCACGATAGTTAGTTTTCCAAGTACGAAATTCATATTCTTTTAATCCTTCAGCAATCAATGTTGCAAAAGGTTGTTTAATTGTTATAGTCTTCATAATATCACCATCCTCATTATAACAAAAAATAGAATAGTGTTCTATTCTATAGTTCTTTTTTTAAATTATTAAATTTATGATACGTTTCTTTTATTCTTCCTAATTCTACTTCTTCAAAATAGTACCATCCTTTTTGAAACATTAAATCTAAGATATCTCTTTCAATAATACTTTCTTCATCAAACAGTTTTTTAAAACTCTTATAAAGATCATTATTACTTATATCTGTTAAAGCATTGGCATATTTAATTAACATACTTTTAGAAGTAATTAATAGATCGTTTAAATAATCTAAATCATTTAATTCTTTACCTTTAGGTACAATAGTATAAGGATTACATATTTTATTCAAGTTTATCACCTAAACATTCTAATAATAAGTGATAATGCTTGCGATATTTTTCTAAGAGACTTGATAACAATTCTTTAACTTCACTATGAGTTACATTTAATAAATAAATATTTATCTTTTTTATTGTTATTAAGTTATGTATAAGTATATCTTCTAAATAAATTAAATCATTAGTTGATATTACATCTGGTACTTCATACATAAAATCACCTTCTTTTATATCATGTGATTAAATACTTTTTTTATACAAAGAAAAAAGATAACAAAAGTTATCTTTAATTACGATTAGTTGTGAGTGTATTAATAATTAATTCATCTATCACCTCATTTCATAATAATATTGTATCTATTAATTATGAATAATAAGTGAATAATATATGAAATTATTTTATATCAAAATAGAAAGTAGTTCCTTTACCAATAATACTATCTACTCCATAATTATAATTTAGAGATATTAATGTAGATTTAACAATAGATAAACCAACTCCTGTACCATATTTATTACGTTTATGTTGTTTATCAATTTTATAATATTTATCCCAAATGTACTTTAGTTGTTCAGGTTCAATACCATCACCTGTATCTACTACTTCAACCCTAATAACATCATCTAATAATTTAATATTTATGGTAACTAATTTATTTTCTCCTGTATAGTTAATAGCGTTATTAACTAAATTATAAATAACTTGTTCTAATTTTTTACGATCACTATGAACCATAACTATATCTGGAGAATTAATAATAAAGTTAAATCCATCATTCTTTAAAATATCAAACTTATGAATAATACTTTCTACTAATTCTTTTAAATTAAACTCACTAATATCTAAATTAATAATTTTAGATTCTAATTTCGATAATTCTAAGATATCATTAACTAATAATGTTAATCTTTTGGTTTCATCAATAATAACATTTAAATCTTCTTCACGTTTTTTCTTTTTCGTACTATCTAAATCACGAGCTGCTTCAGCATACGCTCTAATAAGTGTTAAAGGGGTTTTAAGATCATGAGATACATTAGCCATTAATTCACGTCTTAATTCATCTGTTTTAGCTAACTCTTGACTAGTATCATTAAGTGTTTGTTCTAACTCATCTAATTCTTTAATATTCGTTACATCATCAAACTTAACACTATAATCTTTACTACCTATTTTTTTAGCTTTCTCATTTAATCGAATAATAGGTATTGATAATCTTTTAGATATGAAATAAGAAATAATAAAAGCCATAGATAAAATAATAATCGCTATGTATATAAATTGGCTTTTTAACATATTAATTCCTTCATCTAAAGGTACTAATGAAGTATTAACAAACAAATAAGTATTATCATCTATTCTCTTACCTATAACTAATGTTTTATTATTATAATTAGGATTAATAATCTCTGCTTTACGAATATCATCATTACTACTCATAAAAGATGCTTGAAACTCTAATAATTGGGCATTATTACGAGTCATACATTTACGATCAACTAGTCGTGATGTATATTCGATAATATTATTATCTACTACTTCTATACATATATCATTATTTAAAGATATTTCATCAAATAAATCACGATAATTATCTTCAGCATAATTCTTAGTAAGATTATTAAGCGCTATATTAAGCGTTTTAGTACGAGCTATTTTATAATATGTATTTAAACATAATATTTGGAAAATCCATAAGAATAATAATAAAGCAATCGAAAAGATAATAAAATAAATTAAAATATTTAGGGATAAAGACATCTTATCATTATTTTTCTTCAAATTTATAACCTACTCCCCTAATAGTTTTAATTAAATCACGATATTTTCCTAAATGACTTCTTAATGTTTTAATATGTGTATCTACTGTTCTATCATCACCATAAAAATCATATCCCCATATTTTGCTTAATAATTGTTCACGCGTTAAAGCAATAGATTTATTCTCAATAAAAAATAATAGCAACTCATATTCTTTTGGTGTTAATTCTACTTCCTTATTATCTACATATACAGAATGTGCTTTAATATCGATTTTTAATCCTTTATATTCATAAGCATCTAAAATATGATTATCACGTTTTAAAATAGCTTTAATACGCGCAATTAATTCTCTAGGACTAAAAGGTTTAGTTAAATAATCATCAACACCTAAATCAAAACCATTTAATTTATCATACTCTTCACTACGAGCTGATAAAATAATCGTTGGAATATTACGAATCTTTTTTATTTCTTGATATGTTGTAAAGCCATCCATATGAGGCATCATAATATCCAAAACAACAATATCTATATCATTATGACTTTGAATTATTGTTAAAGCTTCATTACCATCTTTAGCTTCATATGTTTTAAATCCTTCATTAATACAATAATCATGAATGATATTTCTAATTAATTCTTCATCATCTACTATTAATACACGCATATAATCACCACCAATATACCTTATATTTTACTATAAATATGTGAAAATTCTATGAAAAAAAGATACTTTCGTATCTTTTTCTAGAAGAAAGTGTAAAAAATACTATCTTTCGATATGAGAAGTATAACTTCTAAAGTAAGGCTTGTGTAGTAACGTACTACGATTATAGAGAATTTTTGCAGAGGAGTTAATTCTACAAAACATCATTTTTCTTTCTTCTGATATCATTATAAACATCCTATGTGAAGAATATATGAAATTTATTTGAAATTGTTGCATTATCTAATTATTATTTGATACAATGATTTAATTGGGAAAAAAATAAGGTGATAAGATGAAAAGAAAAACGAAAATTTTTATTGCAACCATAATAGGATGTATAACTTTTTTTTGTTTAAAACCTAGTGATCATATTCAAATGCTTACTTATCCTACTATATGTGACGCTGACTATGATGAAGATCATTTAAGGTTCGCTAATATAAAAGATATGGATATTTATATAACACCAGATATAAACTTTATGCCTCCTAAAGAAGATGATATTGTTATCATTGATCTAAGAGATGAAAAAGAAGATATTAAAATACTATCATCACATAAGATAAATGATCCTATCCTCCAATCATCTATTATTGATATTATTTTAAAATATAATCTTGAAAATCCAAGTAATAAGCCTTGGATTCGTACTAAAGATTCCCTACAAAACGAATGGTTAGCTCATAATTTAGCATATGCTTTTTGTTATGAAAGAGAACGTACAGCTGATGTAGATTTTGAAAACAAGGAAGAAGAAGACTATAAAATAAAACTATTACATTAAAGCTATTTACAAAAGATAAAAAATATGCTACAATGTAGTTACAAGTGGGATGACCATGCTAAATAAAAAGATTAAATAAGGTAAGATTTAGTCTTTTTATTTTTTTTACAATAAAACATCTAAACACATCATTAGTAAAAAACCAATAATAAAATAAATACTACCAATATTACTTTTTGTTGAATTAATACTTGGTAATAACTCATTAATAACAACATAAATCATAATACCTGAAGCTGCTGCTAAAACAAATGGTAAAAGAGCTTCTAAATGATTAACTAATAATAACATAGCTATCGCACTAATAGGTTCTACTATACCTGATAAAACACCTAAACTAGCTGATGTAAGTTTACTATATCCTTCTTGTCGATAATTTAAAGATATAGATGCTCCTTCTGGTATGTTTTGAACAGCAATACCTATTGTTAAAGCTAAAGCTGCTGATATTGATACAATGCTACTATTTTGATAGGCATAGACACTCATTAATCCTACTGTCATTCCTTCAGGAATATTATGTAGTGTCATAGCAATAAAAAGCATTGTATTTTTTTTACCTTTTAACATATATCTATTGACTAATTTATCTAAATAAATAATAATTATTATTCCTAATATAAAACCTATTAAAACATAAATAATATGCGATTGTTCTAAAGCAGGTAAAAGTAAAGACCAAATAGAGGCAGCAAACATAATACCACTAGCCAACCCTATACATATTCTTTCTGTTTTATCATTTATCTTATTTAATATAAATACAAATAATGATCCTAATGATGTAGCCCCAAATATAATTAATGAGCATATAGCGCAAAATCCTAGACTATTCATAAATCACCTACTATCATATCTTATTAAAATAAGTTCATAAGGTGAAAAAAAAAGACTAATTATTAGTCTTTTTTGTTGTTTTGTTCGTACGTGGTTTGTTACTACTAGTTTTACTCTTAGTTGTTTTTCTTGGAGCTCTTTTCTTTTCTTCTTTCTTTGGTTCTTCTACTTTAACATCTTCTACTTTTTCTTCTTTAACTTCTACTTTCTTTACTTCAGCTTTTTTAGTTTCAGCTTTATTTTCTAAAGCTTCTACTTTTTCAATATCAAATACTTCAACAGTATTTTTCTTAGGAGATTCTAAATCAATAAAGAAACTTACTAAAGCAGCAAAGGCAGCACCAACAAGTGGTCCAACAATGAATACCCAAACTTGAAGAAGTGATTCTCCTCCCATAAAGATAGCAGGCGCTAATGAACGTGCAGGGTTAACAGATGTACCTGTTAAATTAATTCCTAAAATATGAACTAATGTTAATGTAAGTCCAATTACAATAGGAGCTACAGCACTATTCTTTTTATCTTTCGTAACACCTAATACAGCTAATACAAAGACAAATGTTAAAACAATTTCTGTAACTAAAGCGCCTAATAATGAAATACCACTAGCTACTTGTTCTTCAAATCCATTTTGTCCTAACCCAATTGTTAGATAGCTTCCATAGTTAGTTGCATTTAATACTAAGATTAATAATGCAGTACCTGCTAAAGCACCTAATACTTGAGCAATTATATAAAACCAAAAATCCTTTCCACTAATTCTTTTGTCTATCCACATAGCAAAAGTAACAGCTGGATTAACATGGCATCCTGATACATTTCCAATTACATATGCAATTGCAACTATTGAAAGTCCAAAGGCTAAGGAAGTTGCAACTAAATCTGCTTTTGTTAATACAGCTACTCCACATCCAAATAAAACCAAAACGCAAGTTCCTAGAAACTCGCAAAGATATTTTTTCATATATCTTTTACTCCTTTCTACTTCATTGTAGCACATTTAAAAAGTAATGTAAATATTTCCTTTATTTTATAAAGCAAAAAGTAGTATTAGAAAAAAACAATCAAATTTTTGATTGTTTATTCTTCATAGCTACAAGAACTACATTTAATTTTATGATTTTTTTCGACTAACATGCTTTGACATTCGGGGCAAAACTTTCCGATAGGTTTATCCCAATAAGCTGTTTTACAATTTGGATAATTACTACATCCATAGAATATTTTGCCTTTTTTACTTTTCTTTTCAACAATTTTAGATCCACAATTTGGACAATCACATGCTTCTTTTACTTCTTTAGGTTCAGACTTAATATACTTACATTCTGGATAATTACTACAAGCGATAAATTCTCCATATTTACCTTTACGAATAACTAAAGGATTGCCACAATTAGGACATAACTCACCTGTTTTTTGAGCTTCTTTCTTAGGCAAAGCAGAAAATGCTTCTTTAACTGATGGTTCAAACTCATCATAAAAATTATGTAATATTTTTACCCAATTAGCTTTACCTTCAGCTATCTTATCTAAGTCTGTTTCCATATTAGCTGTATATTCAACATTAATTAAATGACTAAATCCTTGTTGTAATTTATCAGTTATTTCAAAACCTACTTCTGTTGGAACAAATTTTTTATCTTCGATATTAGCATATCCCCTTCTTTTGATGATATCCATTGTTGTCGCATATGTACTAGGTCTACCAATACCTAATTCCTCCATCTCTTTAATTAATTTAGCTTCTGTATATCTAGCTGGAGGTTTAGTAAAATGTTGTTCATGTGTTATTTCATTAGCTGTTAATACATCTTTTTCATTAATAATAGGTAAAATAGTATCTTTAGTATCTTCATACTCACTATATACTTTTAAATATCCATCAAAAGTTACTATTTGTCCTGTAGCTTTAAATTGATAATTATTATTATCTAATATAATCGTTGTATTCTCTGTTTGAGCAGGTGCCATAAGGGATGCTAAAGCACGATAATATATCATACGATATAATTTATATTCTTCATTACTTAAGAACTTCTTAACAGATTCTGGTGTACGATTAATACTTGTAGGTCTAATAGCTTCATGAGCGTCTTGAACATTATCTTTCTTTTTAGCTATTTTAACACTACCTACATATTCTTTACCATATTTATCATTAATAAAAGCATAAGTACTTTTAATAAAATCATCAGATAATCTTGTCGAATCAGTACGCATATAAGAAATAAGTCCAACAGTCTCATTTTCTAATTCAATACCTTCATAAAGCTTTTGCGCTATTTGCATAGTTTTACGAGCATTAAAGTTTAACTTATTAGAAGCATCCTGTTGTAATGTACTCGTAATAAATGGCATTTTAGATTGTTTATTTTTTAATTTTTTATCAATATCAACGACTGTAAAATTCATTCCTAGTTTTTTTAGAATCTCTTTTACTTCGTCTTCTGTTTTTATTTCAATTTCCTTATTGTTGTAATTAAATAATTCAGCTTCAAATTCATCAAAGATTCCTTTAATAGACCAATATTCTTCTGGTATAAAAGCTTGTATTTCACGTTCACGATCAACGATTAATTTAAGCGCAACTGATTGAACTCTTCCTGCGCTACTTCCATCTGTTTTAGATTGAATAAGTTTACTTAAACGGAAACCAATAATACGATCTAATATTCTTCTTGTTTCTTGACTATTAACTAAATCTTTATCTATTTTACGTGGATGTTTAAATGCTTCTTTAACAGCCCTTTCTGTTATTTCATTAAATACAACACGTTCATAATCACTATCTTTTAATTTAAGAACATCAAATAAGTGCCATGATATAGCTTCTCCTTCACGGTCAGGGTCGGTAGCTAAATAAACATGTTTAGCTTCTTTAGCATCTTTTTTCAATTCTTTGATAACATTTGCCTTCCCTTTCATTGGTACATAATCAGGCTTAAAATCATTATCAACATCTACACCAAAACCATATTTACCCTTAGTAGATAAATCTCTAACATGTCCTTTTGATGATACAACTTTGTAATCACTACCTAAGTATTTTTCAATAGGTTTTGTTTTACTTGGTGATTCCACAATAACTAAATTCTTTGACATTTACTCACGTCCTTTTTGTCTACTCATAATTTATACACTATAAACCTTTTTTTGTCAACTTATAATATTTAAAAAATACTATATAAATGCTTATATTATTCACTTTTATCAATATTAATTTATAATAACATTAAAAAAGGATGTGCAAAATCAGAATTTTCCACATTTACTGCCCCATGTATCTACTAATTCATTATCTTTATATATTTTAATTAACTCACAATTATTACTACATCCATGACACTCTGTTCCTAATGTTATAAATTTTATATCTAAAAGTTTATGAGAATATTCTTTATTACTTTTATTCTTCTTTGCTAGAAGAGCAATACCATAAGCACCCATTAAATGGCCATTAGGGTGAACAATTACTTCTTTACCTAATATTTCTTCAAAATATTTATGCACACCTTTATTTTTGGATACTCCTCCTTGAAAAATAATTGGTTCTTCTAACTTTTTACCTTTACATACATTATTTAAATAATTTAAAACAACTGACTTACATAATCCTGCTACTATATCTTCTTTAGAATAACCTATTTGGGCTTTATGTACTAAATCAGATTCCGCAAAGACAGTACAGCGAGCTGCTATTTTAGCAGGCGTTTTACTTTTAAGAGCAATATTACCAAAATCTTCTACATTAATATCTAATCGTTTGGCTTGACTAGATAAGAAAGAGCCTGTACCTGCTGCACATAAAGTATTCATAGCATAATCTGTCACAATACCATTACGAATAATAATTATTTTAGAGTCTTGTCCTCCTATTTCTAATATTGTCTTAATATTAGGATAAAGATGAATTGTTCCTATAGCGTGTGCTGTAATCTCATTTTTTACTACATTAGCATCTAACATTAAGCCTATTATTTTTCTAGCACTCCCTGTTGTACCTATACCTTTGATGATATAATCATCTTTAATCTCTAATTTATTTAATAATCTTTTGGTAGCTTCAATAGGACTACCCTCTGTACTTATATAACAAGAAGATATAATTTCATCTTGATCATTAACAATTACACCTTTAGTTGATATGGATCCAATATCTATACCTAAATAACAATTCATCTTTTCTTCCTCATTTCTAACATATCATAAAAAGCTTCTAATCTTGTTTTAATGCCTGTTTCTGAAGTATTTAAATTCATACTAAAAAAGATAATTGGTACATTATATTCCTTGGCTACTTTATCTATAATAGGAATAGCTGTTACTTCTGGTGTACAAAATGATGATTTAATATGAATAATACCATCATAATCATGTTCACATAAATACTTCGTATGATGAATATTATCTAAAGCATCAGAACCCATACGATACTTAATAAAAAAATTCTTTAAATATTTTTTTACAGCTTTCTTTTTTTGAAATAATAAATAAGTAACATTAGTAAATCTTTTAACACGACATCCCATCTTTATTAATTCATCTTCTATATGATAATTAGCCATTGGTTCCATAAGAGTATATAATTCTCCTATTAATCCTATTTTCATAACTTCTTTGTTTACTTTAGGTACTTTTTTTAATTTTCTTTTAAAGTAGTAATACTTCTTTATTAAATCAAAATATCCTTTAGTCTCACTAAAAGCTTTTAACATTTGTTCTTTTATTTTCTTCATACTACCTACTTCTTTTTCATAACAAGCATTTAATCTAATATAATCATCTATTTTATCCATATATTTAATCATTTTAATAGTAATAAAAGTATAATATAATCCTTTTAATTTCTTAATATGAAACTTTTTTAACAAACTTTTTAAATTAATTAGTTTTCCTCCACTAATTAAATTAATTACTTCACATTGATATCCTAAATCATTAATAATTTGTCTTTGTAATTCATGATAATAACCATAACGACATCCTCCTCCAAATTGAATTAGTGTATTAGCTCCTAATTCTAGTGCTTCAATCATTGTCCCTAACGTATATTTAAAAGGTGTACAAACAAATTCTGGACTATACTTTTCGCCTATTTCTTTTGTTTTACTAGTTATTTTAGGAGGCTCTATTATTTCATAATTGATAAGATGCTTTAACAAGTATTTACTAGGAATAATATAATCACCCATTAAGGGAAAACTAATTTTGGGTAACAATATCCATAAAACTTTCTATACGTGTCTCAATACCTGTTAAAGAATCAATATTATCAATAATAATATTTAAATATGGTTTATCTATTTTTCTTATTATATATTCATTTACTAAAGAATCTAAAGCACAAGGAAAACTAGATAAAAAAATAATACCTTTAAGATTAGGCGTCATCAAAATACTTCCAATATTTTCTTTAGGATATTTCCAATATAAATTAGGTGATAAAATAGAACCATTAATATTACATTTCTCAGCATCAAAGCAATCAGAATATATAATATTATAAGGATACTTATTTAACATATTGATAATTGGCTTTCCAATACTTTCATCATAAACTACATAAGGGTGAGCTACAATAAGAAGATTATCTTGATCTGATTTTTTTGAATCAGTTTTTAATTTTATCGATTTTTTATATGCTTTTTTAATGTCTTCTTCACTAATATCTATCTCTTCCCCCATCTTAATTAAACTTTTTAATTCATCTTCTTTAGAACTAATATTATAATTTAAGATATGAACATCAAACAAATTATTAACCAAGTCATAAAGCGCTAAAAAATTCGTACACATTTGATTTCGATTTCCATAATCTTCTATTCTGGGAATAAGAAGATAATCACATTTATCTTTTAAATAATCAATATGTCCTAAATAAACTTTAAGGCTTAAACACATTTCATCATTGGCATATCTTTCTCCTCTTTCTATTATTTCATTATTCGTATCACAGCTATATACTAAATCAACATCTAAATTGCTAAAAAAAGACTCCCAAAAATCATTTAAATAGTAATAAGGTAATGCTTTAGGTATTCCAATTGTTATTCTACTCATATTTTCACCACTTAATTATATGTATAAATTCATTATTTAAGAACAAATTAATAATGGTGATAAAATGCAAAAGATAAAATGTAATGTATACGATTGTTCACATTGTGATGTACATGAATGTGCATGTAAACTAAATGTTATCCAAGTAGCAAGTTGTTCTTTAGAAGAAACCAAAGAAGCAACAATGTGCAACAGTTATAAAAAAAGGAATGATTAGTCATTCCTTTTATATGTAATTAGTGACAAACAACCCTTCTTATGATATAATTAAATGGTGATGAGGGGCTGATTTATATGGAAATGCGAGAAATCACAACTGAAGAATTTAATAAGTTTGCAAACAAGTTTATGTTATCATCAATGTATCAAACCGTAGAATATGGTCACGTTATGGAAAGACAAAACTTTGAAACTATTCTTGTAGGTATGATTAATGATACAGGTGATGTTGCCGCTGCTTCTTTGCTTTTAATTGAAAAATTAAGTAATTTTAAATACGCTTATGCTCCTAGAGGATTTTTAATAGATTATACCAATTATAGTTTATTAGAAGAATTTACTAACTTAATAAAAAAATTTTTAAAGAAACGTAGTGTTATGGCTGTTAAGATATGTCCGATGATCGCTAAAACAAAATATACACCAAGTTTAAACATAACACTATCTAATCCTTCTTATGATAAAATATTTGAAAATTTAAAAAAATTAAAATATTATCATTTAGGATATAATAATTTCTTTGAATCATTAAAACCTAGATTTGTCGCTATTGCTGATTTAAATCCTGATACTAATAAAATGTTTGAAGGCTTACATCAAGATTATAAAGCTAAAATTAGAGCATGTGATTTAGCAGGTATTCGTATTTATAAAGGTAATGAAAAAAACTTAGACTTTATTGTTGAACAAATGCGTGAAAAAAACACTACAAGTAAAGACTATGCTTATGATATATATAATGCTTTTAAAGCAACTAATCATGCTGAAGTCTACTTTGCTCAATTAGAAACTAATCAATTCTTAATTAACACGCAAGTTGAATATCAAAAACAAGTTAATATTTGTAATGCTATTACTGCTCAACTATTTCAAAATCAAGGAAAAGGTAATAATAATGATGTTATAACTAGAAAAATAGCTGAAGATAATAAATTAGCATCATTAAAAAATCAACTTGTGTATGCTACTAACTTATTAAGAAATAATCCTAATGGTATTATAGTAGCATCAGCTATGGTAATTAAACATCGTGGTCAAGTCTATTTAACATTAGATGGTTATGATAATCAATATAAACATCTATGTGCTAAACACTTATTAATATGGAAATTAATGGAAAGATTTGCTCAAGAAGGATATAAAGAATTTAACTTAGGAGGTATAACTAATCCTACTCTTGATAAAGAAAGTAAATATAAAGGAACAACTGATTTTAAACTTAATTTTAATGCTAGTGCTATTGAATATGCAGGAGACTTTGAATTAGTAACAAGTTATCCATTATATACTCTTTATCGTAATACCTCACCTATCCGTCGTATTTTAAAGAAATAAAGAAGTTTTACTTCTTTTTTTGTAAAAAAAAAGTACTTCATATGAAGTACTTTAATTATTATTGAATGATTTCAGAAATATTTCCTGAACCAACTGTTCTACCACCTTCACGAATTGAGAACTTAGTTCCGTTTTCAATTGCGATTGGAGCGATTAATTCAACAGTCATTTCAACGTTATCTCCAGGCATAACCATTTCTACACCTTCTGGTAATTCAATAACACCAGTAACGTCTGTAGTTCTGAAATAGAATTGTGGACGATAATTTGAGAAGAATGGAGTATGACGTCCTCCCTCATCTTTAGTTAATACATAAACTTGAGCTTTAAACTTAGTATGTGGTGTAACAGTACCAGGTTTAGCTAATACTTGTCCACGTTCAACTTCTTCACGAGCAATACCACGTAATAATACACCAGCATTATCTCCTGATTCAGCAAAGTCTAATTGTTTACGGAACATTTCAATTCCTGTAACAACAGTCTTCTTAGTTGGTTTAAGTCCAACGATTTCAACTTCATCATTAAGTTTTAACATACCACGTTCAACACGTCCTGTAACAACAGTTCCACGTCCTGTAATTGTGAATACGTCTTCAATTGGCATTAAGAATGGTTTTTCAGTATCTCTTACTGGAGTTTCAATCCATGTATCAACAGCATCCATTAAATCCATGATACCTTGTTCATATTTTGGATCTCCTTCAAGAGCTTTTAATGCAGAACCACGAATGATTGGAGTATTATCTCCATCGTATCCATATTCATTTAATAGATCACGAATTTCCATTTCAACTAATTCTAACATTTCTTCATCATCAACCATATCACATTTATTCATGAAGACAACCATACGAGGTACTCCAACTTGACGTGATAATAAGATGTGTTCACGAGTTTGAGCCATAGGTCCATCAGTTGCAGCTATAACTAAGATAGCTCCATCCATTTGAGCAGCACCTGTGATCATGTTTTTAACATAGTCAGCATGTCCTGGGCAGTCTACGTGAGCATAATGTCTCTTGTCAGTTTCATATTCAACGTGTGCAGTATTAATAGTGATTCCACGTTCTCTTTCTTCTGGTGCTTTATCGATATTAGCATAATCGACAAATTCAGCCATACCTTTTTTTGATAATACATTGGTAATAGCAGCTGTTAAAGTTGTTTTACCATGGTCTACGTGTCCAATTGTACCAATGTTAACATGTGGTTTTGAACGATCATATTTTGCTTTAGCCATAATTATTTCCTCCTTTAATTTACATAACAATAATATTATAACTAATTAACATTAAAATAGCAATACTTTTTTAGTGAGAAACTAGTAGATTAAATACTAGTTTCCACCATTTCTTTTAATAATTTCTTCTGAAATATTTCTAGGTACTTCTTCATAATGATCAAACTCCATAGTGAAGTTTCCACGTCCTTGTGTATTAGATCTTAATGAAGTAGCATAACCAAACATTTCAGCAAGTGGTACCATTGCATCAATAGCAATAGCATTTCCACGACTTTCTTGTCCCATAGGACGTCCACGACGAGCTGTAATATCTCCCATAACATTTCCTAAATATTCATCTGGAACAATAACTTGAACTTTCATAATTGGCTCAAGTAAGATTGGTTTACATTTGTTTTTAGCTTCTTTTAACGCCATTGAAGCAGCTATCTTATAAGCCATTTCAGATGAGTCAACATCATGATAAGATCCATCAAATAATGTTGCTTTAACATCTACCATAGGATATCCTGCTAAAACACCTGTCTTTAAAGCATCTTGTAAACCTTTATCTGTTACTGGTATATATTCTCTTGGAACTACACCACCAACGATAGCATCAACGAATTCATATCCTTTTCCTGGATTTGGTTCAAATTTAATCCATACATGACCATATTGTCCACGTCCACCTGATTGTTTAATATATTTACCTTCACAATCAGCAGCTTGGGTAATAGTTTCACGATAAGATACTTGTGGTTGGCCAATATTAGCCTCTACATTAAATTCACGACGCATACGATCAACAATTACGTCTAAGTGTAATTCACCCATACCAGCGATAATTGTTTGTCCTGTTTCATGATTTGTACTAGCTCTAAAAGTAGGATCTTCTTCAGCTAGTTTTTGTAAAGCTAAAGCCATCTTATCTTGATCTGCTTTTGATTTTGGTTCAATAGCAAGTTCAATAACTGGTTCTGGGAATACCATTGATTCAAGAATACAAGGTTTCTTTTCATCACATAAAGTATCTCCTGTTGTTGTATTTTTTAAACCAACAGCAGCAGCTATATCTCCTGCCCAAACTTCAGCAATCTCTGTACGAGTATTAGCATGCATTTGAAGTAAACGTCCAATTCTTTCTTTACTATTCTTTGTAGCATTTAATACATAAGAACCACTTTCTAAGTGTCCTGAATAAACTCTGAAGAATGTTAAACGTCCAACGAATGGATCAGTCATAACTTTAAATGCTAAGGCAGCAAATGGTTCAGAATCAGATGGATGTCTTTGAATTTCTTTACCATCTAAATCTACACCTTTAATAGATTCTACATCAGTAGGTGCAGGTAAATAATCAAGAACAGCATCAAGCGCTAATTTAACACCCATATTACCTAAAGCTGTACCACAAAGTACTGGGAAGAATTTAACTTCAAGTGTACCCTTACGGATAGCACGTTTAATCATTTCTTCACTTACTTCTTCGCCTTCTAAATATTTTTCCATCATTTCATCATCGAACTCAGCAACAGCTTCGATTAAATCGATTCTCTTTTGTTCAACGATATCTTTTAAATCTTCTGGAATATCAATCATCTTAGGATTTTCATGTTGTTCACCATCATATTGATAAGCTTTACGAGTAACTAAGTCGATAATTCCATTAAATTCATTTTCAGCCCCAATAGGCCATTGAATAGGTTTAGCATTTACACCTAATCTACTTTCAATAGTAGATAAACTGTATTCAAAGCTTGCACCCATTTTATCCATCTTATTACAGAAGATCATTCTTGGTACTTTGAATTCAGTAGCTTGACGCCAAACTGTTTCTGTTTGTGGTTCTACACCAGCTTGTGCATCTAGTAAGGCAATTGCACCATCTAGTACACGAAGTGATCTAGATACTTCAATTGTAAAGTCTACGTGTCCTGGAGTATCGATAATATTTAAACGATATTTATTCCAGAAAGCAGTTGTTGCAGCTGAAGTAATAGTTATACCACGCTCTTTTTCTTGTTCCATCCAGTCCATTTGTGATTCACCATCATGTGTCTCACCAATTTTATGGGTTTTACCAGTATGGAATAGCACACGTTCTGTAAAAGTAGTTTTACCTGCATCAATATGTGCCATGATACCGATATTACGAGTCTTCTCTAAACTATATTCACGAGCCATACTATAATTTCCTTTCTTTTATTACCAACGATAATGAGCAAATGCCTTATTAGCTTCTGCCATTCTGTGAGTTTCTTCACGTTTTTTAACTGCTGCTCCTACACCATTAGAAGCATCAATAATTTCATTTGCAAGATTTTCAGACATAGAATGTCCTCCACGTAATCTTGAATATTGAACTAACCAACGAAGTGCTAAAGCTTGACTACGTTCAGGTTTAACTTCAATTGGTACTTGATAGTTAGCACCACCAACACGTCTTGATTTAACTTCAAGAGCAGGTTTAATATTTTCCATTGCTTTATTAAAAACTTCCATTGGATCTTGTCCAGTCTTTTCTTTTACTGAATCAAAAGCCTCATATAAGATTTTTTGAGCAATACCTTTTTTACCATCTAACATAATACTATTAACTAATTTTGTAATTAATTTAGAATTATATATTGGATCTGGTAATACGTCTCTTTTAACTGCACGTCTTTTACGCATTATATTTCCTCCTTTACTTATTTTAGTTTAATTATTTAGTACTTTTTGGTTTTTTAGCACCGTATTTAGAACGTCCTTGGCGACGATTTTCAACACCAGCTGTATCTAAAGAACCACGAATAATGTGATAACGAACACCGATAAGGTCTTTAACACGTCCTCCACGGATCATTACAACACTGTGCTCTTGTAAGTTATGTCCTTCACCAGGAATATAAGAAGTAACTTCCATTCCATTTGAAAGTCTAACACGAGCATATTTACGTAATGCTGAGTTTGGTTTCTTAGGTGTCATTGTTCCAACACGAGTACATACACCACGTTTTTGTGGAGAATTTTGATTTGTTTGTTTTTTATCTTTACTGTTATATCCAATTCCTAAAACTGGTGATTTACTTTTTCTTGTTTTATTAGATCTACCTTTTCTAACTAATTGATTAATAGTTGGCATATTTTTCTCCTTTCCTTCCACGCCTGTTTTCTTTGCACATCTCCAGGTGTTTCATTTTCCCTCTTAATTAAGGATTTGCAATAGCAAATCCCAATCAAAATGCATTAATAATATAACATTAAATAATTGTTTTGTCAACAATATTTTTAGTCTTTTTTTATAGATGTCTAACTCACCTCTTTTCATAAAAAAATACTAAAGATTTCTTTAGTATTTATAAACTTGATTGCTCTGTTCCAAAAATAAATTTGAAATTATCGGTTTTACTAAAATCATGAAGTAGGTATAGCCATAACGCAAAAACAATTAATAATAAAACAAAGTATCTTGTAATTGTTGGTACATCCTTCTTCATATTCATCACCCTTAAAACAACACGATATCATCCATATCTTGCTTAAATCGATATAGTTTGGCAGGTCTACCATTATTTGAAGGTGCATTATCTCCTGTTTCTTCAATAAGATTTAAATTTAAAAATTTCTTACGGAAATTTCTTCGATCTAAATCTTTAGTTAATAATTGCTCATACACACTTTGAATTTCAGGTAAAGTAAAATCGCTTGGAAAAACTTGCCTTAAGGTACTACTGTTCGTTAAATTTTGTTTAAGTGCTACTATCGATTTATTAATTACTCTAATATGATCATACCCTATTTTTGGCAATTTATCAATAGAAAACCAAGAATATTCATATTTTGTAGCCTCTTGATGATTCCTTACGGTTACTTCATCTACCATACTTATAGCCGATATTCCAATTATTCTTTTATTAGGAAAACGATCTAAATCACTGAAAACTGCACATTCTTCATAAGTTAAATTACTTAATCCTACTTGTTCACTAACAGCAATTTCTAGCGTTTCTTCTAATGTTTTGTCATTATCTATAATACCACTAGGTAATATCCAATATCCCTTATATGGTTCATCAGTTTTACGCTTTAAAAGAATTTTTATTTTTCCTTTATACGTAGAAAATATGCAAGCAAGTGCCTCTACTATGACACCTTCCATGCAGCTCACTCCTTTTTTATGCCGTTTATTATATATAATCTTAATATTATTGTCAAATTAACTATTTATTTTATATTCTTTATAATCTTCAGGTGTTATTAATATTCCTTGTTCATATCCTACTTTTTTTAAATGCGAAGATATATAAGCTTTACAAAGAATATGATCATCTTCATATCCTAGTACAGAATATGTCACATTAGCATAAATATTTGCTAATACAGGTCGATTAATTATCTCAATTTTATCTACACATTCTGTTAAATAACGATATGCAGCTACAATATGATTAATATCTTCTTCGGATAAGTTATCTACTTTAGTATTAAATTCTTCTGTTGTTGGAGTATCTAAAATATCGCTATAATATGCATCTAAATAGTTTAACATTTCTAGAGCTTCTTCTGGAGTACCATTAATATCACCTAAAGCTTTATATATTAGACTCATATCATCTTTAGTATATGCTTGTAATACAGGATCAGTACCAATTAATTCGCAAATAAATTTAACTAACATTACTTCATTATAGTATGTTCTATTTCCATTAAAAGGATCTTCTTCAAAATATTCATTAACAATTAATTGTGTCATTCCTTCATCTAACCATTTTGGTATATTAGTACAGCCTGTAATACAATGTCCTCCTTCATGAGCAATAGTTGTATCTGAAGGTTTAAGACTAAAGTATACAATATCATTATTATCTCCAACATAACAAGCTAAAGTATTACTACTAACACCTAAAAAATCACGTAAAGAAAATTGGGTATCAACATTTAATAAACGTGTATATATTTCTTCATTATTAATATAGGGATTATCTATAAAGTAATCAATAAATTGATATAAAATATCTTTCTCATGTTTTGATATATGAGGATTATCATGAATCGCTTTTAATAAAAAATAATCTTCATTATTTGTACTTGGTATATCTATATTTAATTCTTCTTCTAAAGAAGCTAAAATATCATCTTGTTTTTCTTTAGGAATAATAACACTCGTATTTTGATAGACATTATCAGTATTAATATCTCTATCTTTTGGAAGATAAGCTAATTTTGGAAAAATAAGCATGCTAAAAGTAGCTATCGATACTATAGCTATTTCAAGTACAACCCCAATACGATGAAGAACTAAATGTTTATGATTTTTCATTCCTTCATAGACATCTAAGTCATGAATTAGTTCTTCTTGTTCTAAATTTTCTTCTTCCATGTCCATCACAAGTTTTGTATTATAGCATCTTTACTTTTAAAAGTAAAATTAAAAGAACAGAGATTACTCTGTTCTTAATGCTTCAACAGGATCTTTTTTAGATGCAATACGTGATGGAATTAAACCTGCTATAACGGTAAGTAACATACTTATAATAACTAATATAATAGCTCCTTTATAAGGTAGTTTAGATATATTACTTACTTCTGTAATATTTTTAATAATAATATTTATTGGAATATTTAATAAAATAGTTACACCTATACCTATAATACCTGCTATTAAACCAACAATAAATGTTTCAGCATTAAATACTCTTGAAATATCCTTTTTAGAAGCACCTATACTTCTTAAGATACCAATTTCTTTAGTACGCTCTAACACAGATATATAAGTAATAATACCTATCATAATAGATGAAACAATTAATGATATACTAACAAAAGCCATTAAGACATAACTAATAATATCAACAATACTGGTTACACTAGACATCATAAGTCCTACATAATCGGTATAATTGATAACATCTTCTTCTCTTTTTTCATCTGTTGCTTTATCATTATATTCACTAATTAATTCAGCTATTCTTTCCTTAGATTCAAAATCTTTAGGATATATATTTATCATACTAGGTTTAGAAAGATCAGCTACACCTAATTTTCTTAAATTATCATCATAGGTTGCTCCATATGTGTCCATATAAGTAGATATAACTTCTGTCATTTCTTCACGTGATAGAGATGCCAAATAAGCTTGTTCCTCACGTGATAAGTCATTAATATCGAATTCAGCGTTAATATCCTTAAATTCATGCCCATTAAAGACATTGATATCCTCATGAGCTTTTTGATCTTTAACAATTTGTTGCTCGTTAGTTAAATTAATAACATGTTCTGTTAAATCCTTAGTATATCCTATTTCACCATAACTAGTTCCAACAACAGCATCAGGTTTAGGTCTAATAATACCTACGACTTTTATTTCTTCAGCATTATTTATAACTTTACGCATATAATCTTCATCACTAGATTTATCAACCCAAACATTGCCATTCTTTTCGAAATAATCAGTCTTTAAAACTAATTTAAATTTTAAATCTAAAATATCTTGATAATTATATGAAGAACTTTCAAAAGTAACTTCTTCACCATTAATCATACGACGAAGTAATCCTTCGATTTCTTTTTGATCTTTTAAGCCTAAAGTATATAATGTATAATCGCTAACTTCATTATCTTCATTAACAATAAGAACTACTTCATTATATTTTTTAGGCCATGTACCTGCTACTACATCATATTGTGACTCTAATAATTTTTGATTATTTAGTAATTCACGCCACATATTTGTTTGCGATGATGACATAGGTATCATACCATTAGTACCATCTGTAAATCCTATCTTTTCCATAATAGGACTAGGATTTACTTTAATAATATCATCTTGGGTATTAGCGTTATATACTTGTATATCGATATTATAAGAGTATTGAATATCATTAGTTAAATCTTTAATTTCCCTACTATCATCAAGATACTTTTTAAACTTCTCTAAATTATTAGCTCTTATTTGCGTTGTCATGGTTGTAACAATATTATTTAAAATATCATTAGAATATATTTTATCAGTACCATGTTCTTCTTTATTTTCTGAATTACCCATCATCATATTCATCATAGAAGACATATCAATGGTAGCTTCTTCAATAGTAATAGGATATGAAGATAAGGTATCTTCTTCTACACGATCAATATAATTTTGCACACCATTAGATAAAGATAAAATAAGCGCTATACCAATGATACCAATAGATCCTGCGAAAGCTGTTAATAAAGTACGTCCTTTTTTTGTCATTAGATTATTTAAACTTAATCTTAAAGCTGTCATAAAAGACATCTTTGTTTTTCTATTATTTTCATCTATTTTAGCAGCATGATCTTTTTCATCATATGGATTAGAGTCCCCTGTAATTTTACCATCACTTAAACGAACAATACGCGTAGAATACTCTTCAGCTAATTCAGCATTATGCGTAACCATAATAACTAATTTATCTTTAGCTATATCTTTTAATAAATCCATAATTTGTAGACTAGTATCTGAGTCTAAAGCACCTGTTGGTTCATCAGCTAATAATATATCAGGATCATTAACTAAAGCACGAGCTATGGCAATACGTTGTACTTGCCCTCCTGACATTTGACTAGGCTTCTTATTCATATGCTCTTTTAAACCAACTTTTTCTAATACTTTAATAGCTCTTTTGCGAGCTTCACTTTTAGGTACACCAGATAATGTCAAAGCAAGTTCAACATTAGATAAAGCTGTTTGATGAGGAATTAAATTATAACTTTGGAAAACAAAGCCAATGGAATGATTACGATAAGTATCCCAATCACGATCTTTATACTTTTTAGTTGATTTACCATTAATTATTAAATCACCACTAGTATA
This sequence comes from uncultured Bacilli bacterium, assembly GCA_947625505.1. GTDB lineage: Bacteria > Bacillota_I > Bacilli_A > RF39 > UBA660 > UBA5578. The sequence goes on from CANQON010000010.1 coordinate 42,623, forward strand.
TTTATCTAATCCTCCAATAATATTTAACATTGTTGTTTTACCACTACCACTTTGTCCTAAAATAGATACAAATTCACAATCACGGAATTTTAAATTAATATCTTGTAAAGCTTGTTGTTTAAAATCACCTGTAATATAGGTTTTTGTAATATTTTTTAAATGTAGCATATTCCATCTCCCACTATTATATGATTATAACACGTATACACTATTTTAACAAATCACTTTGTCACTTATTTTACTAAGTAATTTTTGATAATTATCTTTTCCAACAACTGACTCTTTAAATAGTAAACCTAGTTTATCATCAGCTGTACATATAAAAAATTGATGTTTACTCTTTTTAAACTTTACTATATCTTTATATTTATATGCTATTACATCATCATTAATACTAACTTTAACTGTCTCATCATCTAATGATACTTTATATGTGCCATAAGCTTTATTCGTATCTTTATCATTCTTTTTTAAACATATAGCAACATAAATACGTGTAAAAATAAACATTAGTAACATGATTGTTATAATAAAGAATACACCAATTATCGTTATAATTAATTTGTCAAATAATTTTGATTTTAGCGCGTCATAAATAAAGAAAATATATAATAATATTCCCATTATAAGAAAGATAGTATTTGTTTTATATCTCTTTTTAATTAACTCCTCTTTTAAATTATCTCTTGTCCATTCGTATTCAAAACTCATTCTTTTACCTCCAACAATGGTTTTAAAAACGCCCCTGTATAGCTTTCTTTAACTTTAACAATTTCTTCAGGAGTACCACAAGCTACTAAGGTACCTCCTTCATCTCCCCCTTCTGGTCCTAAGTCAATAATATAATCAGCTGTTTTAATAACATCTAAATTGTGTTCAATAACTAAAACAGTATCACCATTATCAACAATACGATTTAAAATAATTAATAATTTTTTAATATCATCAGTATGCAATCCTGTTGTAGGCTCATCTAAAATGAATAAAGTCTTTCCTGTAGGCTTCTTTTGTAACTCTTTAGCTAACTTAACACGAGCAGCTTCTCCTCCTGATAATGTTGTAGCGCTTTGTCCTAATTTAACATAAGATAATCCTACATCAACTAACATTTGTAATTTAGTCTTTATTTTTTGATGATTCTCAAAGAATTCTAAAGCTTCTTCAACTCGCATATTTAAAACATCATTAATATTTTTACCTTTATATTTTACTTGAAGTGTTTCACTATTATAGCGTGTACCTCCACATACTTCACAAGGTACATAAACATCAGGTAAGAAGTGCATTTCTATTTTTTTAACACCATCTCCCCAACAAGCTTCACATCTGCCACCTTTAACATTAAAAGAAAATCTTCCTTTATCGTATCCTCGCATCTTAGCTTCTTTTGTTTCAGCAAATACATCACGAATATCATCAAAGACACCTGTATAGGTAGCAGGATTACTTCTAGGTGTTCTTCCTATAGGAGCTTGACTTATATCAACTACTTTATCTATATAATCAATTCCTTTAATCTTTTTATGGGCTCCTACTTTCTCTTTGTTTTTATATAATTTATTAGCAATACTTCGATATAATATTTGATTAACTAAAGTACTTTTTCCACTTCCACTTACACCTGTTACACAAGTTAATGTTCCTAAAGGTATCTTAACATCTAAATCTTTTAAGTTATTCTCTTTAGCGCCTATTATTTCAATATACTTTTTATTACCTTTACGACGTTTTTTAGGAACCTCAATTTTTAATTCACCTATTAAATATTTACCTGTTAAACTATGAGGATTTTTCATGACTTCAGTAGGAGTACCTGCTGCGACAACTTCTCCCCCATGTTCGCCTGCAGCAGGCCCTATATCAACTAAATAATCAGCTGCTAACATCGTATCAGTATCATGTTCAACAACAATTAAGGTATTACCTAAATCACGCATTTCTTTCATAGAATTTATTAAACGATTATTATCTCTTTGATGTAATCCAATACTAGGTTCATCTAATACATATAAAACTCCTGTTAAATGTGATCCTATTTGGGTAGCTAATCTAATACGTTGTGCTTCTCCTCCTGATAAAGTTCCTGCACTACGATTTAAAGTTAAATAACCTAAACCAACATTATTTAAAAATCTTAGGCGATCACATATCTCTTTAATAACCATTTTTGATATTTCTGTTTTTTCTTTACTTAATTTTAAATTTTGAAAGAAATCTAACATCTTAGAAATACTTAATTTAGTTAATTCATAAATATCTTTATTGCCAACTTTAACAGCTAATATTGATGAATCAAGACGAGCACCATGACAAGTAGGACATTCTAACTCTGTCATAAACTGTTCTATCCAATCACGAATCCATCCACTTTTAGTTTCCATATATCTTCTTTCAAGATTATTAACAATACCTTCAAAATAATCAACAGTTCTTCTAGTATTACCATTATTAGCTACATAATTAAATTCTATAGGATCAGGACTCCCATACAATATAATATCTAATTCTTTTTTACTTAATTTTTCTACAGGCTTAGTTAAATCAATATTATAGTATTTAGATACTGTTTCAATTTGTGTACGATTGATTGTTGCATCTAAATTATAAGCAACAATAGCGCCATTTATAATACTTTTAGATTTATCAGGTATCAATAAATCAACATCTAATTTTAATTTAACACCTAAACCATTACAATCATGACAAGCACCATATGGAGCATTAAAGGAAAACATTCTAGGTTCTAGCTCTGGTAATGAAAAATCACATTCAGGACAAGCATATTTCTCACTCATCACTATTTCATCACCACCGATGACATCAATAACAGCTTTACCTTTAGATTCTTTAACAGCAAGTTCAATAGCTTCATATAAACGACTACGAATATCTTCTTTAATAATAAGGCGATCAATAACAATACTAATATTATGTTTTTTATTTTTTTCTAATTCAATATTTTCTGATAAATCATGATCTATTCCGTCTACAACAACACGAACATATCCATCTTTTCTTAAATCATCAAAGACATCTTTATATGTACCCTTTTCTCCATAAGCAATAGGACTTAACACTCTTATTTTTGTACCAATATCTAATTTTAATATTTGGTTTGTCATTTCTTCAATAGATTGACTACTAATAGGTTTATGATGGATAGGACAATAAGGAACACCTACTCTAGCATATAACAACCTTAAATAATCATATATCTCTGTTACAGTCGCTACTGTACTACGAGGATTTTTATTAGTTGTCTTTTGATCAATACTAATTGATGGACTAAGTCCTTCAATAGAATCAACATCAGGTTTTTCTGTTCCTCCTAAAAATTGTCTAGCATAAGCACTAAGTGATTCTACATATCTTCTTTGACCTTCAGCATAAATAGTATCAAAAGCTAAACTGCTTTTTCCACTACCACTTACACCTGTCATAACAATTAATTTATTTTTAGGTAATTCTAGATTAATATTTTTTAAGTTATTTTCTCTAGCACCTTTAATAATTATCTTATCCATATAATCACCTCAAACGCTTATATTATAACATAAAACATTTGATAAAATATCAAATGTTTTACTTAAATGTGTCTCTTTTTATATTTTTAGGATCATTATTTTTTATATCCTCAATTATCATTTTTCCTTTATTAAGTGCATGGCCTATAAATTTTTCATAACTAGGTGAAGAATAAACAGGATTTTCCTCTTTTTCTTGTTCTTCGCGAGATTGTTCTCTAGCTTGCTCACCTACTAAAGTATCAACAACATTAGGATTAGCACTAGCATTATTAGTTGATGCTGATGCATCCATAATATTTTGTCTTACAATTCGGCCACTTACTATAGTTCCACTTTGAAGTGATATCTCTTCAAGGCGCTTATCAAGTTCTTCTTTTTTTTCATTTCCTTTAATAAAACTACGAACGTCAGCCCCTTTTCGTAAATCGTTTCCTACGCGAATATATTGTTGTCTATCTTCGAAATGATTATTATTCATTATTTTTTATATTCTCCACTTAAGAAGCAATAATCTTGATATGCACAATCTTCAATTGTAAATGTATAACGATAAGCTTTCGTTTTATCTTTTCCTAAAGCCTTTACAACATTAGTTAATTCTTGTTGATAGTTAGTTGTTGTAAGTGTTCCTCTTGTTATTTCTTCTGTATAATCAGCATTTTTATATAAGATATATGCCTTTGTAGAACGATTAACAATAGCAAACGCTACATGATTATCAACATAAATTTCAACATTCTTTTCAGAGCTTGATGCCTCATAAGGTACTTTAATATCATAATACTCGATATTAGATGTTGCGACTTTACCACAATTTCCATAGTAAACAAAAGTATCTGATTTAGCATCATATTTCCAAGTTCCAACATATTTTGTATTTGTACTATTAGTTGGAACACTAAAATTAGTTAATGAATATTTAGCATTTCTTGTATATAAATTTTCAATACGTAATTTAAAATATCTTCCTTCAATAGATACTTTATTAGCAGTTGAGCCACAGAACTTACCTGAATACTTGCCATTATATTTTAAGATAAAAACATCTGGCATATCTAATAAAGCATTATATAAAATATCATTATTAGAGAAATTACCAATCGTTAACTTATCTTTACTATAATAAGTATTTTTATTAGTACGATCATTATGCATTACAGGATATTTTAATTTTTGTACGATAGCGCTATCAATGGTAATCTTCTCATACTCCTTCTCTTCAGGCTCCTCAATAGTTGCTGTAGGTTTCTTTTGTGAATTACGGAATTCACTAATTTTTTTTGAAATAGTTGGAAATAATAAAATAGCTATTAAAACAATAATACCACAAACAATTATTAAGACCATACTAGTTCCTCCCTTTTTAGGAGTATTTGAACTAGTTTCTTCATTATTTGTTACTTCTTTAGGTGTATGATTAATCTCTTGTAAAGGAGTTGGAGACACTTCATTACCATTAAAATGTACTTTTGAAGTCTCTTTAGGTGCTCCATAAGATCTTACTTCATTACTATCATTTGTTTCTTTTGTTTCTTGTTTCATTTCCTCTAATATTTCTTTTTTTAGTCTTTCCTTCATTTCTTCTTCGGTTTCATGATTATTATCCATTTTTATTCCTCCTTATATTAAAGCCTTTCTAACATATACATCTACATTAGGTAAAGTATATATTTTAAAAGTATCTTTCTTAACTACTTTGATAAATCCTAAGCCATTAATAACTATATCTTCATTATCATTTGTTGTTACTTGGTGAAGAATTAATCCATCGATATTCTTCTCCTTAAATGATCTTTCAACATCTAAAGTATTAGCTACATAGAATGTTAAACTATTATTATTTAAGCAATCAACATATAATAAATCTTTAATATATATTATTTGATGATCTTTTATTTGATATGTTATAGGTTTTATTTCTTTACTTGGAATTATATTCTTTAAAATACTAACATCAACAATATTCATCATACTACTATCATCTAATAATCCAGGGGTATCTATTAATGTTAAAGTATCATCTACTTTTATATCAATAGTATTAATAGTTGTTGATGGTAACATGCTCGTCGTAATAACAGAATCATAATCCGTATAATCAGCCATTAAGCGATTAATCATTGTTGATTTTCCTGCATTAGTAAATCCTACAACATATACAGAAGCACTTGTCTGATATTTTCTTATCTTACTAATTAATTCATCAAAATGATAATTTTTCGTACTACTAATAATTACTTTATCAATAATGTTTAAATGACAATCATCAAAATACTTAAGTAAATTATCATCATAAATAGATAATGGTAAAACATCTCTTTTAGTTAAAACTAATAATATACGATTATTTAAATATTTATCTAACTCATCTAACATCTTAGGTATATTAAATAAATCAACAACTAATACCACTAAACTATTTGTTTTTCCAATATTTTTTAATATATCGATAAAATCATTATTGTTTTTCATTACTAACTTATAATCACTATAATGTTTTATTCTAAAACAGCGCTCACAAAGAGCATTATCTATCTTTTTAGTATACCCTTCTTTATTAGGATCGCTTATTTGAAGAATAGTTCCACATCCATGACACTTATTCATAATATCTTCCCTTAGTAAATAAGTTATTATCACGTAATTTCTTTAAAATACGTTTTTCTTTAATTCTCTTTAAACGAGCAAAGAAAAATTCTTTTTTACCTATTTGATTAATTAATATGGTTGTAATACCAACACCATTTCCTCCAGCGATATCATCTACTAATGAATCACCAATAATAGCAATTTCACTAAACTTTAAATCATAAACCTTAATAACAGATAAGAATTTACGAGGATGAGGTTTACAAGCACAAGCACAGCAATCTACTTCTAACCCATCCTTAAAAGGTCTTACACGTTTTTTTAAACTATTAGAAAAAATAATTATTTTAAAACCTTTATTTTTTAAAGAATCAAATAATTCTTTTATTTTAGGATTAGGTTCTTTTTCAGTAATTGGTACCAAAGTATTATCTAAATCAAATAATAAACATCTAATACCACGGGCATATAATTGATCATAGTTTATAGTATATATACTTTTTTGATATATATCAGGTACATATTTTTCCATGGTCTCCACCCCTATGCTATACAATTTCATTTTATCATATCTCCTTTGTTTTAGCAATAAACAAATAAAAATAAAGTAATGAATTACTTTATTTTTATTAATTATGAATTTAAAGTTTCTGTTTGATATAAAGTCTGATAAATTTCACTTGTTTTTAATAATTCATCATGTGTTCCTGAAGCAACTATTTTTCCTCCATCTACAACATGAATAATATCAGCATCAATAATTGTTGATAAACGATGCGCTACGATAACAACTGTATGATTTTTAACAAGATTATCAATAGCTTTCTTAATATATTTTTGTGAATTATTATCAAGAGCACTTGTAGCTTCATCAAAAAGAATTACTTGACTCTTTTTAGATAATGTACGAGCAATTGATAGACGTTGTTTTTGTCCTCCTGATAAATTAACTCCTCCCTCACCTAAGATAGTATCATACCCTTTAGGTAAAGACATAATATAATCATCTAAATAAGCCATTTTAGCATACTTTCTAATTGTTTCAATATCAATATTTTTATCGATTAATTCAAAATTTTCACGAATCGTTCGGTTAAAAATAAAAGGTTCTTGACGAATAATGGAAATATGACTTCTTAATTCTTCTTCTGACAAATCTTTAATATCAATACCATCTAATAATATTTCACCTTCTATTGGATCAAAAATACGTGTTATTAAGTTAAATAAGGTTGATTTTCCTTGTCCTGATTTACCTACTATTGCTACTTTACGATTGGGTTCAATCTTTAAGTTAAAATGTTCTAAAGTAACATCTTCTTCAGGATAAGAAAAAGTAACATCCTTAAATTCTAATATTCCTTTAACATGATCTATTTTCTTACTACCAAATTTTTCATCATCATATAATCTATTTTCTAATATTTCATTAACACGTCCAATAGAAACAATTACTTTTTGATATGTTTGAGTTAAATCATTAATATTTTCAATTAACCACATATAACGATATACATAATATGTCATCGCAATAAAGAATGTTAAAGTTATTTGATGGTAATAAAGTAAAATAACACAAGTTAAAAATACGCCTACTTCTAAAAATGATTTTAAAGTCCTAGTTAAAATATTAAATTCTTTTTGAATATCTATTTCTTTAGCTGATTTCGCAAATATTCTTTTAATTATCTCTTTCATATCATCAATTAAACTAGGTTTAATTCCTAATGTTTTAATTTCTCTTATACCTCTTATAGACTCTGTTACTAAAGAAGTAAAAGTATCTTGTTCATGCTTTCTTTCCTTATGAATATTTTTAAGTAAAGGATTATACTTCTTAAGAATAAAAAATAAAATTAAGATAAAAAATAAAATTTCTAAACCTATAATCCATGAATTAAAAAAGATATAAATAATAATTAGAAAAGAACCTACTAATGATGCTACAACATTTAAAAGTCTTCCAAAAGCAAAGCTTAAGGAATCTGCATCATTAGTAATACGATTAATAATCTCACCACTAGATTTTTGTTCATACGCTACAGAAGGTAATTCTAAAGCTTTTTTATAAGTAAAATATCCTAGCTTTCTAGTTAAAGAGCTTTCTACTTTATAAAGAATAGAATTAGCTATATGAAGGAGAATTCCTCCTAATGTAAGGCTTAAAATAAGATAAATAATTAAATAGATAACAGCACTTTTTAAATTTAACTGGGTAATAGCTTCAACAGCAGCTCCATTTAGATACCCTGTACATATTTCCGATACTCCCGATATAAAGATAAAAGTACTCGCTATAATAAGTTTAACTTTTTCTTCTTTTATTAGTTTAAGAAGAGGCTTAAATTCTTTTAAATTTTTCATATACACCTCCAAAAAAAATAACTACCATTTGGTAGTTAAAAGTTTATACTAAAGAATAGGAAAACAAAGAATGTCTTCCTCTTTTTTAAACACTACCAAATAATTATTAAAAGTGAAATTTAACATCTTCATTTTCCCATTCCTTTCTCTTTAAATTCAATGTTATTCTATCATTAAAAAATAATTAAGTCAAATGATTATATTGATAATTTCCGATAATAGCATCTTTTAAATATCTACCTAAAAGATCTATAAAACTTGCTTTTTTTACCTCTTTATTAACTGTTAATCCTATTCTTTTTATTTCTTTATCGTTTTCTTTTAAAATTAATTCTCCTATAACATCGCCAACTTTAATTTCATCATTTAATTTATTATAAAGAAGATCATATGTAATATTTTTCTTACCAGATATTTTTTTATAAACAACTTTAGCAGCATCAAGGGTCATAACATCAACATTTTCAAGATTACTCTTTTCTAAGGGAATGTTATCAATAATACTATTCTTGTCATAAATTGTTTCTACTGCATATTGACTAAAGGCATAATCTAGCATTCCACTTGTTTCGTCACTACGTGTATCACTATCAGGTTCTCCCATTACTACTGTAATAACACGCATATTATCTTTTTTCATAGTTGCTGTTAAACAATAACCTGATGCTTTTGTATATCCTGTTTTTAAACCATCTACTCCCTGTTTAAAACGAACTAATTTATTAGTATTAACAAGCCATATTTGTCTATCTGTTCCCTTTCTTAAATATGTTTCATAAATAGAACTATAATCTAATATTTTTTGATGTTTAACTAATTCTTTAGCTATAATAGCCATATCATAAGCACTTGAATAGTGATCTTTAGCATCTAAGCCATGACAATTTTGAAAATTGGTATTTTTTAAATTTAACTCTTTAGCTTTATCATTCATCATTTTAACAAAATTAGCTTCTGTTCCTCCTATTTTTTCCGCTAAAGCTACGACAGCATCATTACCACTAGCAATTGTTATCCCTTTTAGTAAATCATCAACTGTCATAGTTTCTCCTGTCTCTAACAGTATTTGTGATCCTCCCATATCAGAAGCATTTTTGCTTACTGTAACTTTATCATCATATTTAATAACACCTTTATCAATAGCTTCCATAATAAGTAATAAACTCATCATTTTCGTCATTGAGGCAGGTGCTAATCTCTCATTAGCATTATACTGATATAATATCTCCCCTGTATCAGCTTCAATTATAATAGAACTTTTAGAATTAGGCGCTAAAGAATTGGTAGTAGCTGATACTCCTTTTATAAGAAACATAAAACATATAAATGTAAATAAAATTTTTTTCATAGTTCACCTCTACTTAACATTATGTAATAGATAATGAAATAAAACTTATTTAATAAAAAAATAAATAGTTTTAAACTATTTATTTCTTCTAAAAATACTTTTTCTTTTTTGCGGTTCATCCTTAATTATACGTGTACCATAAATGGTATCATCATCAAAATATAAATCGCTTTGTGTCATAAATCGTTCCATTGAAGCTTTATTTTTTTTCTTAATACTTGTAAATGATTCCATTTCAATTGGGAAAATATGAATATCTCCTTGTTTAACATTTTCGTGATTATAACCTGTATGACTATTTATACTAATTTGTGGTAAGTAAGTATATCCTACATTTTCATCACGCATGCATACAGCATGGATACTATCTAGTTTAATAACAATAGCGCAACTTAAAGTCATCCATTCATGCATACCATCTCTAACCCCATTATATCTTCTTATCGTTACTAAATCATAGTTATTCATATTAATTGCTCCTTTACACCAATAAGATACTACAAAAAAAGGGAGATTGCAAATGAAATGTGTTATTTTATAATATTTTGAGGTATAATAAAAATAGTGGAGGATATATGAAAAGACGAAGAAAATTAAAAAAGAAACCTGTAATGATTTTACTACTTTCTATTTTTTTAATTATTGTACTAACAATATTTGCTGTCAAAACGATTAAAGAATTAAATTATCGTAAAACTCTAGAATACAAAATAATGACTATTGGTTATTCTAAAGATGAATATGATCTTTTAGAAAGAAAAACTAATAAGGAATTTATGGAGAACTTACTAACAAAAGAATATGATAAAATGTATATTAATATTCTAAAAGAAACTTACTATATTCCAAGTAAAGTAAATCAATACATCAATTATTATGATAATCATCTAAATAGTAAAGCTAATGAAATTGTTTCTATGGTCAATGTTGGTTCTGATAAAAAATGGTATGAAGATGTTAAAGATACAGATACATCTAAAGATTTATTAATGTTAAATAATAAATTTAATAAACTATCAAAAGATTATGTCCCTGATGACTTAGTTAATGTTAAAAATTGGTATGCTTATGGTAATAATCCTCAATTACGTCAAGAAGCATACGATTCATTTATTAATATGTTTAATGCCGCTAAAGAAGAAGACTTAACAATTATTATTAATTCAGCATATCGTCCATATAGTAGTCAAGAAAAATTATATGCTCAATATGTTGATAAAGATGGTGAAGAAGTAGCTGATACTTATGCAGCTCGTCCAGGACATTCAGAACATCAAACTGGATTAACTGTAGATGTTACTACTTATGGTGTCCAAGGTGAAGACTTTGATAAAACGGATGAATTTAAATGGTTACAAGAGCATGCTCACGAATATGGTTTTATTTTAAGATATCCTAAAGATAAAGAAAATCTAACAGGCTATGCCTATGAATCATGGCATTATCGTTATGTTGGTATAGAAGCTGCTACCATCATTCATAATAGTAATATAACTTTTGATGAATACTATGCTTACTATATAGAAAATGCTTAAGAATAAAAAAATATTAATCATTTTATTATTTATTATTATATACTTATCTTTTGGTTTATACTTGAACTTAACTACATCAACACACGAAAGATTAGAAGAAATTGGTTATAGTAATATTGAAAGCACTATTATTGAAGATGTTTTAACAAAAGAGGAAATACAAATTGTTTTAAAATATCCCTATCACAAAAAATTAACAAACTATTTATTAAAGGAAAAATATAATAGTAAACAATTAGAAGAATATTTAAAAAAAGAAAACTAGCAATTCTAGTGAACTAGTCAATAAAAAGTAGACACAAAAAGAGAATTTATAAGAATCCCAATTCGGTTCTATACTGGATTGGGGTT
>CANQON010000011.1 GCA_947625505.1 uncultured Bacilli bacterium
GAACTCGCAATTTAATTATAATACATTTTTCGAAAAATAAAAAGACTATTAACAAATTTTACTTTGTCAACAGTCTGGAAAATTCTATTTTTTAATAGAATTTTTTATTTTTTAAAAGGAAATCAGAAAGTTTTCAATAATAATATAGTAGGAGGTGATAAAAATTAGAAAGTATCCTTTTGTTAAACAAGAAGAATCGAAAGACTGTGGAGCTAGCTGTCTTCAAATGATTATTAGGTATTATCATGGCTATATGTCTATGGAACATATCCGTGATTTAATAAAAATTAATGAGAACGGTACAACAGCATATCATATTGTTGAAGGCGCAAAAAAAATAGGCTTTGAAGTAAAAGGAGTAAAGTGTACTTTAGATGAAATAAATGAAGACAATATTGTTTTACCTTGTATAGCTAATGTAATTATTAATAATACATATAAACATTTTGTAGTAATTTATAAAATAGATTATATACATCAAACATTATTAGTAGCTGATCCATCTAACAAAATAATGAAAATGTCCTTTGATATATTTAAATCTATTTTTAGTGGTATCTTAATTATTCTTTATCCTAAAGATGAAATACCTTGCGAAGAAAATAAAAATCTTTTAATTGAAATAATCTATAAAATTATAAAATCACATCCTAAACTAATTAAGCAAGTTTGTATTTTATCTTCTTTTATTACTGCTTTTTCCATTATCTCATCATTCTTTTTGGAAGTATTAAATAATACTTTAATTAAATATCAATCCCAAAGTATTATTACTCTTATTTTAATTATCTTTTTTAGTAACACTTTATATAAAAATATATCATTATTTTTTAGGCAAAAAGTTTTACTATTGATTAATGAAAAAATTAATTTAAGATTAACATTGGAAACATTTCAAAAAGTTTTATTGCTTCCTTATAAAAATTATCGGAAGAAGACAACAGGAGATATTGTTACACGCATACTAGATGTTACAACCATAAAAGATAATATCACTACTATCTTTTTAACTTTAATAATTGATTTACCATTAGCTTTAATATCGTCAATTATATTGTATTTCATAAATAGTAAACTTTTTATATTATCTACTATTATTCTTATTCTAAATCTTCTTTTGTTTTGGATTTTTAAAGACTATTTTGATGAATCAATATTAAAGATAAAAAAGGAAAATGTTGCTTCAACTAATTATATGATTGAAGCTATAAATAATTATGAAACTGTTAAGGGATTAGATATTGAAACTGATACTTATCGGCATTTTGAAAAACTATTTGTTAAACTTTTACGAGATACATATAATCATGAAAATATTTTAACAATTCAAACCTTTTTAAAAAATTTAATAAATGATATAGGATTTATTTTAATATATGGAATAGGATCACTTTTAGTAAGTAAAGGAAACATGACTTTTGGAAATTTATTATCATTTGGAGCTCTGTTAAATTATTTTTTTGAACCGATAAAAAATATTGTTAATTTAGAAAATAATGTCCGTGAACTAAACTTAGTCTTAAAAAGAGCCAATGATTTAAATATTATGCATCGCCAAATAGGCATATATGATAATTTATATAGTGGAAACATTATTTTTAAAGATTTATCTTTCAGCTATGATGATCAAAAGATAATATTAAATAAGATAAATTTAGAAATTAATTTAGGAGATAAAGTATTAGTAATGGGACCAAGTGGAAGTGGTAAAAGTACATTATTTAAATTATTAATGAAATATTATGAGGTAGATAGAGACAAAATTTTAATTAATAATATTGATATCAATGATTATATAAATCGTCAAGGGATACTATATGTTAGCCAAAATGAAAATTTATTTACAGATAGTTTGTATAACAATATGGTATTAGATAATAAAGTGGGAACAAATAAATTAATGGAAGTAATTAATATATGTGAAATAGATAAAATAATTCAAAATGATACTTTAGGATTTAATCTTTTAATTGAAGAAAATGGTTTTAATTTATCTGGTGGAGAAAAACAACGTATTGTATTAGCAAGAACTTTATTAAAAAAATTTAATATCCTTATTCTTGATGAAGCTTTAAATCAAATTGATATTGATTTAGAAAGAAAAATATTAAAAAAAATTTTTAGCAAGTTTAGTAATAAAACAATTATTGTTATTTCTCATCGTTTAGATAATCAAGATTTATATAATCGAAAGCTGATGATAAGTAATGGAGAATTAATTGAGAATGTATCGAAAGTTTGATGACATAGATGTTTTTAATAATTCTTCGGTTATTTATATGTTAAAACCTAATAGTAAAATAGTGTCTTGGATAAGTATTTTAGTCGCAACCTTAGTTACTTTATTTTTAATTAGTATTTTATATAAGTATGAAGAATTCAATATATATTTTGCTAAAGTCATAAATAATGATGAAGAGAATTATATAAGTATAGCTGTCGATGAAGAATTTATTGATCTTAAAAATCGTAATTATTTAGAAATAAATGATGATATTTATAAATGTCATTTAATTAGTATGACTGATAATTTTTATATATATAATGATTCTAAATATTGGGATGCATTATATGAATGTAATCTACCTGATGAATTGAACGTTAATAATAACGTTCTTAAAGTTAAGGTAGATAAAAACACAACAACAATATTTGAAAAAATAATTGAAAAAATTAGGAGGGGAATTAATAATGGTCGAACTAAATGATAATGAACTTAAAGATATTGTTGGAGGATTTGAAGTTGGAATTGGGACTATTACTTTAATAGCGATCGGTGTACCATTTTTCGTGGGATTAATCGATGGATTTGTTAGACCCCCAGCTTGTAATTAAAGGAGGAAGCATGCAGGAATTATCTAAAACAGAACTTTTGGATATTATTGGAGGTGCGACATTAAGCGCTACTTTAATATCAGCCTTAGTGAGAGGTGCTGAACTATCTTTTGAGACAGGCCAGTGCCTTGGAGGAGCCATAAGGCGTCTAATGGAGGGAAAGTATTGCAGAATATAAGATAAAAAAAGAGATTTTTCTCTTTTTTTTGTTAAAATAAGTGCTTTTTTTCTTGAAATGCCTTATAATTGGTGCTATAATATTCGTAGCTTGTGGAAGGAGGGGAATTGAATGTCAAAGGTAATAGTAAAAAATGGTAATGTTGATGGTGCAATTCGTACAATGAAGCAAAAAAATGCTAGAGACGGCCTTCTTAAAAAAGCTCGCGAACGCCAAGATGGGTATAAAAAACCAGGAGTTCGTAGAAGAGAGAAAAAAGACGCAGGTATTAAGAATACACGCAGAAGAGAAAGAAATAATTACTAAGATTAATACTAAAGAGCTTTTTTAAGGCTCTTTATTTGTTAGAAGGAGATATAATATGAAAGATAAAATTATTAAAGATATTATGGCTGCTATGAAAAGCCAGGATAAAGAAAGACTTACTGTATTAAGAAGTGTTAAAGGAGCTATGCAACTAGAAGAAATTAATAAGAAAAAGGATTTAGATGATAACGAAGTAATTGCTGTTATAAGTAAGCAAATTAAAATACGTAAAGAATCAATTGCTGAATTTACTAAAGGAAATCGTCAAGATTTAGTAGATCAAACAGAAAAAGAAATTGCTATATTAAATGAATATATGCCAGAACAATTATCTGATGAAGAAGTTAGTAAGATAATTGATGAAGCTATTAAAGAAGTAAATCCTACTGCTCCATCTGATATGGGTAAGGTAATGAAATTATTAACACCTAAACTAACAGGTAAAGCAGATATGAGTAATGTAAGTAAATTAGTTAAAGAAAGAATTAATTCTAAATAATTATGAAGAAAAGTAATTCATTATATAAAAATCAAGGAATTCATGTTATAACAGCTATTTTTACAGTTGAACAAGGTGTAACGAAAGTCCTTTTAGTAAAAAGAAAAAATGAACCTTATAAAGGTGATTGGACTTTAACTGGAGGAGCCCTATATAATAATGAAGACTTAGATACAGGCGCTAAAAGAGAGATATTTGAAAAAACAGGTATTGAAGATATCGAGATAGAACAATTTAAAACTTTTGGAAAAGTTGATCGCTCATCAGTTATGCGTATGGTAGCTGTTGCTTATATAGGTGTTATTGATTCTTCTCGTGTTAAAGTTTTAAGAGAAACAATAAATACAAGTAATGCTGATTGGTTTAGTATTGATAAAATACCTGGGTTAGGGTTTGACCATGAAGAAATTCTTGAAGAAGCTTTAAATTATTTACGTAGCAAAATTGTTAGTACAGATATTTTAAAAGCTTTATTTCCTCATGAATTTACTATTCCAGAAATTCAAAAAACTTATGAAGCTATTTTAAATAAAAAGTTTGATCGTCGTAATTTTCGTAAAAAACTATTAAGTTTAAAATTAATTGAAGATACTAAAAAGACAGGAAAATTTGAAGGTAAGAAACCTGCCAAACTATATAAATTCAAGAAATCAATTAAAAATCAAAACGTTTTTTAAAGATAAAACTTGTATATTTAAAAAATTTATGATAGAATTGATATCGATGTGATCCGCTGGATTAGATATTTATGATCATGTTATAAAGAAAAGGAGAGTGACATTGTGAATTTATTAGATAAAATAACTGATAAACAAATTCGTAAAGATGTGCCTGATTTTCGTGTAGGTGATACAGTTAGAGTAGACTTAAAAATTAAAGAAGTTGACTCTAAAGGTGAAACTAAAACAAGAATTCAAGCATTTGAAGGTCTAGTAATGGCAATTAAAGGCTCAGGAGTTAGCAAGACATTTACTGTTAGAAAAGTTTCTGGTAATATCGGTGCTGAAAAAACATTCCCTGTTAACTCACCTGTCATCGATACTATTACTGTAGTAAGAAAAGGTAAGGTAAGAAGAGCTAAATTAAATTACATTAGAGATCAAAAGAAAACACCAAAGATTAAAGAAAGAAATTAGGCTTCTAAAGCCTTTTTTAGTAGGTGAATCATGAAGGAAGAAAATCTTAGTACAATAGAAGAATCAACTTTTCCTGATAAAGTACGTAACTTTTTTAAGGAGTTAGTTCCTTATGTTATTATTGTTTTTATTGTTTTCTTAATTAGAACTTTTTTAGTAACACCAGTAAAAGTTAATGGAGCATCTATGTATCCAAACTTAGAAGATGGACAAATCTTAATCTTAAATAAAGCTGATAAAGATTTTAAACGTTTCGATATTATTGTTGCGGACGCTATTAATACGCGTATTATTAAACGTGTTATAGGTTTACCTGGCGAAACAGTAGAATATAAGGATTGTAAACTTTATATTAATGGGGAAGAAGTAACAGATAAAGTTTCTTATGATAAAGAAAACAAGAAAATATGTTTAACAACTGATTTTACTTTAGAAGAAAGTACAGGATATGTTTTAATACCAGAAGGCTATTATTTTGTTATGGGAGATAATAGAAGAGAATCTACTGATAGTCGTGATCCAAGGATTGGACTTGTTAGTAAAGATCAAATTGTTGGTAAAGCAATCTTTAGACTTACACCTTTTAGTAAATTTGGAACATTAAAAAAATAGATTATTCTATTTTTTTATTTTTAACTTTCATTAATATGTGATAAATGTTATAATTAAATGCAGTGAGGGATAACTATGAATGGAAATAGGGGCGCTAAAGGATCTGTTAACGATCGTCTTATAAGTATTATGTATCGTAATCGTTACAAAGAATATTTAAAGAAAAAAGAATCTTATACAGCCGATGAAAGACGTCGTCAAAAAGAATATTTAGAAAAAATGCGTGAATTTGATATCGATTATGGCATGGATAATTTAGAGCCTGAAGACAAGAAAACATTAGAAGAAACTTTAGCGCCTTTAAAAGATGTTGATATGCCTAGCAGTCAATCTAAAAGTGCTGAAGCTGAAGCGATATCATCTGATGCTAAAGCTATTGAAAGTAAACCCGTTTTAACTGATAATGATATTAATACCTTAATAAATTTGGGTGGAAAAGTATCAACTTTTGATCCTGAAAAAGAAAATTTTGATTTTGATTTATATGATTACTATGAAATTATTAATACAAAAAGTAAAGTAGCTGATTTAGATGAGGACGATGTTTTAGATGTTGATGAAGAAATAGATAAACGTGAAGATGAAGCTATTATTTTAGAAGAAGTAACAGATTTTATAGATGAAAGTAAGGAATTGTTATCAGAAATTAAATTTACAATTAATGATATTCAAGCGGAAATAAATAATCAACATACACAGGAAGAAATAGAAGCCTTAGAAGCAAGATATTTGGAATTAAAGGCTAAATTAGATAAATTAAGAAGTCAATATTTAATCATGCGTGATAAATATAATTTTGAAGATTATGAAGCCTTAGAAAATTTAACTTTAATGTCAGCAATTGATGACTATCGTGATAAAGCACGCTTAGAAGAATTAGAAGGATTAGTTGATGCTTGCAAACAAGAAGTTGAAGAAATAGATGGTTTAGTAGTTGAAGAAGAAAGACGTCGTGTTGTTGGAGCAGCTATTGAAGATAAAGAAGAAGAAATAGAAACTCGTGATACTGCGTTTAAAGGAACTAAGAAAAAAACTATATATTTAGATGATTTGGAAAAGCAAATTGCTGATGAAGCTAGTCGTCAACAAAAATTAGTTGCAGAAATAGATGCTCATTTAGATAAAGTTGAAACAGAAGTTGTTACAACAACACGTTATATTTATAACACAGGACAAATGTTTGCTTCATTCTTAAGAATTACCGCAGGAATCTTAACAGCGCCTTTTTCTAATCGTAGTCTGTTTGGAATAATGTTAGGATCAGGCTTAATAAATCGTGGTATTAGAGATTTAAGAGCTAGTTTAACACCTCGTGAAGTAGAACAAACAGAAATAAAAGAACGTTATCAAAGTATTGAAAGAGAAATTCTTTCAACGAAAGATGTTGTAGGAACAACATTAAAAATCATTGATGATTCTATTGAACAGTTAGATGACTTACAAAAGGACTTTAAACTAAAATTCGAACCTTATGCTGAATATATACCTGAATATCGTAAGGTTGAACAAATGATGGAAAAACTACAAAAAAAATTAAAAGATAAAAAACAAAAAGTTAATGAAATGCATCAAACATTAACAAAGCAATATGAAAAGAATAAAGAAAAAGTATTAAGAGCTTCATAAAAAGATAGATTATCTATCTTTTTATAGTAGGTAGGTGAATATAATGAATATTAAACGATTAGAAACAGAACATTTAGTTCTTCGTAAAGCTAAACTAAAAGATTTAGATAAAATTTGGCATAATGTTTGGAGTGATAAAAGATTAGCTAGCAACATGTTATGGGAAGTAGTTAAAGATGAAGATAAAGCTTTAGATCGTTTAAATAGAACTATTAAATACCAAAGTGAAAATACTGCTTACTTTGTTTGTTTAAAAGAGACTGATGAACCAATAGGATTTGCTGGCGTCTATGAAAGAAGTAAAGGCATATATGAAGAAAGTGGCATATGTATAGCGTATCAATACCAAGGTATGGGATATGGCAAAGAAGTCCTAAAAGCTTTAAAATATTTAGTCTTTGAACTACTTCATGGTGATGTCTTCTTATATGGATGCTTTTCTACGAATGAGATATCTAAAAGATTATGTTTATCCCAAGGATTTAAGTATCATAGTAGTTATCCTAAAGTTCGTGAACATGATAATAAAAAATTTATTTGTGATTATTACTATTATGACTATAAAATGTATATGAATAATTGAAAGCCAACTATTGGCTTTTTTTATGATATAATATAAATATTTAGGAGGCACTATGAAACAGCTAGATAAGATAAATAATTTTGAAGATTTAAAAAAATTAAATAGTGATGAAAAAAAAGAACTAGCTATGGAAATTCGCCATTTCTTAATTGATAAAGTAGCTGAGCATGGGGGACATCTAGCTTCTAATTTAGGTATTGTTGAATTAACTATTAGTTTATGTGATGTTTTTGATTTTAATAAAGATAAAATTATCTTTGATGTAGGACATCAAAGTTATGTCTATAAGATATTAACTGGTCGTAAAGATAAGTTTGATCATCTTAGAATGTATAAAGGATTAAGAGGATTTCCATATAAAAAAGAAAGCCCATATGATTTCTTTGAAACAGGCCATAGTAGTACTTCAATAAGCGCTGCTGTGGGAATGGCAAGAGCACGTGATTTAAACCATGATGATTATAATATAATTGCTGTTATTGGTGATGGATCTATATCTAGTGGTATGTCATTAGAAGCCATTAATGATTTAGGATTCAATAAAACTAAAATGATTATTATTCTAAATGATAATGGTATGAGTATATCTAGTAATGTTGGAGGAATATCTAGTTATTTAAGCCGCTTAAGTTTAAATGAAAAATATATTAAATTTAAAAATAAAATAAAATATTGTTTAGATGATACTAAAATAGGAAATATTTCTTTCAATGCTTTAGTTCGTATAAAAGATGGTATAAGGAAAATACTTGTCCCATCTAAGTATTTTGAAGATATGGGATTAACTTATATTGGACCTATTGATGGACATAATATCAAAGAAATAGAGAAAGTTTTAAAAAGAGCTAAAAAAATAAATGAACCTGTTATTATTCATGTTGTTACTAAAAAAGGTAAGGGATATCCATTTGCTGAAGAAACACCAGAAAAATATCATGGCGTTAGTTCTTTTGATAAAAATATAGGTATTAAAGAAAGTAACTCTAATAACTACTCTAAAGCTTTAGGAAATGCTTTAGTCAAAATAGCAAGTAAAGATGAAAGAGTAGTAGCGATAACAGCAGCTATGGGTGAGGGAGTAGGATTAAAAGAATTCGAAACGAAATATCCTCAACGTTATTTTGATGTAGGTATAGCTGAAGAACATGCTGTCACTTTAGCAGCAGGTATGTCTATCTCACATTTAAAACCTATTTTTGCGGTTTATTCTACTTTTTTACAAAGAGGATTTGATCAAATTGTTCATGATGTTTGTATGCAATCATCACCTGTTATTTTTGCTATTGATAGATCAGGACTAGTAGGTTCAGATGGCGAAACACATCAAGGTATACTAGATCTTTCTTATTTATCAATTATGCCTAATATGACAATTATATCTCCCAAATGCATTAAGGAATTAGAAGTATTATTAAAATGGAGTATTAAACAAAACTTTCCTATTGCTATAAGATATCCTAGAGGAGGAGATTATATAGAACTACCTCCCATTAAAAAAGTTAAATTAGGTAAATGGGAAACAATATGTAGGGGAAAACACTTAACAATAATCGCCACAGGTAAAATGGTACAAAAAGCTTATCAAGTAATTACCAAATATAACTTAGATGTCACATTAGTTAATGCTACTTTTATCAAACCTTTAGATCTTGATATGTTAAAAGAAATAGTAGCTCGAGAAGATAATATTTTAACTATTGAAGATAATTTAATAACTGGGGGATTAGGACATAATATTTTATTAGCTTTAAATAATTATTCTTTTAAAGGTAAAATTAAAATATTAGGTTTTAATGATAAATTCATTGAACAAGGAACAATAGATGAATTATATAAACAAGAGCATTTAGATAACCTATCAATAAAAAAAGAAATTAATAAATTGTTATAAAAAAAATAAAGTTTATTGCTTTATTTTTTTATTACTTATAGTTTCTACAAAATGGGGATTAGAGCTATCAACAATAGTTATACCTAATCCTTGTGCATAACTTTCTATTTTATGAACAAATTCTTGATATACTTTTGGTGTCATGAAGGTAAATGAAGATAATTTAATATAGCCATCCACCATAGTTGGATGATAAGGAATACCTATTGCGATGACTTTACTAAGAGATATTTCATCTTTTACTTGACGTTCATCGATAATATCACTATATCTTTTATCAGGATTATTATTTCTTAATTTTATTAATTCAAAGCGATTCATAGTTGCGCCATCTTTAATAAATATAGGCATTTCAACATCAATATCCGAAATAATAAAACAAAAATTATTTAAAATATATTTATGAAAAGCATTATTAGGATTATCCTTATATATATCTTCACCTAAATATTCACAAACACTAATGTAATCCATTTCATTAAAGCCACGATTATTAATATTATTTCGTTTAGCTGCAGATTTTATTTTACCATCTTTAAGTATTTGTAATATTTTTTGATCAACTAATCCATTTATGACGCCATGAAAAAACATTGATATCACCATACTAAATATATCATATGTGCTATTGAATTTCAAAAACAAATCCTTTATGATATAATAATTGAAAATAATTTATAAAAATTATTATAACTATAAAGTTATATAAAGGAGTAACTATGATTAAAATTAAGGAAAATAATAAAGATATAAAGGAATTTAATTATTTATATGATTCTGTTGGATGGGGTGCCTATGATAACTCTATAACAAAAAAGGCTTTAGATAACACATTCTATTCTGTAAGTGTTTATGATGATGATAAAATTATAGGCTATGGTAGAATGATTGGCGATGCTATTTGTTTTTTATATATACAAGATATTATGGTCATACCTGAATATCAAGGTAAAAAAATAGGAACTTTAATAATGAATAAATTATTAGAAAAAATTGATCAAATAAAAGAAGAAAATCCCAATTTAAGAGTCTATTTAGGAGCATCAAAAAGTAAAGAATCTTTTTATGAAAAATTTGGCTTTATCAAAAGAATAGACGCTGATTTAGGTTATGGAATGATTTTAAAATAATAACTTTTATTTAGGTAGGTGTTATATATGGATAATACTAAAATTAAAGAATTAATTAATAATTTTATAAATGATGAAAGAATTAATACATTATTACTCCCAACAACTTTTGAAATATATGCTAAAAGCAATGCAGAACTTGCTCATAGTTCTTTTTTAGCATCTTTATTTAGTCCAGACAATAATGGTGGATATGGTGATATTCCTTTAAAAAAATTTATTAAGTTAATTGATAAAAAACTAGTAGAAAAAAATTCTTCTAATATAAAAAATAAAAGTGATAAATCACTTGTAACTTTTAGTAATAAATATATAAAAGAGGAATCTATTTTATTTGAAAATTATAAATTAAATAATATTGAAGTAAATACTGAATACAAAATTAAAGCTATAGAAGCAAATAATAGTGAATATGATTCTAAATCTAAAAAATCTATAGATATAAAAATAGATTTTGTATATCTTTTTGATGATAGTAAAACGCAAAGCTTTTCTATTATAATTGAAAATAAGATAAATGCTCACGAAGGTGAAAATCAAACAAACAACTATTTTTCAATTATGGATAATATGAAAACTAATTCAAAAAATGTTTATGTTTATTTAACTCTATTTAAACCTAAAAAATCTCCTAATAGTGAATTCATAGTAATTACTTATGATGAATTATTTGAATATGTTATAGAACCTTTATCAAGTAGAAAATATGAAAATACTTATTTTTATCCAATTTTACTTGATTATCGTAGATTACTATTAAAAAAGATAGGTAAAAATTTAAATAAGAAATATATTGGTGTAGAATCTATTAAAAATGATTATAAGGAACTATTTGACTATATTGAAAATAGAGAAGAGAAATCTGATATATTAGATAAATTTAAAATTGAATATAGTGATGTTTTGGATATGTTAGGTGTTAAAATAAACAAAGAAAAAGATGTATATGATTTTTGTGATTTAGATTTAGATAGTGATGATAGATTATACTTTTTCCCTATAGGAGCTTATAAAGGCAAACCAAAAACGGATGTTGACTTCAAAACATACGAACATTGTAAAAAATATGAAATTTATCCTTTAGATGCTAAAAGATTGGAATTACATATTAATGGTGAAAAGATAAATACTTATAAGAATGCTTCTGAATTAGTTAATTACTTATCTAAAATAGAAAATAAAGAACTTGGAATAATAAATGCAAAACAATTCTTATACTATAAAGTTGGCGATAAGTATTATTCTTTAATACAATATAGGCAAAAATTACTTGATGAATAATACATAGATTAACAGGATAAATCCTGTTTTTTGTTAAGTATAAAAATAGATAATAATATGGTATAATTATGTAGAAAAAGTGGTGATACAATGACACTAGAGTTATTACAAAAATATCTATATAAAGTATATTCTAATGACACATGTTATCCATTATGTAGAGAGAATTGGCATAATAATAATCCTACATTAGGTCATTGTGCAATTGTATCGCTATTAGTAAATGATTATTTTGACGGAGAAATATATAAAATAAAAGTTGATGGAATAAGTCACTATTTTAATCTAATAGATAATAATATTGTTGATTTTACATCTAATCAATTTAATAAAAAAATTAATTATAATGATAAAATTAAAATTGATAGATTAGAAATACTGCAAGATGAAGATACAGTTTCAAGATATAAAATGTTGAAAATGAGATTACAATTAATAATTCAAGATGATGAAATTCATAAATGTAATTTGTGCGGTGATATGATAGAAAAGTTTCCAAATAGTAAGACAGTGTCAGTTGGTAAATCGAATGATATTATTATACTTGGTGAGGCGCCAGCAAATAATGGTTGGAGAAAAAGTGGAATTGCATGGTATGATGTAAATCATAAATTATTACCCTCTGGTGTTATACTGCAAAAATTATTAGATGAGATTAATTTAAAAATAGAAGATACATATTTTTTAGAAGCAATTAAATGTTATCCTAAAGATAGAAAGTATTTAAATAAATGTAGTGAAAATTGCAAAAAATATTTATTTAAGCAACTTGAAATAATAAAACCCAAAGTAGTATTATCTTTAGGTGACGCAGCAACTAAATCAATACTAAACTTTAAATATAAAAAGTTTAGTGATGTTGTAGGTAAAGAGTTTGAAATAAATGGATATAAGGTAATTCCAATATATCATCCAAGTCCTATATCACCAATGAGTTATAAGGGCAATATTGGTATATTTAGAAATATAAAATTATAGTGGATGTTATAAAAGAAACAGCAATTGTGCGATACGAATTTATGGAAACACCTTAACACCCCTTATAAATAAAGAAAATTATTGAAAAAATTTTTAAATTTTTGGATAAATATGCAAAGGAGATGAAGAAATGGCAAAAGATTTAATGATAAGAAGTAGTGCTGAAGAGTTTATTACTTTTAAAGTGCAAGAAAAAGATAAAGGTATTCAAGTAAGATATGAAAATGAAACTCTTTGGATGACTCAAAAGGCAATCGCAGAACTTTTTGATGTTCAAAGACCAGCTATTACAAAACATTTAAATAATATTTTTAATGAAAATGAATTGGATAGAAAATCAGTATGTTCCAAAATGGAACATACTGCTGAAGATGGAAAAAAATATCAAACAGAATATTATAATTTAGATGCAATAATTTCTGTAGGATACAGAGTGAATTCAATTAGGGCTACTCAATTTAGAAGATGGGCTACTAGTGTTTTAAAGACTTTTACGATTCAAGGTTATGTATTAGATAAAGAAAGAATGAAAAACGGCTCATTTATTGATAGAGATTATTTTGAAAAGTTACTTGAAGAAATAAGAGAAATAAGATTATCTGAAAGAAGATTTTATCAAAAAGTAACAGATATATATGCAACAAGCATTGACTATGATCCTAAATCTCCTATTTCTATTGATTTTTTTAAAAAAGTTCAAAACAAAATGCACTACGCTGTTTCAAAACAAACAGCAGCTGAAATAATATATGATAGAGTAGATGCAAATAAAGACCATATGGGCTTAACATCGTGGAAAAATTCTCCTAATGGGAAAATAATAGAATCAGATGTTATTATTGCTAAAAATTATTTATCCAACGATGAGTTAAAAGATTTGGAGGGGATTGTTAGTGCATTTTTAGAAATTGCAGAAAATCGAGCAAGAAGACATATACCAATGACCATGGAAGATTGGGCAAATAGAATTGATAAATTTTTACTTGCAGATGATAGAGATATTTTAAAAGATGCTGGAAAAATATCACATGAAATTGCTTGTGATAAAGCATTGACAGAATTTGAAAAATATAGAGTTAGACAAGATAAAATATATAAATCAGACTTTGATTTGTTATTAGAAGAAAGTAAAAGTAGTGATGATAAAAATGAATGACAAAGAAAAAAACTATAATTCTCATGCAAAATTTATGGCAGATATAGCTTTAGCAATACTAGAAGGCAATAAAGATGTACTTGATGTAAACGGAGTCAAAGAAATAATATCGTTATATTTATTAATTCCGTATATCTATAAAGGACCATCTGGACAATTAGAGACCCCAGGACCTAATTATATTGTTCCTAAAGTGCGCGGAAATTTTTGTGACGATATAACACTGGAAAATTTGAGAGATGCTTTATGCCATTCTTTTATTACAATAGAAGAAGATAAAAATGATGGAACTATGCATGGGAAATATTTAATATTAGATGATAGAGCCAAATATAGTAGAAAAGAACATGATAAATTATCTTCTAAATTAGGTACGACCTGTATCGATACTAATTATTCGCATAGAAAACTAGTTGAATTATTTAATGAAATTATTAATAATTAAAATGGAGGTTAATTATGATGAATGAAAATAAAACAAATATTAACTGGTATCCAGGTCATATGGCCAAAACAAAAAGATTAATCACAGAAAACATTAATCTTATTGATGTCGTTTATGAAGTCATAGATGCGCGTATGCCTTATTCATCTAAAATTAAAGATATTGATGAATACTTAAAAAATAAACCTAGAATACTCATTATGACTAAAATCGACTTATGTGATGAAAAAGAAACTAATAAGTGGCAAATATATTATGAAAAACTTGGATATAAAGTAATCAAATTAAATCTAGAAAGTAATACTAACTTAAAATCTTTACTTAAAATGACAAATGAACTTATGGAAGAAGAAAATCTAAAAAGAGAAAATAGGGGATTAACGAAAAGAAAAACTCGTATTTTAGTTGTCGGTATACCTAACGTAGGTAAATCAACATTAATTAATCGTTTAGTAGGAAAGAAAGTATCTAATGTTGGTAATACGCCAGGGGTTACAAAACAACTAAATTGGATTAGAATTAATGATAATTTAGAACTATTAGATACACCAGGTGTATTATGGCCTAAGATAGATGAACAAATAGTAGGCTTAAACTTGGCTTCTTTAACAGCTATTAAAGAAGAAATATTACCAATTGATGAAGTTGTTTTTCATATCTTAAAAACATTATATAAATATTATCCAGAAAAGATAAAAGAACGATATAATGTAGATAATGTAAATGATGATAATTATGAAGAAGTATTAGAAACAATAGGTAAAAAAAGAGGATGCTTAATTCGTGGTGGAATCGTTGACTATGATAAAGTTTATTCTTTAGTTTTAAATGATATAAAAATGGGTTTAATTAAAGGAATAACCTTTGATAGGTGTAACAATGAATAATATTGGATCACTTGCTTTAGCATACTTAGGGGATAGTATTTATGAAGTATATGTTCGAAAATATTTAATAAATAAAAAAATTTTAAAAGTTAATGATTTACAAAAAGAAGCTACTAAATATGTAAGTGCTAGAGGACAAGCTAGTTATTTACAAAAAATGTTAGATAATAACTTTTTAACTGAAGATGAAATAAATATTGTTATTAGAGCTCGTAATCATAAATCTCATGCACATCCTAAAAATACAGATATTATAACTTATAAACATGCAACAGGTTTAGAAGCTTTAATCGGATCATTATATTTAGATAATAAAATAGATCGAATTGCAGAAATAATGAATTATATTTTGGAGGGGTAAAATGTATATATTTGGTAAAAATGTCGCTATTGAAGCCTTAAATAATAATAAGCAAATTAATAAAGCCTTAATAGCTGATAATTTTAGCGAAAAAGATATTGTTAGTGAATTACATAGAAGAAATATTAAAGTTATAGAGGTATCTAGAAAAGAATTAGATCGTAAAGTATCAGGATTACATCAAGGTATTGTTTTAGATGTACCTGATTATAAATATGCATCTTTAGATGAGTTATTAAATAAAGATGACTCATTAGTTGTTATCTTAGATCATTTAGAAGATCCTCATAACTTTGGTGCTATTATTAGAACTTGTGAAGCAGCAGGAGTAGATGGTATCATCATTCCAGAAGATCGTTCTGTCGAAGTAAATGGTACAGTTATTAAAACTAGTGTTGGTACAGCAGAAAAAATGAAAATAGTTCGTGTTAGTAATTTAGTCAATACGATGAAAATATTAAAAAAAGAAGGCTATTGGATTTTTGGTACAGATATGCAAGGAGAAGATTATACTAAATTAGATTATCGTGGAAAAACAGCTATTGTCTGTGGAAATGAAGGATCAGGTATGAGCCGTTTAGTAGAAGAAAATTGTGATTTTATTGCTAGTATTCCTATGAAGGGTACAGTTAATAGTTTAAATGCTTCCGTTGCTACAGCTATTATTTTATTTGAAGCTGTAAAGATAAGGAGTTCTAAATGAATTACGATGATTTAAATGATTATGAATTAATTTCTTATATTCAAGAAAATAATGAGGAAGCTAATAATATCATAATAAAAAAATATGAACCTTTAATTAGTTCTATGGCTACCAGGATGTTACAATCATGTCCATATCTAGGACTTGAAAAAAGTGATTTAATTCAAGAAGGCATGATTGGTTTAAATCATGCAATAGGATATTTTAATGAACAAAAAGATATAACCTTTTATACATTTGCTAAAACATGTATTGAAAGAAGATTAATAAGCACCATTATATCTGCTAATCGCCTTAAACATAAACATTTAAATGAATCGATATCTTTTGATACAGAAGATGATGGATCATTAGAATATTTTCTAAGAGACAATTCTACTAATCCCGAAAAAATAGTTGTTGATGAAAAAGAAACGGAAGATTTAATCGATATTATAAGAGCTAAACTAACAGACTTTGAAGATCAAGTCTTTGAATTAATGTTATCTTATTTCAATTATAAAGAAATAGCTGATATTTTAGATAAAGAACCTAAACAAGTTGATAACGCTATTCAACGTATTAAAAATAAAGTTCGCGAAGAAATGAAAAAATATAATAAATAGTACATTTTGTACTTTTTTTCTTGCATTACTATTTACTAATCGTTATAATGATAGTAGGGTGATGATATGAAAGCGTTGATAACAGGTGCTTCATCAGGTATTGGTTGTGACATGGCAAAATTTTTAAGTTCTTTAGGCTACGATTTAATTGTTGTAGCGCGTCGTAAAACAAGACTAGAAAAATTAAAAAAAGAACTACCGACAAATGTCGATATTATTGTTAGCGATTTATCTAGTACATTTAATTGTATGAAATTATATGAAAGTGTTAAAAATGAAGATATAGATATCGTTATTAATAATGCAGGTTTTGGTTTAGCTGGAGAATTTAGTGATACTAAACTTGAAAAAGAATTAGATATGATTGATTTAAATATTAAAGCAGTTCATACTCTAACTAAATGTTTTTTAAATGATTTTAAAAAGAAAAATAAAGGTTATATTTTAAATATTGCTTCTAGTGCTGCTTTTCAACCAGGACCTCTTATGGCTACTTACTATGCTACTAAAGTATATGTTCTTAATTTAACTACAGCTATATATGAAGAATTAAGACGTGAAAAAAGTAATGTGTATGTAGGATGTTTATGCCCTGGACCTGTTGATACAGAATTTAATAAAGTAGCTAAAGTTGAATTCAAATTACCAGGTTTAAGTAGTGAATATGTAGCTAAATATGCTATTAAAAAAATGTTTAAAAGAAAATTAGTTATTATTCCAGGTACGCAAATGAAACTAGTATATTATGCATCTAAACTAGTACCAAGGAAGTTAAAGCTAAAGATTACTTACAATATACAAAGAAGAAAATTAGGATAATGCATTATATAAATGCATTTTTTCTTGCTTTTATGAAATACTTCTTATATAATATTAAATACTATTTAATTTATAAAAAACATTATGTATATTGACTTTAAAAGGTATATGTGTTATTCTATCGATAGACACAAGAAAGTGTTTTTTATTTGAATTAAAAAATGAAACTTTAAGAGTGGGTGAAAAAATGAAAAAATTAGCAAGATTTTTTGTAAGTGTCAAAAAAGAATTAAAAAAGGTTAGATGGCTAGGTAAGAAAGAATTAGTAACATATTCTGTTGCTACTATATCATTTGTTATCATATTTATGGCATTCTTTGCTTTATCAGATATAATCCTAGGCGCTATAAGTACGGTGATTAAATAATGGAAAAAGAATGGTATGTAGTTAATACTTATTCTGGGCACGAGAATAAGGTTAAAGAAAAATTAGAAATGCGTGCTAGCTCAATGGGAATGGAAGACTATATTTTTAGAATTGTTGTTCCTGAACAAAAAGTAATTGAGACTAAAGATGGCGTTACTAAAGAAAAAGTCGTTAAAATGTTTCCAGGTTATATATTAGTAGAAATGATTATGACTGATGAAGCATGGTTTATAGTACGTAATACTCCAGGTGTTACAGGATTCATTGGATCAAGTGGTAAAGGAGCTAAACCTTTCCCATTAACACCAAAAGAAGTAGATAATATTCTAGGTAGTATGGGTATGAGTCGTCTAGATGTTGCTAATGAGCTTAATGAAGGCGATACTGTTAAAGTTATTACAGGTGCTTTTGCTAATATGTATGGTAAAGTTAAGTCAATTGATATGGCTAACCAAAAACTAGAGGTTGTTCTTGATTTATTTGGTCAAGAAACAGTTGTTGAAGTTGAATTTAGTGAAATAGAAAAAACTAATTAATATATTTACAAAAATAATATTTTGTGTTATTATTAGTTCGCTATATTTCATTAAATATAGATTAAGTGGGAGATTATTGATTTGCGGATATCATTTGAACCACATGTACTAAATAGTATAAGTGATTTTAAAACGAATTATCGTTAGAACCACGGCGAAAAAATTATATAGGAGGTGTTTTTCGTGGCACAATTAGTTAAGAAGATTAAATTACAAATCCCTGCAGGAAAAGCTACACCAGCTCCACCAGTTGGTACAGTATTAGGCCCAGCAGGAATTAACTTACAAGAATTTTGTACAAAATATAATGATGCAACTAAAGATAAAATGGGAGATATTTTACCAGTTGAAATATCTATCATGGATGATAGATCATTCACTTTCGTAATAAAGACTCCTCCAACTGCATTCTTAATTAAAAAAGTTGGAAAAATTAAGAAAGGTTCTTCTAAAGGAAAGAACGAAGTTGTTGGAACATTAACTAAAGCTCAAGTTAGAGAAATAGCAGAAATTAAGTTACCTGACTTAAATTGCTATACAGTAGAAGAAGCTATGAAAATAGTTGAAGGTACTGCTCGTAACATGGGTGTTCAAGTAGTTGAATAATCATAAGCATAGGTAAGTCCTATGTGGGAGGAAATTTATTATCCGCATATACCACACAAGGAGGTTAAATAATGAAAAAAGGAAAAAAATATCAAGAAGCTGCTTCTAAAGTAGAAAAAGGAAAATTATATACAGTAGAAGAAGCTGTTAAATTAGTTAAAGAAACAAGCGTAGCTAAATTTGATGAATCTGTTGAATTAGTATTAAGATTAAACCTAGATACTAAAAAAGCTGATCAACAGTTAAGAGGCGCTACAGTATTACCACATGGAATTGGTAAAACTAAAAGAGTATTAGTTATCGCTAAAGGAGAAGCTGCAAGTCAAGCTAAAGAAGCAGGTGCAGACTATGTTGGCGATGTTGATTTAATTGAAAAAATCGAAAAAGAAAATTGGTTTGATTTCGATACAATGATAGCTACTCCAGACATGATGCCTGCTTTAGGTAAAATTGGTCGTGTATTAGGTCCTCGTGGATTAATGCCAAACCCTAAGACAGGAACAGTTACAATGGATACAAAGCGTGCTGTTGAAGACGTTAAAAAAGGACGTGTTGAATATCGTACAGATAGTTTTGGTAATGTAGCTGTTGCTATTGGTAAAGTATCATTTGATGCTGAAAAATTAGCTGATAATTTAAAAGCATTTGTTTCATTAATTATTAAAACAAAACCATCAGTTGTTAAAGGAAAATATATTAAAAATGTTTCTGTTTCTACAACCATGGGTCCTGGTATCAAAATAGATACAAACACTTTTGAAGCTTAGTATTTACAAATAAAATTTTGTATGTTATAATATGCTCATGTGAGCGAGATAGTACCGTAGACAGTAGGGGATGAAAGTCTTAATTATCCTACCGAGGAGCTTAACTTTAAGAACTCTTAAGTCCTTATTACGGTAGTAGTAGGGACTTTTTTAAACGGTATTGCACAAGATAAGGAGGTGTAATATGGCTAATCAAAAAATCTTAGATGAGAAACAAAAAATCATCGATGAGATAGCTAAAAACGTTCAAGAATCTAGTTCATTTATTTTCTTAGAAAACCATGGATTAACAGTTGCTGAAACAATGGAATTAAGAAGAAATTTAAAAGAAAGCGATTCTGAATTAAAAATTTATAAGAATACTTTAGTAAATAGAGCCCTAAATTCATTAAATATTGATTTACATGATGAATTAAATGGACCTAAAGTTGTAGCTTTTGGTAAAGATGTAGTTGAACCAATTAAAGCTGTTACTAAATTCATGGAGGATCATCCAAATCTAGAAATGAAATTAGGTATTGTTGATGGTAAAATTACTGATTTAACAACTTTAAAGAAATATGCTACAATCCCATCAAGAGATGGATTACTTACAATGTTTGCTGGTGGTCTTATGCAAATTGCTAAAGATTTTGCAGTATGCTTAGACTTACATGCACAAAACTTAGAAAAAGAACAAAATTAATAAAAAAAAATTTGATAAAGGAGG
Source organism: uncultured Bacilli bacterium (assembly GCA_947625505.1). Taxonomy (GTDB): domain Bacteria; phylum Bacillota_I; class Bacilli_A; order RF39; family UBA660; genus UBA5578. Next base: position 21,017 of record CANQON010000011.1, read on the forward strand.
AAATAAAATGGCAAAATTAAGCGCACAAGAAATTATTGATTCTTTAAAAGAAATGACACTTTTAGAGATTAAAGAAGTAGTAGATTTAATGAAAGAGGAGTTTGGAGTAGATCCATCAGCTGTAGCTGTAGCTGCTCCAGTAGCAGGTGGACAAGCTGCTGCTGAAGAAGCACCAAGTGAAGTTGATGTTGTATTAGCAAGTGCTGGTCCAAACAAAATTAATGTAATTAAAATAATTAAAGAAGTTACAGGATTAGGTTTAGGAGAATCTAAAGCTATTGCTGATAACGGTGGCGTTGTAAAAGAAAAAGTAGTTAGTGCTGAAGCTGAAGAATTAAAAGCTAAATTCGAAGAAGCTGGAGCTACTATCGAATTAAAATAATTATAATTAAATCTTATAGCCTGTGCTAAAAATATTAGCATGGGCTTTAAGTGTCTTTATAGAAAGATGCTAAAGGAGGTAATTATGTCACATTATTTTGAAAACAATCCAACCTCAAGTCATGAAGAAAAAATGATTAAAGTATTTATTAAAAATAATCATTTTTCTTTTATAACTGATAACGATGTATTTTCAAAAAAAGGACTTGATTTTGGAACACGAACTTTACTAGAAAGTATTGATATAGATAAAATTAATGGTAAGGTTTTAGACTTTGGATGTGGCTATGGACCTATTGGCATCTTTTTAGCATATTATGGAAAAGATGTCGATATGCTAGATATCAATAATCGCGCAATAGAGTTAGCGAAGAGAAATGCTAAAATTAATAATGTTAAAGCTAATATTTTTGCAAGTGATTTATTTTATAATGTAGCAGATAAATATGATTATATAATAAGTAATCCACCTATTAGAGTAGGAAAAGAAATCCTTTATAAAATATTATTCGGAGCTAAAGAATATTTGAATCAAAGTGGACATTTAATCTTTGTTGTTCATAAAGATCAAGGAGCTAAAACTTTAGCTAAAAATTTAGAAGAAAAATATAAAGTAACAATTATTAATAAGAATAAAGGATTTTTTGTAATAGATTGTCAAAATTATTGACAAGTTGCTCATGGTTTGGTAAAATTATAAATTGGTGACATGTATTATTTGGGTACCAATACATGGTCTAAAAAATTAGTTTATGGGGTGAAATAGTGGCTTATACAGTAAAAAAATTCGGTGATTATCGAGAGAGAAGAAGTTATGCAAAAACTAAAAATGCAATTGAATTAGGCAATTTGCTAGAAATTCAAAAAAAGTCATATGATTGGTTTATGACTGAAGGAATCAATGAAGTATTTCAGGATATCTTTCCAGTTGAAAGCTTTACTGGAAATTTAACCCTAGAATTTGGAGAATACTCATTTGATGAGCCAAGATACTCAATAAAAGGTTGCAAGGATCGCTATGCAACCTATGCTGCGCCTTTAAAGGTCCAAGCAAGATTATTTAATCAAGAAACTGGTGAAGTTAAAGAACAAGAAATATATTTAGGAGATATGCCTATTATGACTGAAAGTGGTACTTTCGTTATTAATGGTGCTGAACGTGTAATCGTATCCCAATTAGTACGTTCTCCTAGTGTATATTTTGGCAAAGATGTTGATAAGAAAAATGGTAAACTTATCATTACTTCACAAATTATTCCAACCCGTGGAACTTGGTTAGAGTATGAAACAGATGCACGTGATGCAATTTATGTAAGAATTGACCGTACAAGAAAAGTTCCAATTACAACATTCTTAAGAGCATTAGGATTATCTAATGATGCTGATATAATTGATTTATTTGGCGAAGATGATTATATCATGCGTACTATTGAAAAAGATGCTAATAAGAATACTGATGAATCATTAATTGATATTCATTCTAAATTAAGACCTGGAGAACCTAGTACATTAGATAGTGCTAAAAACCAATTAGTATCTAGATTCTTTGATTCATTTAGATATGATTTAGCTAAAGTAGGTCGTTATAAATTTAATAAGAAATTAAATGTTGTTGATCGTTTACTAGGCTGTAAATTAGCAGAAACTATTAAAGTAAATGGTGAAGTTATAGCTGAAAAAGGTGAAGAAGTAACTAAAGATTTACTTGAAAAATTAAAACCTGTTTTTGCTGATGGTTATGGTGTTCGTGAAGCATTAATTAATGAAGAATTAGATCAATATAATCGTGTTCAAATAGTTAAGGTATATTCTAAGAAGAATCCAGATAAGATTGTTCCTATTATTGGTAATGATCAAACAGTTGATTTAAAGAGATTAACTATTTCTGATATTTATGCTTCTGTATCTTATTATTTAAATTTACATGAAGGTATTGGTAATTATGATGAAATAGATCACTTATCTAATCGTCGTGTACGTCAAGTAGGTGAATTATTACAAAATCAATTCAGAGTTGGTATTAGTCGTATTGAAAGAGTCATTCGTGATCGTATGTCAACCCAAGAGATTGCTGAAGTAACTCCAAAATCATTAATTAATATTCGACCTTTAACAGCTGCTATTAAAGAATTCTTTGGTAGTAGTCAATTATCACAATTCATGGATCAAACTAACCCAGTAGCTGAGTTAGCTAATAAACGTAGATTATCTTCTTTAGGACCTGGTGGTTTATCTAGAGATAGAGCAGGTATGGAAGTTCGTGACGTTAATCCATCTCACTATGGTAGATTATGTCCTATCGAATCTCCAGAAGGACCTAATATCGGACTTATTACAGCTTTAGCAAGTTATGCTCGTGTTAACGATTATGGATTTATTATGACTCCATATCGTAAAGTCGTTAATGGTAAATTAACTGATGAAATAACATATATGACAGCTGATGAAGAATTAGATTATCATATATCACAAGCTACAGTTAAATTAACTGATGATGATTGTTTTGCTGATGCAAGAGTACCAGTTCGTTATCGTGGTGAAAACATCATTATTGATTCTAAAGATGTTGATTACATGGACGTATCTAGTCAACAAGTTGTGTCTATTACAACAGCAGGTATTCCATTCCTAGAACATGATGATGGAAAACGTGCCCTAATGGGTTCTAACATGCAACGTCAAGCAATTCCACTTTTAAAAGCTGAAGCTCCTATCGTTGGAACAGGTATCGAAGCTATATCTGCTCGTGATAGTGGTGCTGTCGTTATAGCTAAAGCAGATGGTGTTGTTGATTATGTTGATGCTAAAAAAATATTAGTAAAAACAAAAGCAGGAACAGATACTTATTATTTAAGTGGATTTGATCGTAGTAATGCAGGAACTTGTTATCATCAAGTGCCTATTGTACGTGTTGGTGATAAAGTTAAGAAAGATCAAATTATTGGTGATGGTCCAAGTACTGATAAAGGAGAAATGGCATTAGGTAAAAACGTTAGAGTAGCATTTATGAACTTTAATGGTTATAACTATGAGGATGCTGTTATCTTAAATGAAAGATTAGTACGTGATGATGTTTATACATCTATTCATATTCAAGATTATCAAATTGAATGTCGTGATACCAAATTAGGACCTGAAGAATTTACAAGAGATATTCCTAACGTAAGTGAAGAAAGCCGTAAAAACTTAGATGAAAATGGTATTATTGCCATTGGTACTGAAGTTAAAGATGATGATATCTTAGTAGGTAAAGTTACACCAAAAGGTATGGCTGAACTTACTTCTGAAGAGAAATTATTACATGCTATCTTTGGAGAAAAGACACGTGAAGTAAGAGATACATCACTTCGTGTACCACATGGTGGTGGTGGTATCGTTCATGATATTAAAGTATTTACTAAAGAAGATACTGATGAATTACCTGCAGGTGTTTCTAAGATAATTCGTGTTTATATAGCACAAAAGAGAAAGATTACTGTTGGTGATAAGATGGCGGGTCGTCATGGTAATAAAGGTGTTATTTCTCTTGTTTTACCAAGTGAAGATATGCCTTATACAGCTGATGGTGAACCTATTGATATCTTATTAAATCCATTAGGAGTTCCTTCTCGTATGAACATTGGACAAATCTTAGAGATGCATTTAGGTATTGCTGCTAAGAATTTAGGTATTCATGTTGCAACTCCAGTATTTAGTGGTGCTACACGTGAAGAAATCATTGATGCTTTAAAAGAGGCAGGATTAGATGAAGATGGTAAAACAGTTCTATATGATGGACGTACTGGTGAACCATTTGATAATCGTATCAGTGTTGGTGTTATGTATATGATTAAATTACACCACATGGTTGATGATAAATTACATGCTCGTTCTACTGGACCTTACTCTATGGTTACACAACAACCATTAGGTGGTAAAGCTCAATTTGGTGGACAAAGATTTGGAGAAATGGAAGTTTGGGCATTATATGCTTATGGTGCTGCTCATGTTCTTCAAGAAATGATGACAATTAAATCTGATGATGTTGTTGGTCGTGTTAAAGTTTATGAAGCTTTAGTTAAAGGTACACCAATTCCTAAATCAGGTATTCCAGAATCATTTAGAGTATTAATTAAGGAATTCCAAGCATTAGGCTTAGATATTACAGTTCTAAATGAATCAGGTAACTTTGTTGAACTAAAGGAATTAGAAGAAAATGATAAAGATGGCTTTGGTCCAAACGAAGAAAAAGAAAAAGAAGTTATAGTTGATCAAGTAGGTGTTGAATCAAACGATGAAATCTTCGAAGAATATAATGATGATTTCGCTGAAGATGATTATGAAGAAGATGAAATTCAATATGAAGATGAAAGCGAAGAAGATGAATTCGATGATGAAGATGATATGTCAGATGAAGATTTTGATGCACCAGAAGATGAACTAGACGAGTTAGAAGGGGATGAATAATAATGGATGTTAATAATTTTGAAGGATTAAGAATTTCTATTGCATCGCCTGAAAAAATTCGTTCTTGGTCATATGGTGAAGTAAAAAAAGCTGAAACAATTAACTATCGTACGTTAAAACCAGAACGTGATGGTTTATATTGTGAAAAGATCTTCGGACCAACTAAGGATTTTGAATGTGCCTGTGGTAAATATAAAAGATTAAGATATAAAAATATTATATGTGATCGTTGTGGAGTAGAAGTAACACGTGCTAAAGTACGTCGTGAACGTATGGGGCATATTGAACTTGCTACTCCTGTGTCTCACATTTGGTTCTTTAAGGGAGTTCCTTCTCGTATGGGTTTAGTACTAGATATGTCACCAAGAGATTTGGAAGAAGTATTATACTTTGTATCATATGTTGTACTTGATCCAGGACCTGCTCCTCTTGAAAAGAAACAAACTATTAGTGATAAAGAATACCGTGCTTATTACGAAAAATATGGAAACTCTTTCCGTGTAGGTATGGGTGCGGAAGCTATTAAAGAATTATTAGAAGGTGTTGACCTTCAAAAAGAATTAGATCAAATTAAAGAAGAATTAGAACAAATCAAGGATTCTTCAAGTCAAAAACGTGTTCGTTTAGTAAAACGTTTAGATATCCTTAATGCCTTTATTGAATCAGGAAATAGACCTGAATGGATGATTTTAACAGCTCTTCCTGTTATTCCACCAGAACTACGTCCTATGATTCAATTAGATGGTGGTAGATTTGCTACTTCTGATTTAAATGATTTATATCGACGTGTTATCAATCGTAACAATCGTTTAAAGAAACTAATTGATTTAGGAGCTCCTAGTATCATTATTCAAAATGAAAAACGTATGTTACAAGAGGCTGTTGATGCTTTATTTGATAATGGTCGTCGTGGACGTAATATAACAGGACCTGGTAATAGACCTTTAAAATCTTTATCTAGTATGTTAAAAGGTAAACAAGGACGTTTCCGTCAAAACTTATTAGGTAAACGTGTTGACTATTCAGGGCGTTCTGTTATCGTTGTTGGACCAAGTTTAAAGATGTATCAATGTGGTATTCCAAAGGAAATGGCTCTAGAACTATTTAAACCACATGTTATTAATGGCTTAGTTCAAAAAGAAATTGCAAGCAATATTAAAGTTGCTAAAAAAATGATTGAAAATCAAGATCCAAGAGTATGGGATGTTGTTGAAGAAAAAATTAAAGAACATCCAGTTATGTTAAACCGTGCTCCTACATTACATAGACTTGGTATTCAAGCATTCGAACCAAAATTAATTGATGGTAGAAGTATTAGATTACACCCATTAGTATGTGCTGCTTTCAATGCTGACTTCGATGGAGACCAAATGGCTGTCCATGTACCTATTACACCAGAAGCTCAAGCTGAAGCTCGTATTCTTATGTTAGGTGCTAATAACATCTTAAAACCATCTGATGGTAAACCAATCGTTACACCAGGACAGGATATGGTATTAGGTAACTACTACATTACGATTGAAAAAGCAGGACTTCCAGGTGAAGGACGTGTATTTAAGAGTCCTGATGAAGCTTTAATGTCTTATGAAAGAAGAGAAATAACACTTCATACAAGAATTGCTGTTCCTGTTAAAGCTTTTACACACAAGATTTTCCCAGATTCATATATGGATAAGTATTTAGTAACAACTGTTGGTAAGATTTTATTTAATGAAATCTTCCCAGATACTTTCCAATATATTAATGATGGATCTACAGAAAATATTGAGAAAGTTACACCTGCTAAATATTTCTTAGAGCGTGGAACTAATATTCCAGAAGCTATTAAAGAAATGCCTTTAGTAGCAGCTTTCCCTAAAGGTGTATTAACAAAATTAATTGCTCAAATTTATAAACGTTATCAAACAACAGAAACATCTGTTATGCTTGATAAATTAAAAGATTTAGGATTTAAATATTCAACTTTATCTGGTATCAGTATTGCTATCAGTGATATTAAACCTTCAGTTAAGAAAGGGGAAATAGTTCAAAATACCCAAGTATTAGTAGATCAAGTTAATAAGCAATTTAAACGTGGTTTAATTACTGAAGATGAAAGATATCAAAAAGTAATTGCTTTATGGACTGATGCTAAAGCTCAAGTAACTAAAGAATTAGAGGAAATGGTTGCTTCTGATCCAGATAATCCAATCTGTATCATGATGACTTCTAAAGCTCGTGGAGATATGGGTTCATATACACAATTAGTTGGTATGCGTGGATTATTCGGTAAGCCAAATGGTAAATCAGAAGAAATCCCAGTTATCTCATCATTCTCTGATGGTGTAACAATAAGTGAATTCTTCTTATCAACCCATGGTGCTCGTAAAGGAGCTGTTGATACAGCCTTAAAGACAGCTGATGCTGGATACTTAACACGTCGTTTAGTTGATGTTGCTCAAGATATAATTGTTAAATCTGTTGACTGTGGAACAGAAAATGGTGTAACAGTTGAAGCATTCATCAATGAAAAAGATGGTACTGTTATTGAAACATTACGCGATCGTATTGTTGGTCGTTATACAAGTAAGAAAGTTATTAATCCTGAAACAAAAGAAACAATTTGTGAACGTAATACTTATATTACAGAACAAATTGCCGATAAGATTGAAGAAGCAGGTATTACAAAAGTACCTATAAGAACAGTTCTAACATGTAAAGAAGATCACGGCGTTTGTCGTATGTGTTATGGACGTAACCTTGCAACAGGAACAATTGTTGAAGAGGGTGAAGCTGTAGGTATTATGGCTGCTCAATCAATTGGAGAACCAGGTACACAATTAACAATGCGTACATTCAATACTGGTGGAGTTGCTGGAGACGATATTACTCAAGGTTTACCTCGTGTTCAAGAATTATTTGAATCTCGTAATCCTAAAGGTAAAGCTATTATATCTGAAATATCAGGTGTTGTTAGTGAAATCGAAGAAGGCAATGGAAACTTTGTTGTTCACGTTAAAAATGATGTTGAAACAAAGAAATATACAACTAACTATGGTGCTAAATTATGTGTTGAAAAAGGTGATGAGGTTAACGCTGGTGATACATTAACATTTGGAGCTATTAATCCAAAAGAGTTATTAGCTGTTACCGATCCAATTACAACACAACAATATATCTTAAAAGAAATTCAAAAAGTTTATCGTTCTCAAGGTGTTGATATTTCTGATAAACACGTTGAAATTATGGCTAAACGTATGATTTCTAAGATTAAGATTATGAATTCTGGAGATTCTTATTTCTTACCAGGTACAATGGTAAATTATAATAAGTTTACAGAAACTAACCAAAACTTAATTCTTGAAGGTAAGAAGCCTGCACGTGGTGTGCCAGTATTACTTGGTATTACTAAAGCTTCTCTTGAAACAGATTCATTCTTATCTGCTGCATCTTTCCAAGAAACAACTCGTATCTTAACAGATGCTGCTATTCATGGTAAAATTGATTACTTACAAGGATTAAAGGAAAACGTTTTAATTGGTAAGTTAATTCCTGCAGGTACAGGTGCTAGAAAATATCGCAATGCTGATTATTCATTAGCGCTTGATAATCTAAAAGAAGAACCTTTAGAGGCATTAGAACAAGAATTAGTTGACTAAAAAAGAGAATTTAAATTCTCTTTTTTTATTACTATAAATGTGCTACAATAAAAATGTGTAGAAGGTGAAAATGAATGAAGAAAAAAGTTATCAACGCGATTATATGTTTAATATTAGCTATTATTTTTTCTATTATTATTTTTGCTTTTAAAGGTAATATTGATTATTATTTTCTTGATATTTATTTGTTATCTACTATTTATTTAGGTGTTAATTATTTTAATGATAAAGAGTTTCCTTATTTAAGACAATTATATACATTATATGGTTTGATAACGACAATATATATATTATGTTCTTTTTCCATATTAAGTATTATTATAAGTTTAATATTAACAATTATTATAGTAGGACAATATTATTATATAAGAAGGACTCATGAAGAAGTAATAGAAATCAAAGAAGAGCCTAAACCAATTATCAATGTTCAAGAATTAGCTTTTGAAGAGGATATTAAAAAAATTTATATTCAAATGCAAGAATATTTTATGAATTTTGATTATGAGAATTTAGCTAATGTATTAATGGATAATTTATATAATCAGTATGCAAAACAAATGCATAGTTTAGAAAAGAATAATAAAAAGGCCATACGTAAAGTTATTGAAATATTAGATTACAAAGTATTAGAGAAAAATAATAAGTATGCTAAAGTAAATATTAATGTTATTGAAGATAAGCATACGAAAACAATTAATCAGTTAGATGATAAAGAGATGTTATATGAATCTTTCTATGAGATTTCTTTAGTTAACTGTAATGGATGGAAAATTAAAGAAGTAAAATTGCTTTATTGTCATTCATATAAAAAGAGTTAGTTATCTAACTCTTTTTCCTTGATATGAATTTCTTCTTACCATTTCTTTATCTATATCATTTAAAACAGTTACTTTTTTGATTAACCAATCAGGTTCAATTAAGTCAGATACTTGGGGATCTCCTGTAATCCGATGAATAACTATTTCAGGTCTTAAGTATTCTAATTGATCACAAACTATATCTATATATTCATCACGAGATATTAATTTAAATTTTTGTTCTTCATATAATTTAGCTAATTTAGTATCTTTTAAAATAGATAACATATGAATTTTTATTCCTTGAATATCTAAAGTATTTAAGTATTTTACTGTTTCAATCATCATCCCTTTAGTTTCATAAGGTAATCCATTAATGATATGAACAACAACGTCGATATTTTTCTTTCGCAACTTTTTTACCATTTCTTCAAAACATTCTAAGGAATGACAACGATTAATTAATTTAGAAGTTTCTTCATGAATAGTTTGTAATCCTAATTCAATTGTTAAATAAGTTCTTTTATTTAATTCACTTAAATATTCTAAACACTCATCATTTATAGCGTCACATCTTGTTGCGATACTTAGTCCTACCACATCAGGTTGTTTTAAAATTAATTCATATTTTTCTTTTAAGATGTCTAAAGGAGCATAAGTATTAGTATGTGCTTGAAAATATCCTATGAATTTACTATTAGGCCATTTTCTTGTCATTACCTTTTTAATATCATTAAATTGTGTTACTAAGTCATCTTTTATATTACCTGCATATTCACCACTTCCAAGTTTAGAGCAATATATACAGCCTCCAGTTCCTACTTTACCATCGATATTAGGACAGGTAAATCCAGCATTAAGACTTATTTTCGCAATTTTATTATTAAATTTATGTTTATAAAAGTAGTCAAGAGTATGATATCTTTTATTGGTATCACTATATTTAAACATCTAATCACCAAGGATTATTATACCTTAATTTAAAAAAATATGGAAATTTTTCTATTTGTGGTATAATCATAGAAGGAGGTAAATAATGGAAAATAAGAAAACATTTAAAGTGATATTAATTACACTTTTAGTTTATATGTTATTAAGCTGGGTAATAACAGCAGGTGCTTTTGGTGATGAAGGTTTTGTATCATCAGGATTTAATCAATTTGGTATATTTGACTTCTTTTTAGCGCCTATTAACTTATTTAATTACTTTGTATCTTCAATGACCATGAATATTGATGGATACGTCAATTCCTTTGGTTATGGAAATATTGTTTTAGCTTTTATTGCGATTGCTATTTTGTATGGAACAATTAATAAGACAGGAGCTTATTCATATTTAATTAAAACTTTAAGAGATAAATTATCTAATAAGAAAAATATCTTTATTCTAATTGTAGCTTTTATCTATTGTGTTTTAACTTCAATATCAGGATTAAAGTTAATATTATTTATGTTTTTACCATTCTTTGTTACTTTACTACTTAATTTAAAATTTAGTAGAGTATCATCATTTACAGCGACAGTAGGAGCTATGTTAATAGGTGAGTTAGGATCGCTATTTAATCCTAATATTAATGGTTTAAATAATATTATTTTTCATGTAGGTTCTAATAATAATATGTTGATAAGAGTTATTTTCTTTATTATGTTAATGGTTATTTTGCTTGCTACAATCTTTTTATCTAATAATGAAGGGGATAAAGAAAAAGATATATTATTATATGAAGATAATAAAGATAAGAAGACATTTGTACCATTAATTATTGTTCATAGTATTGTAACAATTATCTTAATTGTTTGTATGTATAATTGGTATTATATGTTTGATGTTAAAGCTATAACAACTTCATATGATAGTCTGATGAATGTATCTATTAAAGACTATACTTTTATGCAAAATATTTTTGGAATGTCTGAAAAGTTTGGATATTGGACTGGATTTTCCATGAGTGCTTTATTAATAATTGAATCTTTAATTATTAAATTTATCTATAATATTAAATTAGATAAGATGCTTGAAGGTATCAAAAAAGGCCTTAGTGATATGTTACCTACAATATTATTAAGCATAGTATCATTAAGCTTGATTGTTCTTTCACTTCATGATAGTAATAGTTTTATTTATTCAATTGTTAATCGTATCTTAGTATTTGCTTCAGGTAATCAAATATTAGGAGTATCATTATCTATTTTATTACATAGTATTTTTATTAATGATTACTTTGCTATTACATCTTCTTTGTCAGGTATCTTAACTAATACCTATGGAATGAATAGTATTAATTTATCATTATTAACATCGCAGATTGCTCATGGCTTTGCTTCTTTGATAACACCTTTAAATGTTTATTTAGTCGCAGGCTTATCAATGGTTCGTGTTTCCTATACAGATTGGTTTAAATATATCTGGAAAACACTATTAATTATATTAGTGATATCTATTATTATTCTTGTTATTGCTACAAGAATAATATAAGAGATATCTCTTTTTTTTATATTGTGGTAAAATGATAATAGGTGGCAATATGAAATATGAATTAGATAATACAACTTATGATGTAATAATTATTAAGAAAAATAATAAAAATTCTTATATAAGAATTACTGATGATATGAATATTTTAGTAACAACCAATTATTTTGCTACTAAAAAAGGTATAAAAAAGATGTTGGATCAAAATACTAATAGTCTAAGAAAAATGTTAAATAGACAGCAAAGAATAAACAAAAAAAAGGAGAGATTCTTTTATTTAGGTAAATATTATGATATAATTGAAGTACCAATAATGAAAGATATCAAAATAGAGAATAATGTTATATATATTCCAAATAAGAAGAAACTTGAACGATGGTTAAAAGAGGAGTTAATTAGAATATATAGTGAAAGATTAGAATATAACTATAATCGTTTTGAAGAGATTGATAAATGTCCTAGCTTAAAAATTCGTACAATGAAAACAAGATGGGGTGTATACAATCGTATTAAACATACGATAACTCTTAATTCACATTTAATTGAATATGATATTGATAAAATAGATTATGTTATTATTCATGAATTAAGTCATGTTATACATTTTAATCATTCACAAGCATTTTGGAAATTAGTAGGTAAGTATTGTCCTAATTATAAAGAAATGCGTAAAGCTTTAAAGGAGTAGATAAACAATGAAATTATTAAAAAAAGTTAGTTATATAGTCTTTGCTTTATTTATCATGTTAGTTGAGTTATCAGTTCCTTATAAACCTCAAGATAATGTCGATGCTAACTCCATGACCTTACGTCAATTAAAAGCTAAATTAGCTGAAGAAGAAGCTGAATTACAAGCTAATAAAAATAAACAAAATCAAACACAAGCAGAAATTAATGCTTCCAAAAAGAAGATTGAACAAATCACTGAAGAAAAAACCGAGATTGCTAAAGAAGTAGATGATTTAACAAGTGAGATTGAAACATTAAATAAAGAAATAGTTGGTATGAATGTTGAAATAGAAGACATTATTAAGTACTACCAAATTTCAGAAATAGGGGATTCAGCTGAACTTGAATATTTATTTAGTGCTGAAGATTTTACTGATTTTATTTATCGTATGGCTATTACTGAGCAATTAACAGAATATAATGATAATAAAATAAAAGAATATAATAAGAAAATATCTGAAAATGAAAGTAAGACCAAGGAATTAGCTAATAAACGTAAAGAGTTAAATAATAAAGAAGCTGAACTAGAAAAATATATATCAAGTCAACAAACAAGTCTTAAAAAGACAATGGATGGTGCTCTAGATATTGAAGATGAAATTAAAGCTACAAAGAAACAAGTTGATTTATATGAAAATACATATAAATGTAAGTTAGATGAAACAATTGATGAATGTACAGCTGGAAAGTTACCTGCTGATACAGCGTTCTATCGTCCTATTGTATCTGGACGTGTATCTAGTAACTATGGTAAACGTACATATAAGTTAAATGGACGTTGGACAAGTGACTTCCATTATGGACTTGATTTCTCAGGATCACATGGCCAAAATGTATATGCAAGCGCCAATGGAGTAGTGGCAGCCATCTTTAAAAAGACTAGTTGCGGTGGTAATATGGTATACATTAATCACTTAGTTAATGGTAAAAAATACACAACAGGATATTATCATTTACAAAACTATACTGTTAAAGTAGGAGATGTTGTTTCATCATCAACTGTTATTGGTCATCAAGGAGGAAGCCCTAAATATGAAACGTGGGATGGATGTTCAACAGGATCACATGTTCACTTTACTATTTCAACAGGTAACTGGGGAAATGAATTCCGTTCCTATAGTGGTTTTATAGCTCGTAACTTTAATCCACGTAATGTATTAAATGCTCCTGCTTTAGGAGGATCATTTACTAATAGAACACGTAAATATTAATCGACATTTATTAGCAAATTAAGAATTTATAATTAATTTGGTGATAATATGCAGGTAAAAGTTTTTGATGAAGAACATGAAAAAGATCTCGAAGAACAAGTAAATAGCTTTATTAAAGGTAAAACAATTATTGATATTAAATATCAAGTGTCTGTAGCTATGTACTTAGAAGATCAAATATATTGTTATTCAGCTATGATTATGTATGAAAATACTTGTTAATTAAACAAGTATTTTTTTGATTAAAATAGCAAATTTCTTCACATGATAATCATAGAATATATAGGGAGGAATTATGTTTAATAAATTTTCAGAAGAAGCTAAACAAATTATTAATATTGCTAAAAAAGAAATGATAAAACTAAATCATCCATATTTAGGATCAGAACATATCTTACTTGGTATTTTAAAAAATAATAATAATGTCTCACAAACATTAAGGAAATATAATATTACATATAAAAACTATCGTAACAAAGTGGTTGAACTAATTGGTGTAGGAGATAAGAACGATGAATGGGTTTTATATACTCCGATTGTCAAAGAAATATTTGCTCGTTCTATCGATATTGCCTCTGAAAATAATAATGTTGTCTCAATTGAAAATCTTTTTGTAGCGCTTATTGAAGTAGGAGAGGGAATAGCGCACCGTGTATTAGAATTATTAAATGTTGATATAGATAAGATATATACTGATTTTATCTTTCAAGTACCTAAAAAAAATAAAAAGAAAAAGAGCCTTTTAAATGATGTAGGTTATGAATATACAAATCCTATAAATTGTAGTAAGTTTGATCCTGTTATTGGTCGTGATAAAGAAATAAAAGAAATAATAGAAATATTAGTTCGTAAGAATAAAAGTAATCCTCTTTTAATAGGTGATGCAGGTGTAGGTAAAACTGCTATTATTGAAGAAATAAGTAGGATGATTGTTAGTAATAATGTACCTAATAAACTACGTCATAAAAGAATAATTAATCTTGATATGGCAAGCTTAGTCGCAGGAACGAAATATAGAGGAGAATTCGAAGAAAAATTAAATAAAATAATTAAAGAAGCTGAAAATGATGATGATATTATTTTGTTTATCGATGAAATACATACTATTATAGGGGCAGGAGGAGCTGAAGGCGCTATTGATGCCTCTAATATCTTTAAGCCATCTTTAGCTCGTGGAAACATTAAATGTATTGGAGCAACTACTTTAGATGAATATAAACAATATATTGAAAAGGATAAAGCTTTAGAAAGAAGATTTAAAAAAGTTATTATTAAAGAACCTACTATAGATGAAGTAAAAGAAATTATATATAAAATAAAACCTATATATGAGAATTATCATCATGTTAGTTTTAAGAAAAATATATTAGATTTATTAATTAATTTAACTAATAAATATATTCATGGATATAAGAATCCTGATAAAACAATTGATATCTTAGATGAAGTATGTGCTCATGCGAATCTAAAAGAAAATACAAAGTTTCAAGAATATAATAACTTATCAGAAGAATTACAAAAGACTATTGAAGAAAAGAAAAAAAGAATCATGCAAAATGATTTTAAAAATGCTTATAAGTATAAATATAAAGAAAATATGCTGATGACGCAGATGAATGAATTAGAAATCATTTTAACAAATAAAAGAAATAGTGTAACTAAGAAAGACTTATTTGATGTATTAAGTAATAAAATAAATAATAAAGTCATACCTGAATTAAATAGGAACTTTAATAGTAAAGGAATAATTAAGAAATTAAATAAACAAGTAATAGCGCAAGAAGAAGCCATTAATAGACTAGTTGATGCTTACATGAATAATTTAAATACCAATAATGTTTTTAGTGTGTTACTAAATGGACCTAGTGGTGTAGGGAAAACTTCTTTAGCAATGGCTTTCGCTAATACTATTTCATCACAAGTAATTAGAATTGATATGAGTGAATATAGTGAAGCTCATACTATTAGTAGGTTAATAGGAGCTCCTCCTGGTTATGTAGGATATGATAGTAATGAACATATATTAGATAAAGTAAGAGAATATCCTTTTTCGGTTATTGTTCTAGATGAAATAGAAAAATGTCATGAGAAAGTATTAAATTTGTTTTTTCAGATACTAGATAATAACATGCTTAAGGATAGTAAAAACAATAATATTAGCTTTAATCAAGCCATAATTATTATGACAACTAATGTTGAAAGTAATAAAAAACTAGGCTTTGATAATAGTAAAGTTAACAGTGAACTAAATGACTACTTTACAATTCCTTTTATTAATCGTATTGACGAAATAATTACTTTAAATAGTCTTGATCAACAAGCTATTATGAAAATAATTAAACATAATTTAGAAACTGATATTAGTGGTAAATCCTTACAAAATAAGGCTTTGAACGAGATTGTTAAAGAATCGAATTATCAAGAATATGGTGCTCGTAAACTAAGTAAGTTATTAGCAAATTTTAAAAAAAGAAAAAAAATTGGCAAAAACTATTCCAAAAATTAATTTTATGGTATAATGATAATTAGATGAAGGTGATAATAAATGGACATGTTAGATGAAATCAAGTCTAATTTAGAAAGCAACCAATCTTTAACGCAAGAAGTTAAAGATGAAATCCTAAATTTAATTATCCTATTCCATCAAACGTTTCCAAATGTTAATTTAGAAACACTGAAATCTAGAATAAAAGATGTAAAAGTGGGAAAAATTACCATATATGAGCGAAAGGGACCTGTCGTATATGATCCAATAAAAAATGAAATTTTATTGAGTCGACGTAGTCTAGAAGATGATTATGATGCTAGACATATGATGATGAAAGGTTTACTTGGAGTTATATCAGCTTGTGATAATTATTATGGATTTAATAAAAATGATAGCTTATATGCTCTTAATCTAGGCTTTACAGAAATGCTAGCTAATACATTAGTTGGCAACGAAGGAACTTGTGATTATGAGGAAGAATTACTAGCAACTAATCTAATAAGCAAAATTATTGGGCGTGATGTTCTATTTGATGCATATTTCAATAATGATGCTGAAACAGTATATCAAAAGTTGTTAGAAGCGGAGGTAGATTAGATGGCTACAACAAATGCAGAACAAATTGTTGGACTACTAAATTACGCAGCAATCTCTAGACAAAGTACACCTTCTGATAAACGCAGAGTTAGTAATGCTTATCCAGAAGCTTTAAAGAAAATCATCGTTGCTTTTAGTAAAGGTGTAAAAAAGGGACTATATACAGAAGAAGAGATAAAAGATTTTCAAGAAACAGTTAGTTTGGTATCTGTTTTAGATAATCGTTCAGAATATTTAGGTATCGATAGTTTAACAATATTATGTAAGGAATTAACTAGTGACGTTGAACTAGAAAATCAAGATGAAATGGTTAGGAAGATTGCCTAACCTTTTTTCTTGTTTATTATTTATAATTATGATAGAATTGTTGTGAGGTGTTTTTATGACAAATAAAGATTTAGCAGAATTACTATTACCTGGAGTTAGCTCTGATATTGAATACTATGAAAAAAAATATCCTGAACGTAATTTAAAAGAGGGAGCTGTAGTAACAAGATTTGCTCCTAGTCCTACAGGTTTTGTTCATATGGGATCATTATTCGCATCTTTTATAGAGAAAAAAGCTGCTAATGACTCTGATGGTGTTTTCTATTTACGTATTGAAGATACTGATCAAAAACGTGAAGTAGAAAATGGTATTACAGGTATTATTAATGATTTAAAAAACTTTGATATCACGATAGATGAGGGAATGACTAGTGAAAATACTGAAATAGGTAATTATGGACCTTATATTCAAAGTCAAAGAAAAGAAATATATCAAACTTATGTTAAACATTTAATTGAAGAAGGATTAGCTTATCCATGTTTTTGTTCACCAGAGGAAATAGAAGAAACTAGACAAATTCAAGAAAAAAGAAAACAACGTATTGGTTATTATGGAAGATATGCTAAATGTCGTCGTTTAACTATGGAAGAAATAAAAGAAAAAGTAGAGAATGGTGAACCTTATATTATACGTTTTAAATCTCCAGGTTCTTTTGATAACAAAATAAAAGTTAATGATTTAGTAAAAGGGGAAATAGAATTCCCAGAAAATGATTTAGATATTGTTATTCTAAAATCCGATGGATTACCTACATATCATTTTGCGCACGCTATTGATGATCATTTAATGCATACGACACATGTTATTAGGGGAGATGAATGGATTAGTTCTTTACCAATTCATGTTCAATTATTTAAATCACTTAATTTTAAAGCTCCTAAATATGCTCATCTTTCACCTATTATGAAAGAAGAAGATGGAAAGAAAAGAAAATTAAGTAAACGTAAAGATCCTGAAGCAGCTGTTAGTTTTTATCATGAAAAGGGTATACCTGTACCTGCTGTTAAACTATATTTAATGACTATCGCTAATACAAACTTTGAACAATGGTATGATTGTAATAAAGATAAAACAATCGATGATTTTAAGTTTGATTTTAAGAAAGTATCTAACAGTGGTGCCTTATTCGATGTAGATAAACTATATAATATATCTAAAAATTATATTAGTTATTTAAAAGCTACAGAGGTATATGATAATGCTTTAGAATGGGCAAAAATATATGATAAAGACTTTGCTAATATTTTAGAACAACATAAAGAATATGCTATTAAATTATTTAATATTGAAAGAGAACAAAAAAAGCCACGTAAAGATTATTCTTGTTATAGTATGATCAAATCACAAATATGGTATATGTTTGATGAATTATATATTGATGTTAAAGATTATGAATTCCAAACTATAACAGATGAAGAAGAAATAAGTAAAATATTAAATTTATATGTTACTAAATACTATGATGAAAATGATGATAAAGATACATGGTTTAATAAAATGAAAGAATTAGCTAGTGAATTAGGCTATGCTAAAGAAGTAAAAGATTATAAGAATAATCCCGAAGCATATAAAGGACATGTAGGCGATATTAGTATGGTATTACGTGTAGCTTTAACATCTAAATCAATGACCCCTGACTTATATGAATTAATGCTTTTATTAGGTAAAGATCGTATATTTTCAAGATATAATAAATTTATTAAAGGAAATTAATAACAAATCAATAATAATATAGTAGAGATACTATATTATTTTTTTTCGACAAAATATTTAATTTACAAGGTATATAGTATTAATAGTTGGAGGTAATATGTTTACTTATAATATGGAATATCGTGAAAATATATTATTTATTCGTTTTATTGGTAGTTTAAATAAATATACTATTAAATGTATTGATGAAGAATTAAATAATATTATTTATAATATGGGAATTTATAATATTGTTTTCAATTTACAAGAATTAGAAGAAATAGATCATGAGGCAA
This sequence comes from uncultured Bacilli bacterium, assembly GCA_947625505.1. GTDB lineage: Bacteria > Bacillota_I > Bacilli_A > RF39 > UBA660 > UBA5578. The sequence goes on from CANQON010000011.1 coordinate 40,093, forward strand.
TTCAATCACTTATTAAATGGAATAACATTATTAATAAAAGAAAGGGGGTGAGTCTCGTTTGTGGTATGCATGATAGCGTTAAGAGAGACAACTTACAATGTTATGTGAAAGAGATAAGTAATGAACTATGCGCTATAAAAATGATCAATTGGAACAATTAATATTGGAATACGAAAAATTAATATATGCGGTAATGCGATATTTTAAGAATTATCCCAACAAGGATGACTTATTCCAAGTAGGATGTATAGGACTTATTAATGCATATAATAATTATGATGCTAATACTAAAACAAAGTTTTCAACTTATGCTTATACTTATATTCTAGGTGAAATGCGTAAATTAGTTAGGGAAGATAAAGGAATTAAAATTAGTCGTAATATTTCTAAATTATATGGTGAAATAGAAAGAACTAGTATTTTTCTTACACAGAAATTAATGCGTACACCAACAATTCAAGAAATAGCTAATTTTATGGAAATCGATGAATACTTAATTGTTGAAGCTTTAAATAGTACTAATGCTTTATTAGATATTGATGATATGCAAATAAATAATATGGATAGTAATCAAAACTATGATCAAATGCTATTATATGAAGAACTTAATAAATTAAGTAGTGAAGAACTAGATTTAATTAATAAACGATATATGGAAGATATGACACAACAAGAAGTAGCTAATAGTTTAGGAATGAGTCAAGTTCAAGTATCAAGAAAAGAGCATAAAGTACTTGAAAAACTTAAGCATCAATTAATTGCATAAATATAATAAAAAATCTTGAAAAGAGATTTTTTTTATGATAGAATTAGTTTGTAGCTGTTTATGGAGTAGTACTCAAGAGGCTGAAGAGGCGCCCCTGCTAAGGGTGTAGACCGGGTAACTGGTGCGAGAGTTCAAATCTCTCCTGCTCCGCCATTATGATTTAAACTCTTATTTAATAAGAGTTTTTATTTTTGTTTAATATTTTTTTTTATAATATATTTTGATATAATTAGATAGGTGTTGATATGAAAAAGTATTTATATGATTATATTAAGAATATAGATGAGATAATTAATAGTAATAATGTTACACAAGATATTATTGATGAACATTTAATTAAAATATCTTTTTTTCAACATGAAAGAATCATTCATCTTTGGGTAACAATAACATATGCGATAATATTCTTTTTAAGTTTAATTTGTTCTACACATTATCTTATTTTTAGTTTTGTATCTGTAATATTAGTTTGTTTTTTAATACCATATATTAGACATTATTTTAAATTAGAAAATGGTGTGCAATATCTATATAAACAATACGATATGATGAAATTATTAAATAAGAAGGGATAATATGCATTGGTTAAATAATTATGAAATTAAAACTAGTTTAAAACAAGTTATACCTAATAAATATTTTAATGATTGGTATAGTATTGTTAAACCAATTTTATTAAATCATGAGTTTCAAGTAAGAAGATTATTTAAACATCATCATAAAAGTGTATGGGATCATTCTATTGAAGTATCTTTTAAAGCTTATTATTATGCTACTAAATTTAATGCTGATCCTAGAATATGTGCAATAGGGGGATTACTACATGATTTTTATCCTTTAGCGTGGCAATATTCTCAAGAACTATATGACTATGATTGTAATTATTTAAAAAGACTAGATATGAAAGAACCCTTATTTAAAAAACATGGTTTTACCCATGCATATGAAGCTTATGAAAACTATTTAAAATATTTTAGTAAATATGAAGATGTTATTATATCGGATGTTATTATTAAGCATATGTTTCCTTTAAATATTAAATTACCTAAATATCGTGAAAGTTGGATTGTATCTTGTGTTGATAAAGTAGAATCAACTAAAGATGTTTTTAATATTATGATGCAATTTATTAGTAGTGAAAGAGGTTATCTATGATTATTATAAATTACGCTATATTATTTTTTATATATAGTTTTATAGGATGGGTTGTCGAAGTATTTTATACACGTATAACTACTAAGAAATGGGTTAATAGAGGTTTTTTAATAGGTCCTATATGTCCTATTTATGGTATAGGATGCCTTTTATTAGTATTCCTATTAGATAGTTATAGAAATGATTATTTTGTTTTATTTTTAAGTTCTATCTTTATTTGTTCCTTATTAGAGTATACAACTAGTTTTCTATTAGAAAAAATCTTTAAAGCACGTTGGTGGGATTATAGTCATATGAAATATAATATAAATGGTAGAATATGTTTAGAAACGATGTTACCATTTGGATTATTTGGGGCTTTAGTAGCAGGATTAGTAAATCCTTTCTTTTACAATTTAATATCTAGACTACCTAAATTATTATTAATTATTATTAGTTCTATTTTATTAGTTATTTTATTAGTTGATTTAATAATATCATTCAGTGTTGTTTCGAAAATTAAAGGAAGTTTAAAATTCTTAGAAGCTGATAATACAGAAGAAATAAAAAAGAAGATTAAGAAGTTTATAACTAATCAATCATTCTTGCATCGTAGATTTTTTAAAGCTTTTCCAGAGTTATTTTCTAAATTATTACATTTAAATGTTTTTGAAGCATTAAAAGATAATATTAAAAAAAGAAAAGACAAGTAATTGTCTTTTTTTAACTATATAGTTGTCCTTTTAATAATTCCATATTATTACGCATAATCGTAAAATAGTTATTATTTTCTTTACGATCTTCTTCTGTTAAAGTATATAAGGTATCTAATTCAACAACATTAACTTTATATTTAGTTTGCCAATCTTTAATTCTTTTACTTACTTCTTTACCTTTAGCTACATAAATAGTTTTAACAACACCACGACTTACTAAGCTTTCAGCATCATTAATTGTTTTTTGCGTTAGATTTTCATTTTCTTCTAAAGATATAACATTTAAATCATATTTCTTTAAGTATAAGAATAAGTCATCACCAACAATTATTGTTTTGTTATTAGCGCGATTTACCATTTCACGATAATCAGCATCTAATTCAATTAATTCAATTTTTAAATCTTCATAATTAGTATTAACATCATCTAGAATATAAGCTGTATCAGTATATTCTTTAAATCCTTTTTTAACGTTATTAGCGATCGATAATAAATTCATAGGATCTAACCATAATTCTTCAATGCCATAAGTATATGTTAAGCTTTCAGTTGCGTTAATTCTTTTTAAGTTTTTATTTTCATTTAACATCTTATTCTTATATTCTATTTCATTAGGTTCATTACTATTATAAATAAATAAATTAGTTTTACTATAATCTTTTAATAGTTTATCACTAACGATATAATCTTTATCCGTATCATTAGGATAAATACTTGTTACTGTACCATGATTACCATATATACGACTAGTAATATATTCAATAGGATAAGCTGTTGTACGTATTTCAATATTTTCCATTGAGTTTTGATTAAAGCATCCACTTGTTAATAAAATTAATAATATAGTTATAAATAATTTAATTTTTTTCATTTAAATTCTCCTTTATGACAGGATCATATCCAAAGGTACCCCATGGATTACACCTTAGTATTCTTTTTATAGCTAAATAAGATCCTTTAATAGAGCCATAGTAATCAATGGCTTCAATAGCGTAGTTAGAACAAGTAGGATAATGCCTACATGTATCATGCCAAGGACCTGGAATTATTTGATATAATCTAATTAAGCTAATAAGTATGTATTTCATAATAACACCATATTCATTATACTAAATGTTATGAAAAAAATAAAGTGGAAAGCTAATTGTGTATATTAAACTTGTATGATATAATTACTAGTGGAAAGGAGATTGTATGCAACTATTAGAAAAATTAAATATTCCTTATACTAATGTTAATTTATATGAAGAAGCTTTAACACATACTTCATACGCTAATGAAATGAATACAACAAGTTATGAAAGACTTGAATATTTAGGTGATGCTGTTCTAGAACTTATTATGAGTGAATATTTATATAAGACATGTGATGAATCAGAAGGAAAAATGACCAAATTAAGAAGTAGTTATGTTTGTGAAAATGCTTTATATGAATATTCATGTTTACTAGGTTTAAATGAAGAAGTTAAATTAGGTAAAGGTGAATTAGAGCGTGATGGCAAACATAATAAAACCATCGTTGCTGATATATTTGAATCATTTATAGGTGCTATATTCTTAGATTGTGGTTTTGATGTTGTTAAGAAATTTATTTATGATAATGTCATACCTTTAATTGAGAATAAGACAATTGATTTTATTGAAGATTATAAGTCCGTATTACAAGAATTAGTTCAAACGGATCGTAAAAGTTTAGATTATGAAGTTATAAATGAGTCAGGGCCTGCTCACGCTAAAACATTTGATATCATTGTTAAAATAGATGATATTGTGTATGGTGAAGGAGTTGCTCATAGTAAAAAAGAAGCAGAACAATTAGCAGCTAAATCAGCTTTAAAGAAAGCGCAAAGTGTTGCGAAAGACTAATTGTTATGTTAGAATAAACATGGAAAGAGGTGCTTTATGGGAAGATACCCAAATATAGCTGCAAGTAAGCAAAAAAACGGAGCAGCAAAAGGAAAAATATATTCAATGTATGCTAGAGAAATATATCAAGCTGCTAAAATGGGAGGAACTAGTACAGATGCTAATGCTTCATTAAAAAGATTAGTAGATAAAGCTAAAAAAGAACAAGTACCTGCTGATATTATTAAAAGAGCTATTGATAAAGTAAATAGTGGTGCTGATGAATCATATGAAAATACTAAATATGAAGTATTTGGACCTGCAGGTTCTACTTTAATTATTGATTGTTTAACAGATAATTTAAATCGTACTGTTAGTGATATTAGAGCTGTTGTTAATAAAACACATACAAAGTTAGGTGCTATGAATAGTGTAAGCTATATGTATGATAATGTTTGTGTCGTTGGCTTTAAAGGTTTAAATGAAGAAGAAACATTAGAAGCCTTAATTGAGGCTGATGTAGAAGTTGAAGATATTGAAACTGACGATGGAATGACTTTAGTATATGGTTCACCTACAAATTTATATGATATTAAAAAAGCTATTGAAGCTAAATTACCTAATGTTGATTTTGATGTTGATGAAATTACATGGATTGCTAAAGATAAAATTGATTTAACAGGTGAAGATTTAGAAACCTTTAATCGTTTACTAAGTCTATTAGATACAGTTGAAGATGTTCAACAAGTATATCATAATGTTAATTTATAAGAACTATTAAGTTCTTTTTCTTTTTATAAAAAATGTGATATACTTATAATGAAAATAGGTGAGATATGAATAAAGAGTCAACAATATGGTTAGATTTTATAAACTTTATTGTGATACCATTTTATGCTATTGCTAGTATGATAAAGCCTTTCCATATTTTTAATATAACTATTGTTAATATAATTCTTGATATTATGATATTTATATATAGTGTTATTACTTTTTATTATGGCCTAAAAAGAAGAAAAATAGCTTACTATTTATTTCTTATTTATTTATTTATTATTTGGATAATAGTTATAGGTAGTACATATCATTTAATTAATAATCTATTATATTTTATCATTTTTGTTTTATTTAGTGGAATGATATGGCTTATTCCTAATTATATTTATATGCGTAATAGAAAAGCACTTTTTTATGAACATAATGTAACGCACATTAAAAAATGTCCTGGATGTAATAGAATCATACCTGTTACAATGGTTAGTTGTGGTAAGTGTAATTATAAGGAGGGGAAACATGGCAACAGTTCAAAACATTGAATTAATAGATGATGTTAGAAAAGATGCTCTAATATTGATGAAATCACGACCTAATATTAGTTATTTAGAAGCTTATGCTTTAGCTCGTGAAAACTTAATAGGTGAGAAAAAAATCACGGAATTTAATTTTAAACCTTTTACTGTATCTGTTGAATTAGATGGCAAAGTAAGTGAAAATACTGTTACTAATGAAGAAATAGTTGAAGATAGTAGCGCTACTTATTATCATGAATATGCTAAAAAAGAATTTGGTAATATTTTAAAAATATCTGATTATACTACTGATCAATTAAAGGCTTATGTTATTGCTCATAAAATGGGTGTCGATATATCTAAGTTTGCTAGTGAATTATATAATCCTGATCAAATTAATTTCTTAGCTGTGATGTTAGCTAGTGGTAAAAATATTGATAAGTATTTAAATGATTATAATTTTGTTCCTAAAGATGAGTTTTTAAAGATTGATGAATTAAGAGAAAGTTAACTTTCTTTTTTTTCATAACTTTAAGTTATAAATATCATATCTAATAAGTATTTTACTATTAAAATTAATCATCCTATAATTTATTTAGAGGTGATAATATGGCAAGTATTGATTTACATATTCATTCTATTTATTCGGATGGAGATACAAGTATTTTAGATTTATATCATTTAATTAAAGATAAGAAAATAAAAACTTTTTCAATAACTGATCATGATGAAATAGAGGGAACAAAAGAAATGTTAGAATTAGTAAGACAAGATAATGATCCTAATATAACATTTATTCCAGGTGTAGAATTAACAGCTAAAGTTAGTCATGGTAGAATGCATTTACTAGGTTATGATTTTAATCCTGAAGATAAAGATTTAAATAGTGTTTTAAAAGAGAAAAAAGAAAGTGATCGATATAATTTCTTATTACAAATAGATTATTTAAAAAAAGATTACGCTATTGTTTTTCCTAAGATAGATATTGATAATATCTTAAAAAGAGTAGGTAATATTGGTAGAGTAGATATTGCTAAACTATTAATTAAATATGGATATGTATCTAACGTTCAAATGGCTTTTGACTTATATTTAAATCCTATTATGGAAAAAGTAAGAACTAAGAAAAAGGGCTTATCAATGGAAGAATGTGTTGAATTAATACTAAATGCTAAAGGATATGTATCATGGGCCCATTGGAATAGTTATGCTACTAACTATCAAGAATTATATGATACGACTAAATACTTAGTTAGTTTAGGCATGCAATGTATAGAAAAAGATCATATTAATTTAAATCTTGAAGAAAGACTTTTAGCGCAAGAAATGATTAATAAATTTAATTTATATGCATCAGGAGGTACTGATTATCATGGACTAACTATTAAGCCTAATGTTATGATTGGTACAGGTATTAATAATAATATTAATATTGATGAGTTATCACTTGTCGATGCTATTAAAATAAAAAAATTAAAGAAATGATTGACTTTAATCATTTCTTTAACTAACATATTAATAAAGGAAGTGATATGATGATTGATTTAGAATTATATCGTATATTTATGGAAGTAGCGAAAACAGGTAATATTACACAAGCTTCTAATAATTTAAATATATCACAACCTGCTGTAACTAAACATATTAAAAACTTAGAATATCAATTAGGAGCATCTTTATTTATACGTACAAGAAAAGGTGTAACCTTAAATGAAAATGGTAAAAAACTATTTTTATATATTAAACAAGCTTTAGACTTAATTAATAAAGGAGAACAAGAAGTACGTAACTTACAAAAACTAAACTATGGAACTCTTAAAATAGGTGTTAGTACGACATTAACTAAAAAATATTTATTGAAATATATAAAAAAATATCATGAACTTTATCCTAATATTATTATTGAAATTAGTACCGATCCTACTAATCAATTAAAGGAATCTTTAAGAGAAGGTAAACTAGACTTTATTATTGCTAAAATGCCTGATTATCAAGATAACGATTTAGATTATATTGAATTAGGAGAGTTAGAAGATGCCTTTATTGTTAATAAAGATTATATAGAATTAACAAAAGGGGAAATTAGTTTAAATAAATTACTAGAATATCCTATTTTATTACAAAAACAACCTTCTAGTTCACGTGAATTTATTGAACAATATTTCCATGAAAATAATGCTGAAGTTAAAAGTATTATGAATATTGCCAGTTCCAATCTTTTAATCGAATTTGTTAAAATAGGCTATGGTGTAGGAGTAATTACTAAACAATATGTTTTAGATGAACTAAAAAATAAAGAATTATTTGTAGTGAATGTGAATCCTAAATTAAAGGTAAGACACTTTGGAATAATTAAATTAAAAGATAACGTTTTATCTTTCAGTGCTGAAGAGATGATAAAGTTAATTCAAACCAATTAATCATCTTTTTTTTTATCAAATAGTATGATATACTTATATCGTAAACATAGGGGTGAAGCTATGAAATATAATGATACACATAGTAAAGAAAATAAAAATATTAGCTCAAGTATTGTAAGTAATTTAATTAATGATACCAATGTAGGTGCTAAAGTAACAACAGGTATTACTAATAAATATTCCAAAAAAATAGGTACAACTAAAGATAATCGTAAAGTAATTATCTGTGCTTCAGTAGCTATTCTGCTTGTTATTATTATTTTAGTTGTTGTGCTATTATTAGGTAGAAAAGGACCTAAAAGTAAAGATAAAGAATCTACATCTATATTTGATATTGCTTATGATACTATGGGATTTAAAGAAGATAAAAGTTTAAAGAAACTATATTGTTCTAAAGAAGTATCATCAGAAGATAATAAAGAGGTTATTGATAATGATATACAAATTTATTATTTTAAAGGCGATGATATTCAAACAGTTATCTATCATAATGATATTAGCTTAACTGATAATTATATGGATTATTATGATACGATGTATAAAGAATATGATAAATCCTTAGAACAAAACTATAATTATGATAATGTTGATACGAATTTAACTAAAGGAACTAATCGTATGCTTGTAACGATTATTATTTATGGAGATCGTACAGGTGATAATATCTTAGGATTACCTAACTTTGTTAATTATGACGATGCTAAAAAGGCTTCTATTGATGATGGATATACTTGTAGTTAATTAAAAAGATATAAAAAATAACAAAAAAGTATTGCTAAAAAGGAAAAAATAAGGTATACTTGAATAGTCATTGAAAAAAAAGCAATACTTTCAATGGGCCTGTAGCTCAGCTGGTTAGAGCGCACGCCTGATAAGCGTGAGGTCGATGGTTCAAGTCCATTCAGGCCCACCATTTATTGGCCTGTTGGTGAAGTGGTTAAACACACATGCCTTTCACGCATGCATACATGGGTTCAAATCCCGTACAGGTCACCAGTTTGTAATTAACATCTAATTATTTAGATGTTTTTTTGTGTCTTCCAACTTTACAGACTATTATTTAATGAATAAGATGTTATGAAAGGAGGAAATATGCAACTATTTGGTATTGATATATCAGAATTTCAAGGTGACTTTGACTTTTATAAAGCTAAAGAAGAAGGTATTAAATTTGCTATGTTAAGAGCAGGATATACTGATCGTGATAATGGTATATCTAAATCAATTGATTCCCGTTTTGAAGAAAATTATCGTCATGCTAAAGAAAATGGTATTCCTATTGGTGCTTATTGGTATTCAAGAGCTACAAACTATGAAAGAGGTAAAGAAGAAGCTATATTTATGTATGAATATTGTTTAAAAGGGAAACGTTTTGAATATCCTATTGCTATAGATGTAGAAGATAATATTTATCAAAGAAAAGCAGGAAAGAAAGAATTAACAGAAGCGATAAAAGGATTTATGGAATACTTAGAAGATAAAGGATACTATGTTATCATTTATGCTTCTGATTATTGGTTTAGACGCTATATTGAAACAAACGAATTAGATAAATATGATAAATGGGTAGCTAGTTGGAATAATACTCGTCCTACTTATCCTAAAAATGGAATGTGGCAATTTAGTGGAGGCAAAGGTAAGCCTATAGCGGATGTTGAATGTGATCGTGATTATGCTTATAAAAATTATCCCCAAATAATGTTAGATAAAGGATTAAATGGCTTTATGCATTATGATGAATATTATCCTAAAACATCTTATCAAGGTAATTCTTTTATAGATGGTTTAAAAAGTATTAATGTTGATAGCTCTTTTACTAAACGTACTTTAATAGCGCATGCTAATAATATAGATGATTATCGTGGTACTTCTAAACAAAATACTTATTTACTTGATTTACTTAAAATAGGTAAACTAAAAAAAGATAGCTAAGCTATCTTTTATTTACAAATGGTGTCCCCTTAGGGGCTCGAACCCTAGACCCACAGATTAAGAGTCTGTTGCTCTACCAACTGAGCTAAGGAGACATTTCCAAGTACATTTAGAATTATAGCATAAAAAAAATAAAAAATAAACCTTTTTTTTATGATATAGAAAAAAACTAAAGGTTCTTTAGTTTTATTAAGGCTACAGCTAACATTGTATTACCATCAACAATATAATTTTTATTAATTAATTCTTCAATATCTTTTAAGGTAACTTCAATATAAGTAATAAATTCATCATTATCAAGTTTTTGTTCTTGGACTTTTTGACAATGATCAGCAGATAAGATAGCTAAAGTAGAGCTTGTTGTCGCAGTATCTTGATAGTATTCTGTTTGCATTTTAACATTTGAACATGTATATCCTGTTTCTTCTAATAATTCTCTTTTAACTCCTTCAATAATATCTTCATTATCTTCAATTAAGCCTGCAGGGAATTCTACTGTTACGCCTCTTTTTGTTGCTACTCTAGGTTGGACAACCATAATATATGTATTGTTTATTGTTTTAGGTATTATAATAGCTGCTCTTTTGGTAGGTTTAATTAAGGTATCACGTATGATAGTAGCGCCATTATTTAAGTAATATTTCTTAATATTAATAGCTAAAAATCCTGGTTTATAAGTTCCTAAATCTTCAACTTTATGATGACTATATTTTTTTATAAGCTTTTCAATTTCTTCTATCATAATATCACCAATATCATTTTAATCTTTTTTAAAGTATAAAACAAGTCTCTTATTCCATAATAGGAATAGGAGGATTATTATGGATAAAAATAAATATAAAGATTTAGTTAATAAATATTCACCTAAAGAAAATAGACTATATAATGGTTTAATTGCTTTTATTATAGGAGGATTAATGGGAATATTTGGACAATTATTAATTGATGTCTATTCTTATTATTTACATATTCCTGTTAAAGATGCAAGTGTCTTTATGATTATTACTTTAGTCTTTCTAGGATGTTTTTTAACTTGTTTAGGATTCTTTGATAAAATGGTATCTTTCGCTCGTTGTGGATTAATTATTCCTATTACAGGATTTGCGCACTCGATGATGAGCGCTACTTTAGAGTATAAAAAAGAGGGTATTGTTACAGGTATGGGTGCTAATATGTTTAAGTTAGCAGGTACTGTTATTATGTGTGGCGTAGTAAGTGCCTATCTTTTTGGTATATTAAGATTTTTAATAATGGGGGTATAACATGACTTTTAAATACGATAATGTCTATTTAAGTGAAGTAAGTACAGTAGCAGGTCCTTATGAAAGTAAAGGACCTTTTGGAAGATACTATGATAAAGTATATAATGATTTTTATTGTGGAACGAAAACATGGGAACAAGCTGAATGTCGTATGTTAATAGATAGTGTAGACATGGCTTTATATAAAGCCAATAAATTAAAACAAGATATTGATTTACATATATCTGGAGATTTACTTAATCAGATAGTTTCTACTAATTATGCTAGTGCTTCTATAGGTATTCCTTTAATTGGTATATATTCAGCTTGTTCAACTAGTGTTTTAGGACTTATTATTGGTAGTAATATGGTTGATAAAGATCAAATAAGAAATTGCCTTGTTAGTACATCATCTCATAATAATGGTGCTGAAAAACAATTTAGACAACCTGTTGAATATGGAGGACCAAAAAGAAAAACAGCTACTTTTACAGCTACAGGGGCAGCTAGCTTTTTACTATCATCAAAAAAAGAAAGAATTAAAGTCGAAAGTGCGACAATTGGTAAAGTAATTGATTTAGGTATTACTGATTCTATGAATATGGGAGCAGCTATGGCTCCTAGTGCTGCTTACACTATTTATCAACATTTAAAAGATTTAAAAAGAGAAGCTAATTATTATGACTTAATATTAACAGGTGATTTAGGTATATATGGTAAAAAAATATTAAGAGAATATATGAAAATTGAATATAATATTGAGCTAAATAATCATGATGATACAGCCTGTATGATATATGATTTAGATAATCAACCTGTATATGCAGGAGGAAGTGGACCTGTATGTTTACCATTAGTCTTTAATAGTTATATATATCAAAAAATGTTAGATGGCGAAATATCTCGTGTTCTTTTAGTAGCGACAGGAGCTTTACTTTCAACATCAATGGTAAATCAAAAATTATCTATACCTAGTATCAGTCATGCGATTAGTTTGGAGGTAACAGATGATATACTTTAATGCTTTTTTATTTGCAGGTACAATATGCTTAATTGGACAAATAATACTTGATAATACTAAGTTAACACCTGGTCATATTACTAGTCTTTTTGTAGTTATAGGATCTCTTTTAGATGCTTTTGATATATATGATAAATTCGTCTTATGGTGTGGAGGAGGAGCTTTAGTACCTATTACTAGCTTTGGCCATTTATTAATTCATGGCGCTATGGACACTATAAGTCAAAAAGGAATAATGGGAATATTTACAGGTATGTTTGATTTAACATCAGCAGGAATTGTCTCAGCCATTGTTTTTTCATTTATTTTTGGCTTAATATTTAAACCAAGAGATTAAGGACATAGTCCTTTTTTTTGTGAATATATTTAAATAGGTGATAAGCATGTTAAAAGAGTATATCTTTGATAATAAATTTCAACTATTCATCTTAAATGATATGATTGATATTTTAAATTATACGGATATTATCTCTTTTAGTGATACGAAAGTCGTTTTAAAACATGCTAAAGGAAAACTAGAAATAAAAGGTAATAATCTGATTATTAGTAAATTATTAGATAATGAGATTCTTATAAAAGGTAAATTACTAAATATAGAATTTAGGTGACTAACTATTAAAAGTCAATATACTTTTAATAGAAAGTTATGAATGGAAAAGTATCCCATGCCAAAAAGAT
>CANQON010000012.1 GCA_947625505.1 uncultured Bacilli bacterium
TTAATAAAGGGAAGATCATTACTTATCTTCCCTAAAAATTAATTGTTTGATGTAAAATAACTTCCATTATCTAAAGCTACAATTGATTCTAATATCGAAGTAATCATGGTTTTATCATGGGTATCCATATTACTTTTAGTTGCTAAAGCAAGTGCTTCATTATATTTTTTTTCTTTTATTAAGTCATCTAAAGTTATTTCTTTTTGTTCTAAAGTACGAGCTTTAATTACAGAACGAATATTTAAGAAATTATATATACGTTCAAGTAATGCATGGTAAATAGTAAAATTAGGATCATTACTAGTTTTAATAATTTCCGTTGTAAATTTTAATGCATTAATGTAATCATTACGATTTAATGCTTGATAGAAACTACTTATAGCATCTTTTTCATAAGTATATTTCGTTTTATATGTATCTAGGGTTACTTCTTGATGTTCAACAATATAGTTAAAGCATCCAAATAAGTCACCAATTATTTTTAAGCGTATATCTTCAATACCCATACTATTACTTAAAGTATACATTTTAGCGAAGTAGTAATATGCACTATCATAATCATTACTAGAAATACATTCATAAAATAAATTATATAAGTTATTATATTCTTCCATTTCTGGAGAATGCTTTTTATTATAGCTTTCTTTAGCTTTAAGACTTAATTCACGTAATACTTTAGTTTCTAATTTAGATAATTTATCTTTATGAAGACGTAAATTATCACAAGCACGATCATAATCTCTTTGAATTATATATTCTAAAAAAGTACTTAAGGTTTCTTCTTTCGCATCAAATAATTTATTTTTTAATGATACTAGTTTACGATTAGATAAATTCATTAACTCTGTAAGTAATAAAACATAAGTATATAAATTTAATTTATTATCTTGGGTAACATTTAATTCACAACATTTAATTAGACTTTTATAAGCTGATGAAAAATTATTAGTCATAATATCATACATAAATTTATAATAATATGCTTCATAACCTTTGATAGTTAAAGAGTCAAAATAATCGATAAATTCATCATATAAATTATTCATTAAATAATGAATCATTAAAGAGACATCTAAATCATCTTGTAAAGTTACTTTATAATATCCTTTACGAGTACGCTCTAGATATTTATCATCCATTAACTTATTAATACTTTTAGTATTATAGCCTAATTCTGTTAATTTTTTAGTTTGAATAACTTGTCCATTAAATGGTATTAACGCCTCTATATTCATCATACCATCCCCCATAATCTAATTTTATCATTATTAAATCATCATAGTCAATAAAAAAAGAAGTCATTTAGACTTCTTGTACAACAATAATAATCATAGGTTTAGAACCAGTTTGTTGATAAAAATACTTTCCTAATTTTTCTCTTATACCTAATTTTATTTTATTAAAATCAACATAGTTAGGATTAATACATTCTTTTACAACACCTAAAGATATTTTAGATGCTTCTTCAATAATATCAGTATTTTCTTTAACATAGATAAAGCCTCTTGTTAATATTTCTGGACCTGCTAAAACATTTTTGGTTGTTTTATCTAAAGTTGTCGCTACAATAACAATACCATTTTCACCTAATAGTTCACGATCTTTTAAGACTAAATCACCAACATCTCCTGCTTGTTTACCATCAATTAATATTTCATCAGTCTTAATTTTTTCATTAGTATCGACTAATTCTCCATTAACAAAAGTAACAACATCACCATTTAATTTTAATAAAACATGATCTTCATCCATACCAAGTTTATATGCTAAATTAGCATTCTCTACTTGATAACGATATTCTCCTATAATTGGAAAATAATATTTAGGATTTAACATATTAATCATCATTAAGATATCTTCAGATGAAGCATGTGGTGATCGATATTGTTTCTTAGATAATATAACAAGATTACAGCCCTGTTGTGCTATTGCATCAAAAACTTGCGTAGATATTACTTCAATATTATCATATACAGGAGATGCAAAAACAACTGTATCTTCACTAGTTAAAGTAATAAATTTATCACTACCTCTTAAAATCCTTTTAATATTAGAATAAGGCATTTCTCTTTCATTAGATATTAAAACAATTATTCCCTTTTCATTAACACATTTAATATTTTTAATACGTGATTTATCAAAATTAATATATCCCATATCAATAGAAGAAATAATTAAATCTTCTAGTTTTTTACCCATAACAACTACATTACGATCTGTTTTTGATACAACATCAAATAATTCTTGAATACGAAATATTTGTGCTTGCATTATATTAAAAAGAATTCTTCCTTCATTTTTATTAATTGTTTCACGTATAATATCACTAGCCCGATGATTAGGAGATGTAAATCCTTTCTTATCAGCATATACTGATTCATTTAAAAAGCATAATACTCCTTGTTTACCAACATAAGCAATTTTGCCTATATCAGAATTAAAGCATCCAATCATAGAAGGATCTATAACATAGTTACCACTAAAGACAATAGCTCCATCTTCGGTATATAAAACATACATAACAGCATCTGGAGTTGAATGTGATACTCTTATTGGAAAAATACTATTTTTACCAAAAGATACATTACGATGTAATTGTAATTCAATTAAATTATCCGTACTAATATTTTCTTCTTCTAGATTTCTTTTAATAATTTCTATTGTAAACTTTGTTGCATATACTTTTAAATCAGGTATATCCGCTAAAATATCTTCTAAAGCCCCTATTTGTTCATCATGACCATGTGTAACAAAAATACCAACAACACGATCTTTATTTTCTTTTAAGTAATCATAATTAGGAATTATATAATCAACACCTAGTGAATTATCATCACTATATTTTAAACCCGCTTCAAATACAAAAATATCATTGTCAACTTCTACAACATACATATTTTTGCCTGTTTCATTAAGTCCGCCTAATGCGAACATTTTTATTTTACTCATAAAACTCCTTTCTTTTCAAATCCCAAATCATTATAGCAAAATTTAAATAAATAGTCTAGTTTATGAATAAAAGAAAAAAAGCTCAAAGCTTTTAATTTCTTTTTTGAATATCAAGACTAGATCCTAATACCTTATCTGAAGTAGGAATAGTATCTTTTACTTTTGCACTATCAACTATTTTCGCTACAACTTCTAAACTATTATAATCAACTGTATTAGAAGTATTAGTTATAACTCCTTCAAAAACGTTTTTAGCATCTGGTGATTGTACTACAAAATATAATCCTTTTAAATCCTCTTTAGCTACTTCATAAGTAATCATTTCTTTACCTGCATAAGTAGCTGTTTTAGTAGCCCCTACTGTTAATTTATCTTGTTCCATAGCTGTTTTTATATTAGCAACCGTTGTTTTAATTGTAGCCATATCTCCTGTAACATTACTAATTGCTATAGCTTGATTATCATCACTAATAATAATTAAATTCTCTGTTACCTCATATTTATAACCCTCTAACTTTTCAAACTCAAAGCCATGAAAAGTAACTGTTGTTTCCTCCTCTTTAGATACAGGTTCCTCTTCCTTAACCTCCTCTTTATTTTCTACAATTTCTGGTTCTGATTGATTATTATTACCTCTAAAGAATGTAAAATATAAAGAAACTCCTACAATAGCAAGTGCTACAACTAAAGCTATAATAAGAACAATTGGTTTCTTCTTTTTAGGTGTAGATGCTTGAGGTGTACTAACTGGTTGACCCATAGGTTGTCCTGCTACTGGAGGAACAGGATTACCTTGTGGAGGAGGAATAACTCCTGGTGTAGATGGAACACTTCCTACACTTGGTTGAGGACTTACTGGAGGCACTGGTGCAGGTTGTGGTGCTTGAGGTACAGGTGCTGGCTGAGGCATTGGCGCTACAGGAGCAACTGGTGCTTGTGGCATTGGTGCTACTGGAGCTACTGGTCCTACAGGCGCTTGTGGTACTTGTGCCTGAGGCATAACTGTAGCTTGAGGTACAGCTATTGGTTGTGGCACAGGAGCTACAGGCGCTTGTGACACTGGATTACTTTGAGGTACGTTACCTGGCATTACAGGTTGATTAGGTACCATAGGATTCATATTATTTTCATTATTCATATTTACTTCTCCTTTTATATTACTCTTTCCAATTCCCCTACTATCTATTTTATTATATCAAAAAGCATAAAAAAAAGAAAGATTTCTCTTCCTATAATTTGATTTCCTTCCATTTTCCATCTTGTTCTTGTCCAAATAAGGAAACATCTGGATAATCATAAAAGCCTAATTCCTTTTCTCTAACTTTTAAATTGTCAATGTCAAAGTTAGTATTTATTTTACGAAATTCTGCTTTATCCTCATTATTTTTATATACGTTGGCATATAAATCGCCATCTTCTGTTATTACTAAGATATAACATGCATCATCAAAGTAATAATTTACTTCAGCTAAATATTTAGCATCTCCTTTTGTATAAATCTTTGAAGAAGTATTAGTGTTTACATTTTTTTGAATAACATTACCATCAACAATTTGAACATCATAAGTTATTCCACTTGTTGTTGTTTTTTCAATTGTATCGACAAAATCAATATTTTTATCGACATATTCGTTGTTAGAAGCCACTGGTCTATAAAAGCTCTTTTTAGTAATGATTTCATCACCTTTAGCGAATACGATCGAAGCTGTTAACATACAAAAGAAAATAGTTATACAACCTGTAACGATTCTTATATGATTAAGACTCTTTAACATAATAATTCCCCCTTTACTGCTTTCCCCCTCAATCAATTGTACCCATTATTATATACAAAAATTAAAATAAGTCAATGAATAAGAAGCAATTTTTTAATTTTATTCTAATATATTATATATTAAAACCCAAATATTATGATTTGGGTTTTCTTTTTGATACTGATATTCCATCCCCTAATTGATAAAATGTCGTATTAAATTCTTCATTGTTTTTAAGAAAAGCAATATAGTCTTTTATTTTACCAACTAGTTGTCTAGTATTACGATTATGTGTTAAAGATATATCTTCAACCATACCATGAAATGATAAATTATCAGTAATAATCACACCATTTTCAGATAAATTGTTTTTATATTTTTCAAAAAATTTTATATATTGGCTTTTAGCAGCATCAATAAATATTAAGTCATAATTTCCTGTTATTTCACATGTTAAAGCATCTTCATTAATAATAGTTATGCGTTTTTCTAGTTGCATATCCTTTATATTATTAATAGCTTCATTATATAAATCAGTATTTCTTTCAATCGTTGTGACATAAATGTCATCTTTTACACTAGCAAAGCATATAGCCGAATAGCCTATTGCACTACCTATTTCTAATACTTTTTTTACATTATGTTCCTTAATATAATTACAAATAAATTCTATACCTGCATCTTGCATAATAGGTACATGATGTTCTTTAGCATATTCTCTTAGTTCTAATATCTTTCCCATGATCCTTCTCTTTTTAGTTTAGCAATCGTTTGATTTTGTTCATTTAATGTTTTAGAAAAATATATCTTACCTGTATTATCAGAAACAAAGTAGAAAGCATCAGTCTTTTTAGGATTTAATACAGCTTTAATAGATGATACAGAAGGATTACAAATAGGTCCAATAGGTAATCCTAAAAATGATGTAGGTCTAGTATTATAATCATTAATAGCTATTATTTCGGAATTATATAAATCTCTTTCTGCCATATCTACTTTAGCGCCATAATAAGTTGTAACATCACTACCTAATGATATTTTATTATTTAAACGATTATAAAATACTCCTGCTACTTCAGGACGATAAGTAGGCCCTGCTTCTAATTCAACAATACTAGCAAAAGTTAGTATCTCATGAACAGAATATTTACTTTTTTCTATTTCTTGACGATAAGGTTCTAATTGTTTAGATGTTTCATCTAATAATTTTTTAAATATTTCTTTAACAGTAACATTCTTATCTTTAAAATTATAAGTATTAGGATATAAATATCCTTCTAAAGAATAATATATTTTCTTATTTAAAATAGTATCATCTAAAAACCAATAAGTATTAATTAATTCTTTTAAATAAGTTTCATCTTTAAGTAAAGCATATACATCGTCTTCAGTATTATTAGTATTACTAGCGATTGTTTTAGCGACACTACGCATATTCTTTCCTTCTTTAAAAGTAATAACTATATCCGTAGATTCACGATCTTTTTTATCTGTTTTTCCTTGTAATATTTCAACAATCTTTTCAACGCTATAACAAGAATTTAATTTAAAACGTCCAACTAATAATCCTTCTGGTTTATTTAATTTTAAATATATTTTATACATATCTTCAGAATTAATTAAACCCATACTTTTTAGTCTAGGCGCTAAAGAATAGAATGTATCTCCTTGTTTAACTTCAAATGCAATTGTTTCTTGACACTCTTTAGTAACAGGTCCTATTTGTTCTTTATAATAAGAATATCCAAATAGAAAACCAATTGTAGATATAAGTACTAATACAATTAAAACACATAAAATTACAACAAATGTCTTCTTCATAAACAACAAAAAAGAGTATTACTACTCTTCTGAGGCCTTTCCTTGAATTTCGTTTTGTAACTCTTCTAAGATAGTTTCAATTATTTTCCATTCTTTATCTGTTTCAATTGGTATTAATTTTGTTTCATCTTCACCTGGATTATAAATTGAAGCATATACCTTAGTATTTCCTTCTTCATCTACTGTATTATCTGTATAAACGATATAATTCTTCTTTGTTTCATCTGATTCAAATGTAAATAATACTTCACATTCTACTTCTTTTCCTTCATCATTAATTACTTTAAAAGTCATTTTTTCTTCCATATTCTTATCTCCCTTTCTCTTTATCTAAATATGTTTGAAGAATAATATTGGCTGCTAACGCATCAACTTTTTCTTTTCTTTTTTTTCTTGATATATCAGCTTCTAACATATAATTAGTAGCTTCTACTGTTGTTAATCTCTCATCTTGCATAACTACTTCAATATTAAAGTTATTAACTAACTTATCACGAAATTCTAAAGTTGTTAAGGCGCGATCACCAATACTGTTATTCATATTTTTAGGTAATCCTAAGACTATTTTACTAATTTTGTATTCTTCAATGATCTGTTTTAATTCTTCCATTACTGAATCATAATCACTATCATTAAAGCGAATAGTTTTATAGGAACTAGCTATGGTGTGTGTAATATCGCTTAAGGATATTCCTAGAGTTCTTGTTCCAAGATCTAAACCTAAGTAGCGCATTACTGTAGATACTTTTTAACTAAAACCTCCATGATTTTAGTTCTTTCATATTTTGTAATTTTGCTGCGAGCTCCTTTATGACTTGATATATATCCAGGATCACCACTAAGCAAATAACCAACTATTTGACTTATAGGATTATATCCTTTTTCAGCTAAAGCTTCAGCAACTTCTTTTATTGTTTCTTCAATCATGCCATCTTGAAAATCTGATACTTGATATACTTCTGTCATCATTAGTACCTCACTCTCACCTATAAATACAATTATATTGTAACATAAGATATTTTAATTGTAAATCTTTTAATCCTCTTCTTTGACAAACTCTTTAAAAGCTTTACCTTTTTCTTCAAAATTTTTAAAGTATTCATAACTAGAGGCAGCAGGACTTAATAAACAAATCTTGTCCTTATTAGTTATTTCTTTAGCTAACTTAACAGCATCCTTTAACATTTCACATTTATATATATTTACCTTATTATTAGTAATCATACTACCTACTTTATATCCTGTTGTAGGCATACATATTAAGTTACGAACTATTCCTTTATTTAAAAAGTCAATTAATTCTTGATAATTAATGCCTCTATCCATACCTCCAAAGATTAAAGTATCGACATTTTTTAATGCTTCAATCGCATTAATCGTCGCATCAGGTATTGTTGCGATAGCGTCATTGTAAAAAATAACATCGTGATATTTACCAACATATTCAATGCGATGTTCTAATCCTTTAAAGTTATTTATAGTTGTAATAACTTTTTGACTATCTAGTTTTAAAAGATAAGCAATCGTTAAGACAAACATAATATTACGTAGATTATGTTCGCCTAATAATTTTCTTTCATCCAAAGAGTTATATAAGAAATTATTATTTAAATATACTTTATGATTTTTTAGACAAACAATATTATTTTCATTTGTTTCATTAAATTGAATTCCATATTTAATAGCTTTATAACGTTCATCGATATAATCACACAAAGGACTAATATCACTACTATATATTGCATAGTCATCTTCATGTTGATATTTAAAGATATTTAGTTTATTAGCATGATAATGTTCAACTGTGCCTGCATGATCTAAATGATCTTCATATAGATTTATAATAGCCGCAATATGTGGAGAAACATCTACAAATTCAAGTTGCAGAGCTGACATTTCTACTACTACCCAGGTTGTAGGTTGAATCTTTTCTATTTCATCAAAAATTGCTTTACCAATATTGCCTAACAAAATAGTATCAACACCACAACTTTTTAATACTTCATATGTTAAAGTAGATGTTGTACTTTTTCCTTTAGTTGCTGTTATACCAATAGTATGATGTCTATGACATTTTAGTAATAATTCTAATTCTGAAGTAAAATGAATATTACTTACATCAATATCTTTTGTGATAACACCAGGTGATTTAATAACTAAATCATATTCTTCTAAGCCATTTAAATAGTCATCTCCATAAACAATCATGACATTTTCATCTTTAGCTAGTTCGGGTACTTTATCTAAAGGATTTACTTTATCAATAATAGTAAGAAGCATCTTACTATATCTTCTTATAAAGTGATATGTAGCAATACCTTCCATACCAAAACCTAAGATAGCTATATTTTTACCTTTTAAATAATTTATAATTTTATCAATCATTATCTATCAACCCATTTACTCTATCTAATTCCTTTTTAACAAGATTTACAAAATCATTAGGAATATTATGTTCATTATTAAATGTTTTTCTTAAATCATTATCTAATTCTAAAGGATAGTGTTCTTTATAATACTCTAATAAGTAAGGTAATTCTTGATATTTATTTATAACTAGACTAACTGCGTATCTTACTTCACTATAAGTTCCTACACATTCAAAAGGCTTGGTCTTACTATAACCTAATAATTCAATAAAAGTATCTAATAAATCTTTTTTATTGTATAAATCTTCTTTAAAGATATTTATTAATTCTTCTTTAGTAAGAAAAGGACTTAGAATTATATAAACAAATAAACATTTAGGGCAGTTACAACACCATGTCCAAGGAATACTTTTACTGCCAACATTACAACTTTTAAATATTGAATGATATTCTTTATATTGAGAGAATAGCATTCCTATTTGAAATTCTGATAAACATCTTAATAAACTAAAATAGTTTATATTTATTTTAAAATACTTATTAGTGTAATTATTAAAATCATTTTCAAATTCGTATGTTTTAGAATATTGATGATTTATTTTAGTACCTAAAACAGTAGGTTCATTAGCGCTTGCTTCATTAGATAGAATAATGTATTGTTTTCCCATTAAATAAGCGCATAAATAAGATATAAAAGCTACTAAAGAACTAAATGGTGTATGTCCATTTAAATAGCCTTTTTTATTTAATTCTAATAAGGTAGGATCTAAGGCTCTTTTTACTTCTAAATAGTCTAAGCTTGAAATTTCCATACATTTAAGACTAGGTTCTTTAGGATTAATAATAAAGCCTGTATTGTCTAATCCCTTTAAGATGTTTAAAGAAACAATAGAGTCTTTTCCTCCTCCAATAGCGATTAAATTACCTTGTCCTACATAATCTATATGTTCTAATTCTTCTTTATTATGTGAACATGTAATATGCATTAAATCATCTAATGAGCATTCAATATGATTAACATACATGAATTCTCCTAAACCATAATAATATAGTTTTTTAAACCAATTAATTTGTTCTTCATTAATATAGCCTGCTTTAATCTCCACATTAGGGCTACAAGTACACTTATAATAACTAATAAGTTCTATTAAACCAATATGAAAAACTAAATATTTTAATAAGTCTTGATTAATATCTTGACGTAATTTCTTTTTACTTATTTTTAAAGTAGGATGAAACGTTGTTAAATTAGGAATACAAAAATCAAAAGTAAAAACATATTCATCACTGTTATCATCTATATGATAATTTTCATATATAAAAGTTGGATATTTTTCTCTTAGTTCTTCAAAACTCATTATTATCACCTATTCAATTATATCAAAAAAATTAGACCTTAGTCTAATTTAAGCAACTATTTTAGTTTTTTCTTCTTTTTGTTCTTGATAATCTTGTAGTAATAAATCGATATATTTTAATTCCTCATTAGATAAAACACCTAAAATTTGTTGATGTCCTAACACCTCATTAATATTACTTCCATGTTCTTTAGCGTATTGATATATCATTTGTTGTAAAACAACTTTATGAGCAGGTGTAATAATACCTAAGACTTCTCTTTGATCTTTTTGAGCCATTAATTCTGTAACAGTCTTTTTACCATTTTTTCTTAAATAGTCATTAACCATTTCTTGAATCATAATAGTGTCTTTCATACTATCACCTTCTACTTAGAGTATACAATAAAACAATAAGTAAAGTCAAACAAAAGGAAGATAATATACAAAGGTATTTTCTAAATTGTAAAATTTAATATAAAAGAAAATCACCTAACTCAGCAATGATTTAGGTGACGCACATTAATGGCAACACTCAACATGCACTATTGAATGTTCCTTTTTTATTTTATGCAAGTTTCCTTGACATATTCATCGTAACATAGAAACGCACTTTTACCAAGTGCGTTCTTTATCTTTACTCGTCTTTTTCCGAGTTTCTATCAATTTGGTAGCCTGTACGGGATTCGAACCCGAGAATGTCACCTTGAGAGGGTGATGTGTTAAGCCACTTCACCAACAGGCCATGTAATGTCTTTTTAAAGACATTACCATTTTAACATTAATAATCTTTTTTAGCAAGATATTAATTATAATTTACTTAAGACTTTTTTCTTAAGTTCAGGATTATGTAGTTGTTTTAAATATTGAACAGTATCATAAGATAAAGTAAATGATGTTCTTCGAACAATCTTTTGACTATCATTTCCCTCTTTTAAGTTTTGAATTCTTCTTTTTATCTTAGGAGCAATAAAACGATAATATTGATTAATTAAATTAGTATTAAGTGGATACTGAATTAATCTTTCATCATCAATTATTTCGTAGCGTGCTTCAAACAAAATTCTTTCTTCTTCACTTAAAGTATTTATAGCTTCTAATAAAGTATCATGTTTAACACCAAAGACATCTTCTATTTTTAATACTTTAGGTGTTCTTCCCTCTTCTTCTTTAGGATTTTTCATCTTTTTAATTCGATAATTAATTTTAGGTATTAATGTATGAATATAGTTATAACTATCTATATTTGTTAAACGATGAATAATTATTTCTTCACCTTCTAATAATTGATATTTTCTATCAAAAAGAGCTTTTTCTTCTTCATTAAAACTATCTCTTAGTTGTATAAATTGTTCACGTGTTATACCAAGTACAGAAGAAATAGTTCCATACTTTGATTTATTCTTTTTAGATTCTTGTTTTTTCTTTCTTACTAAAACTTCGCCATATTCTTCTAAATTTTTAATATAACGTTTTACTTTAGGTAGTATTGTTACATTATAGACTTTTTGTTCTTCA
The DNA here is from genome assembly GCA_947625505.1 of uncultured Bacilli bacterium. GTDB lineage: Bacteria > Bacillota_I > Bacilli_A > RF39 > UBA660 > UBA5578. The sequence continues at coordinate 11,749 of CANQON010000012.1, forward strand.
TGGGATAATTTATGACGTATGATAAATTCATCAGTTAGTTCATAATGCTTATTAAAAATATTTCTTTCATCTTCAGGTAAAGCAAGTAATACTGTATCAAGATTAGCTCTTGATGTCGCAAAAAGATCTTTAATAGGTATACGTTTTATAGGGGTATTTAATCTACGTATAACTTTTAAACGTAATATATTATAAGCTTTACTTTCATCACCAGATAAACAATTTAAAGGACTTGGCTCATCATAAATAGTACCATTTCTTTTTTCAAATAAAATTCTTTCTTCAGGTGTTAAAGTATCTAATACTTCTAATAAAGCTTCTTTAGTCGTATTAAATAATTTAGGAATATCATAATATTTACCTTTTGGTTTTTCTATATTAAAAGTATGATATTTTTCATAGTTATTTACTTTATGATGGATGCTCATAAGAAGAGAACGAATATTATCTTTATATTCTTCAGGCACTTCTTGATCTATAGGATTAGTTAAATAATCATGTCCAAAACGTATAATAAGGAAGCGCTTATCTTCACTTGATAAACTTATTTTAGATATTATATCTAAATGTTCTTTAAAGAAGATTAAAGCCTTACTTTCTTTATTATTTAATCCCCTTCTTAATACTATACCATTTTCCTGATAATTTTTAATACGTCTATTAATTTTATTAACTAAAACAATATGTTTTGATTCCATATTATCAGGAATAATAACTTTGTATAAGATTTCATCAAAATTTCGTCCATATATTTTATGAAATAAAGATTGATCTTTTTTAGATAAACTATGAATAACTTGTTCTAATATTGTACTATTAGTATGAAATCTTTCAGCAACAGTTTTAGTACTCATTTGAGTTTTTTTTCTTTTATTAGCTTCTAATTGTTGTTCAAGTGACAAAGAACCATATTGTTCAATTGCTTTAGCATATTCTTTTAACTGAGGTAATAGATAATTCATAACATATAAAGTTTTCTCATATGTAAGTTCTACTTTAATTTTTCGTTGCATTAATTTAAATTTTTTACGAATAAGTTTTTGTTCACGATCTTGAAAATAATTTAAAGCACTTAAAATATTTGGAAGTTCTGTATCACATAAATCTTCAATAGATCCATTAATCATAGCTACTTTTTCTTTTAATTTAGGAACGATAACAAAAAATAGCTTATGATTATCATTAGGATTTAAACGATGATACTTAGGATTATCTATATAATCATCACCAAATCTTTTGATAATAACATTCATTTCCCACTTATTTAAAATAGGTAAAGCTATCTTTAGACTTATAATATCAGTATCTACTAAAGATATAAGTGATACTCTATCGTTAACACTTAAATTAAACATACCTGTTTCATTAATGTTTCTCGCATATTCATATAGTTTACGCAAATTAGTATCACTATTTATCAAACTACTTAAGAAACTATAAGTAAATATTTTTTCTCCATATTTATTTTTAATTTCTAATTGTTCTTCTTTAGTTAAACAATTAAAAGCTAAAGTTATACAATTAATAGGTAAATCTTTCACTTTCTTTTTTACTTTATCGGATACAGCTTTATGATTATGTCTTAAAGTTTTTATAACTTCACGACGTAAATAAGACTCATATACGAGATCTAATTCTATAGTATCTTCCCCATAAATATTATTTTTATATTTTTTTAATAGTAATTCTTGATCAAAAGGACATAATGTCTCAAATAATCTTTCTAGTTCTTCATCATCAATCTTTAATATTTCTTTTAAACTTTCTTTAATAATAACAACTTTATTAGGATACATTAAAGCTAACTTATAAGCTGATAATTTACTTAGTAATTGTTCTCCTAAAGGAGCCTCTTCTAAAGTTAACATTTGTCTTTTACTACTTAAGTCATTACCAAACATTCTTTTTAATAATTCCCTTTCTTCATTAGTTAAATACTTTACTAAATTTGAAACTAAATCTTTTCTAATAACTAATATTTGAAGAAGAGTTCGATTAAAAGAATTATTTTTTTTCATCTCTGATAATCTTTTCTTACCTGCATCAGGATTATCTAAGTAAATAGATAGACTATCAAAATTAGGTTTATTTCCTAGTTTTTTTATAGCTTTAGCTTCTATCTGTCTAACTCTTTCTCGCGTTAGTTTAAGCATTTTGCCTACTTCTTCTAAAGTCTTTCTAGACTCTCCATTAAGACCAAAACGATGAATTAAAACAAATTGTTCTCTACGTGATAAAGATTTTAAATAAGGCTCTAAAGAATGCTTTAAATCATTATTATAAAAATCTTTTTCTATATCAAAACGATCATCAGCAATAAAATCTTGCATCTCCGTATCTTCTTCATCACCAACAGGTGTATTTATACTTACAATATCTTGACTACGACTATAGAAATCGGCTAGTTGTTGACGTGTCATACCTAATTCTAAAGCTAATTCATCTATAGTAGCTTCCCTATTTAATTCTTGTTCTAAATTAGTTTTAACACGGTTTATTTTAGAATAAGTTTCCACAACATGAACAGGTAATCTAATAGTTCTTGATTGATCAGCTATAGCCCTAGTAATAGACTGTCTAATCCACCATGTTGCATGTGTTGAGAAACGTGTTCCTCTTTTACAATCATACTTTTCTACAGCCTTCATGAGTCCTAAATTACCTTCTTGAATTATGTCTAAAAGAGATAATCCTCGTCCCATATATTTTTTAGCAATACTAACAACTAATCGTAAATTACTTTCTACTAGTTTATCAAAAGCTCTTTTATCACCTTTTTCAATTTTCTCTGCTAAAGCAATTACTTCTTCACTAGTTAAAACATCTTTAGGTAATTGTAATAAATAATCTTTTGTAGCGTCATCTGATAAATAATTATCTTTTCTTTTATCATTAAAAAGATAATCTAAGCTATCATCATTAGTATCTTCCTCTAATGATATATTATTCACATCACAGTAAGGCTGAATTAAAATATATATATCACTCTCTAATAAATAATTAATATTTCCTATAAGAACATTACCTTGTTTATCTTTAATTAACTTATCAAGCATCTCTTTAATGGGATTATAATTAACAAGATATAAACAATCATCATAACTAAGTTCATAACCTATTCTTTCAAAAGATATCAATAAGTCATCTAAATTTTTTTCTAAACCTTTATCATTTTTTCTACCTTTAAAAAAATGTTGAAGATATAAATTTAGAAAAGAATGATTTTGATCATTTTGTAATTTATCTAATAATATTTCATCAAACATCTTTTGATAATATACTTCTATTTGACTACTTACATTATTTTTATCAATATCTTCATTATTCATTAATGACTCTATAGCACTAGAAAAGAGAGAATCTAAATCAAGGCCATCTATAAACCACATATTTTGATTCTCTACATTTTTACGCACTTTACTCATCATTTTTAAGAATACATCTTTTTGTTCTGGTTCTAAGTCATATAATGTCATAAAGATAATCACCTTATTTTTATAATAACATATCTTTTTTACCTACGACAATAAAAAATTAACTATTTTTTCTTTTTATAATATCATCTAAAACCTTTTTCACATTCTTTTCATTACCACTATCAGTAGGATAATAGTATTTATGATCTTTAATTTTATCTGGCAAACATGTCATTTTCGATACTTTATTCTTAAGATTATGAGCATATTCATATCCTTCTCCATATCCAAGTTCACTATCTAATTTAGTTACAGCATTTCGTAAATGAAGAGGCACTTTCTCATTAGCAGTCTTAAGAGCATCTTCTTTAGCTTTATTATATGCCGTATATAAAGAATTAGACTTTGGCGATAAACTTAAATAAACAACAGCTTGCGCTAAATTGACATTACATTCAGGCATACCATTATAATGACAGGCTTCATAAACACTAGTAGCTTGTACTAATGCATTGGCATTAGCAAGTCCAATATCTTCTGATGCAAAACGAATCAAACGACGCGCTACATATAAAGGATTCTCTCCTGCTTCTAACATACGAGCTAAATAATATAAAGCGGCATCAGGATCACTATTACGCATAGACTTATGTAAGGCAGAAATTAAATTATAATGTTCTTCTCCATTTTTATCATATAAGAAAGTTTTACTTTGTAATGTTTTCTCTAATAACTCTTTAGTAATTTTTCTTTTTCCTTTTTTTACTTGTGTAAAATTAATTGTATTTTCTAACGTATTAAGGGCTGCACGAGCATCACCATTACTAGTTTGGGCAATAACATCATAACAATCTTCATCTAATAAAACATCAGCATATTCAGGTAAACTTAAAGCTCTATTAATAATTTCTTTAATATTATCTATAGATAAACTTTTTAAAACATATACTTTAGCTCGTGATAATAAGGCTGAATTTACTTCAAAAGATGGATTTTCAGTTGTCGCACCTATTAAAATAATGTTACCATTTTCAACATATGGTAAAAAAGCATCTTGTTGAGCTTTATTAAAGCGATGTATTTCATCTACAAAGACAATGGTTTTTTGCCCATTACTTTGATTATATTTAGATATTTCAATTAATTCTTTTATTTCTTTAACACCACTTGTAACAGCACTTAATTCATAAAATGCCGAATTAGTCTGATGCGCTATTATCTTAGCAAGTGTTGTTTTTCCTACACCTGGAGGTCCCCAAAATATCATTGAAGAAATATTATCCGATTCAATCATCTTCTTTATTGGTGAATCTTCACCTGCTATTTCTTCTTGTCCAAAAAAAGCATCTAATGTTTGAGGACGCATTCTTTCTGCTAAAGGTTTAAATTCAATTTTTTCATCTTCAAATAAATTATTCATATTATCACATTCCAATATCATTATAGCATACCACCAAACAAATGTACATATACATAAAAACTCAATCAGTGTTTTGATTGAGTTTTATTATTATCTTCTTCTTCAGTTGTTTCTTCTGGAAATACTTCTTTTTCAACTACTTCTTTAGTTGTATTAGTAGTTTCTTCAGAATGACTATTATTTTTTTTCTTTTTCATAATACCTCCTAATAATAGTCTTAACTAAAATCCAGAATTTATTCAGCTTCTAAAGAATTAGTATCAATATGATATAGATATTTTATTTTATCATATCCTCTACCATTAGATTTATTTATTTCAATTGTTAAAACATTATCATTTATTGTTACATTATATCCAAATACACCACTTATAGGTATTTCTTTATAATCAATATAAGTATCTAATTCTTTATCAATTAATTTATTACCTTTGTTATCTAATATAATTAATTTATTATCATCATTAACAACTATTACTTGATCAAAAGCAAAAATCATATTATATTCTTTATCTAATATTTTTTCTAATGAAGCATTAACATATTTATACTTTTTATCTTCTTTAATAACATAAGTATTATTAGGTCCTAAATAAATATTATCATATTTAAATGGAATAATTTCTTTACCTGTATTTAAATCAATAACACCATACTTATCATCTATACTAGCTGTAATACGATTATTATTTATATCAATACTACGTCCATATATTTTACCATTATCAATTAATCCTAAGGTATCATATTTCATTTCTAACTTAGTAATACCTCTGGTATTAACATAGCCATATTTTTCTGTTTCTAAATCTTTATAAATAAAGCCTAATACTTTATCATCTTTTTTAATAGAAACGATATCTTCAAGAGGATCTAATAATTGTTGGGCTGATTGATAACTATATAGATATTTTTCATCACCATCTTCAAGAACAGTAATCATATCTAGACAAGAATTATAATTAACAGGCTCATATATTCCACATTTATCATGTTCACATTCATAAACACTTATTAATTCAGAATCAACATAGAACTCTAAAACATTTTTATCAGTTTTAGTAATAATATTACAAGCATCATCTTTAGCTATAATATTCTTTTTACGACCATATGTTTCTTCAACTTCTACTCCATTAATCGAACAACTAGATAAATATACTGTTCCATCAATATTAATAATAACATTATCACAAACAACTTTATGTTTATTATATTTAACTAAATCAGATATTTCATCAAAATCATTTATTATTTCATGATCTAATAAATAATCACTAGCTACTCGTTCTATTTCTTTACCATACTCATCAATAATAGCTTGATAATCATTTTTTGCTTTTTCTTCTTGTTTTTCACGATCATTAATTAATAAATAGCCTATTAATACTACTAAAGCTATTATAACCAAAATAATAAGAATAATAACTAAAGGATTTTTTTTCTTAAATCTTAAATCATCAATATCATCAGGCGCTAAATCATGAACATCTATATTAAGATTATTTTCTATAGATTCTTCCTTGTTTTCTATAGATTCATCTTTTTCTTCTATTATCTCTTCTTTTGTCTCTTCTACTTTTTTCTCCTCTTTAATTTCTTCTTTCTTTTCTTCTATATTTTCAACATTTTCTTTTTCTTCAGTAGTTTCAACTTTAGTACCACATTTTTCACAGAAGATGGCGTCACTTGTTAATTCATAGCCACAGTTTTTACACTTCATATAACACCTCTATCTTAACTATATTTATTATAATACATTTTTATCTTTTTTTAAAGATGATTACTATATTCTTTTTTTATCCATGCCATGATTAAAAAGACAATAAAATCAATATCTTTACTAGTTAATTCTTTATCTTTAGGAATATGATGCCATTTTTCTAAGCATCCTCTACAGCAAGTTGCCGTAGCATGCTGCGCTACAAAAACAGGATGTCCTTTCATAGGTGTTTGTTTTCCATCTTTAGGATTATTAACTATTAATCTTGTCTTAATAAAATCGTAAGCATGTTCTTCAATAACGCTTAATCCCTTTGCATTAATATATTCTTTATCTTTCTTCTTTAAGTGAAAGCTATGACGAAATTTAGATTTCGACAAACTATTTAATTTATCTTCAATAACTTTACTATACATTATTTAAAATAAAAACTAAAGATAATACCACAACATGCTCCTACTATATGCGATATATGTGATATATGATCATTCTTTCTAAAAGCTTTAATAACTTCCTCAATAACATGAAATAAAAGAATTAATATTAATGTTATAGGTATTTTACCATTTACGAGATTAACAGCTGAACTTAATACAATTAACATAAAAGTAATACCACTAGATCCTAAGATGCGATTACGAACAAAAATAATATTTATTAAACTACATACCAAAGATGTAATTAATATCATAATTAGCAAATTAATACTACCATATTTTTCTTCAATCATAGGTCCTACTAATAATATATAAACAAAATTATTCATTAAATGTTCAAAATTCTCATGTCCTAACGAATGACTAAATAAACGAAAATAAGTTAAAGGATTCCAAGGTGCACTTACATAATTAGAAAATAAATACTTATTAAGTTTATCATGAGTTAAATAATTAATTCCTAAAATAATTAAAGATAGAAAAAAATAACTTAAAATAACAATTGAATTATAACTAAAACTATTTAATAAATCTTTCATAACAACATCCTACTCTATCTTTATTTTATAATAAACAATTAAAAAAAGAAAGATATCAATAAATCTTAACATCTTTCTGTTTTTTCTTTTCTAATATTTCACGATACTTATTTAAAAGACTTTGCCAAAAAACTAAACGTTTTTCAAAATTTAATTTGACATTAGGATTATCTGCTTCAGCAATTCTTTTTTTAATACTATTAACCTCATTTAATAATAACTGATCAAACGCATCTTCTTGTTCATTTATAGGTACATTTTTAAGTTCTAATTTTAACATATCTATTTTTCTTAAAGTTGATAAATCAATATGTTCTTTATCTTGACTATAAACAAAGTATCTCAAAGCATCAATAACGCCATCAAAGGTTGATATATCTATATCTTCTTCTTTAAGGTAATAATAACCATTTTTACCAAAAATCTTTTTATATTGACTTAAATCAACACTATTCATAAAACGTAATGTTTTAGGATTTAATGTTTTTAAATACGCAATAAAAACTTTTAATCTTTCAATACGTTCTTTCATTATTTTGATAACTTCTTCTTTTAATGCATTATAATCATGAGTTAAAGGGATCACTTCCTCCTCATGAAGAGTATCTGATCCAATCATAAGACGAATAATGCGGAAATCCTCTTTTGATACTTTATCAGTTATCCATTCATCACCCATAAATCCATTATTGTAATGACCTTTTAAAATACTTGTTATAAAAGGTTTTCTAGCATTAACTTTATCTTTATCCATTTCATAAGCTATAGCTATTTCAGGTATACAAACTGATTGATTACCATCAAAAGAAATACTAGGATCAATCTTACTTCCCTGATGATGGACTTTACCATAAACATCTAAAACCATCTGTTCATTATCTGTCATATAGACACCATATTCATTACCATCAGCAACACATTTTCTTCCCTGATCATCAATTATAGGCTCATATGGCACTATTAAATCAGCATTTAAATCAAAATTAATAAATTCTTCAAAAGATAAATGAATTCCACGATATAACTTCATATATTACCTCGTTGTTTTATTAATCCAATCTAAATAATCTTTATTACAACTATCTAAATCGATTATAGCAAACTCAAAACATTCATAGCTATGATATTTTCTTACTACATCATATATATCATTAGCTAATTCTTTTTTTGTTTTAATAAAAACTAAATACTCTTTACACATTTCTATTTGTTCTTGCCAACGCCATTTACTATTACTTTCAATAACTTGCGCTCCACATATTAATTTATCTTTTAATAAATCATTTATTACCTTATTTACTTCATCCATATTACCAAAGGCAAGTTCAATCATACAAGGCATATCATCACAACCATTCTATCAACATAATATAATAAAATCACCTTAAGTTCAAGTTTTATTTTTTTAAAAGCGCATCATGGAATAAATTAACTTGTTCAATCATATGACCAATATTACCTTCTCCAGCAAATTTTTTCATATCAAAAAAATTTTCATTAATATCAAACCAATATAAATGATTTACTTCTTCAACTAAATTAACATCTTTATTAAGTATTCCAGCATAGGTTTGTAATTCTATATCATTTAAAGGATATATAAAAGTCATGACATGACTTAAAATAATATCTTTATTAGTAATACCTGTTTCTTCTTCTAATTCACGGTAAGCAGCCTTTAGGTCATCTTCATTTTCTTCTACTTTACCCCCTATTAAATTATATAAATTTTTATAAGGATTTTTCTTTCGGTAGCACATTAAAATATGTTTTTCATCTTTATCATAAACAATTGTAACATTAAGTTTTTTCATATATATCACCAAATACATTATAACATGAAAAAAGCACTTATACGTGCTAATTATTATTTTCTTTTTCTTTAATATATTCTAATATTTTATTTTGATTTTTTAATATTTTATCTAAGTCATCATGTAATGATTCTAATATTAACTCACTCTTTAAATCGGTATGATAGTCATTCTTATTACGGATTGTATCCTTTTTAGACTGCCTATTTTGACTCATCATAATAATAGGCGCTTGTAAAGAAGCTAAACAAGATAATAATAAATTTAATAAAATAAAAGGATAAGGATCTAATGCATTAACCATGATATATCCATTAATAACTATCCATATAATAAGAAATAAACAAAAACCTATAATAAAAGCCCAACTACCTACTATTTCAGATATTCTATCAGCAAGTCGTTCTCCAAAAGTCATATGTTCATCATTTTCTTTATCAACATCAATTGTAATAGAATTATTAATTAGTAAATCAAGTATTTCTTCTTCATCTTTTTCTTCTAAATTTTGATTAAGTAACATCTTAACAATTTCTTTTTTCTTCTTTTCCATAAATACCTCCTATACTATCTAAAAGTATTATATCACAAAAATAAAGATATATAACAAAAAAGTCCTTAATATATAAGGACTTAATAATCATTGGTAGCGATGGGATTTCATACTCTAGACACTTTTTTAAATATTTTTATATTCATATAACAATATATACAAAAAAAGACTATCAATTTTACTTGATAATCTTACTCATATAAATTGTAATTTTAATTATTACCTATTATCACAAGTTCCACCAATACTTATAATGTAATTCTCCTCTGCAGTAAGCAAATCATTAGCACTATCATAGTCTTCTACATTAATATTGCTATTTTCCATTAATTCTTTTTCTTGCTCTTTAGTTTCATTATCAATAATACTAAAAGCAATTGGTTTTTTATTATAATCTGAAGTACAACTTGGAACTTCATACCATTTTTTATATTCATAATTACAATCTTGCTCTATTATAGCATTTAATCTTAATCTCTTACCATTGTAATTACATTTGTTCATAGTAAGTGCTAGAGGGGGATTATCTTTATCAATATCATTAATTTTCAAATAATAATCTACTGTTTCATATATTTTTAAACCAACAAATAAAACTATAATAGCAATAAGAACAGCAATAATTATTTTTAATGCTTTATTATTTTTTGTTTTTTTATTAATATCTTTTATCATTTCTTTATCGCCTTTTAACAAAATGTCTAGAGAAACATTAAACTTATCACTAATTATTATTAGTGTTTCTATATCTGGATAATTTTTTCCATTTTCCCAATTTGAAACAGTTTGTCTTGTTACATTTAACATTTCTGAAAACTGTTCTTGTGACATTTTATTATCCTTTCTTATTTTTAAAATTTTATCACCCAGATTCATAAAATTTCCTCCTTTCATAAGAATATAATAAAAGATAATCTAAAATTATTATATCAAACTTATTCGACATTACTAGCAAGAATTTCTTGCATATTAAATAACAATAAAGAAAAATAAAAACTAGATACAAGATCTAGTAATAATCATTGGTAGCGACGGGGAGATTCGAACTCTCGACACCATGGGTATGAACCATGTGCTCTAGCCAACTGAGCTACATCGCCATAAAAGTAGCAATATAAATATATCATATTTGCTTACTTTAAGCAACCCTTTTTTTATTTTTTTAAAAAGATTATTCTTTATTTTTATTAAGACATGCTGTAACATCACCATTTGTTTGAATAGTTTTTACAACATCACAATTATCAAAAGATGCATAACTTTTAATAGCGCCTAAAAAAGCCACTTTATCATATGAAGCAAAACCTATATAGTAATTATTACCTATAATAGTTAAAGGCACATACATACTATCAATCGACATGCCTTCCTTTACTTTGTAATATAAATCTAGATTCTCACTTGCTTCATAAGTAACTATAGTTAAATTACTATAATTATCTTTAATACTATCAAGCCATTCTAATTCTTCATGGCAATGATCACAAGAAGCATTATAAAATAAATATAAAGTAACAGGATATTCTAATTTTTCTGGTTCACTAGAAGTAGTTTCTTCTTTAGTTGTAGACTCTTCTTTAACTTTATTATTTTCTTCTTTAGTTGGAGAATCTTCTTCAACTTTTTTATCATATTCTTTTACATTAGAGCATCCTACTAATAAAAGACAAATTAGGATAATTAATAAACCTTTTTTCATAAATCACCTTTTCTAAGACAATATTGATAACATATACTATCAGGAGCATTAGATATATAATTAACTTTTGAACGATAATCACCTAAAATAGAAAATAATTCATCTATTTCATTATATCCATCGATTGTCCAAATACTGAATGTTTTTCCTTGATCAATAGCTTTTTTTACCATATCATAAGTAACTAAATTATATCTAACACCATATCCATCAAAGTCTTCATCTAAAAGACTTAATTTTTTCTCTTTAGATATTAAAATCTGATATTTATAGTTAGGATATTTTTGGCACATCGAAGTTAAACAAGTTGAGCTAAAGCTTTGAATAATAACGTTATCACAACTTGATAGTTTCTTTCCTACTTCATCAATAAGATAATCATCATTAGTTCCATCAAATTTTAAATCAACTAATAATATTTTATCTTTAGGAAGACATTCTAATGCTTCATCTAAAGTTAACAAGTGATAAGAATCACCTAAACGACTAATATTTCTTTTAGCCATAAGGCATGTTTCATCTTTATCATAAGTAAGCCATGTTAAAGGATTAGAACATTTCTTTTGTCTCAGCATTTCTATTTCATCATAACTATATGAACTTACAGGTAAACCTGATATTTGACTATCATGTAATAAAACAATTTGTTTATCTTTCGTTAGCCTTACATCTATTTCAACTCCAGCTATACAGTTATTATTAATACAATCTATAAGAGCTTCTTTAGAATTATCAGCATGTTTAGATGATAATCCTCTATGCGCTATTAAAGATAAAGATGAATCATGATCTTCACATTGATGATTAATTATTTTATTTTCATACGTTTGAGCATTATAATTAATACAAATCGAAGAACTAGTTATCATTAAAGTTAAAATACCTGTAAATAAAACAACTTTTTTTCTTTTCAACTAAAACCCCTTAACTACTAAAATATTTTAGGTATAAATATTATACAGGCTCCAATAAAGGATATTAAACATAATATTAAACTAGCTCCAGATGCTGTATCTTTAGCTATTTTAGCTAAAGGATGTATTTCTGTTGTAGATAAATCAATAGTTGCTTCTATTGATGAATTAATCATTTCCATACTCATAACACTACCTATAGCAAATAAAATAAATAACCATTCATACTCTGTTACATGATAATAAAGTCCTGCTACTACTACAACTATAGTAGCTAATAACATAATAATCATATTATGTTCATACTTAATAGCATATGTAATTCCTGAACAAGCATGAAAAAAGCTCTTTATGTATCTAACAATAAAATTACCTTCATCTTTTCTTCTTTTTGCATTCATATATATACTCCTTAAATAAAAAGTAAGAATTTAATCTTACATTTTTATTTTTTTATTCCATCAACTAAGTCTTCCCCATCCCAATACTGCATAAAAATATGTACGGGAACAAATGCAGATTGTTCTTTATCCTTTTCGGTTATTTTTTCTTTTTGTTCTTCCATTTTTGATTCCTCTTTTTTCTCTTCCATATATCTCCTATTTATGCTTTTTACTAGGCTTATTACCATTAATAAGATTATCTACTCTTTGACCTAAATCCTCTATTTTACTTATTAGTCTATTTAAGTCGTTATCTAATAAACTAATGTTTGACATTGCAACTATATATTGAGTAGAAACTTTAAGATCATCTTCTTCTTTAGCAGTTTTCATAAATCTTATTTCTCCAGCAAGACGTGACTTATCAAATTGATAACTACTAATTATTTTATCTAACTCTGCTTTTAATCTTAAATGTTCACTAATTATATCTTCATCTACTAATGAACGATTAATACTAATTTGTTGTCCTATTCTAGCTAGCATTGTATCAACCTTACTAATAAACCCACCAATAGCTTCATAGTCTTTTACAAGAGCACGATATTTATCTTCATAACTATCATCAGTTGTTGGTTTCATAATAGGTGTTTGTAAGAAAGGATTTCCCTCTACAACTTTTTGATCACTAGTTCTAATAACAGCAGCACCATCAGAAGTACTTGTTTTGGTATCTTCTGTTTTTTTTACAAAACCTGAAGTACTAAATGGACTTGTTGGTTCTTCTGAATAAATAGCTTTAATAACAGCTGAGTCTTCAGCAGGTTTTGTTTTGGTATCTTCTGGTTTCTTAACAAATCCTGGAGTACTAAATGGACTTGTTGGTTCTTCTGAATAAATAGCTTTAATAACAGCTGAGTCTTCAGCAGGTTTTGTTTTGGTATCTTCTGGTTTCTTAACAAACCTTGGAGTACTAAATGGACTTGTTGGTTCTTCTGAATAAATAGCTCTAATAACTGCTGAGCCTTCAGCAGGTTTAGTTTTAGTATCTTCTGGCTTCTTAACAAATCCTGGGGTACTAAATGGACTAGTTACCAAAGGTGTAGTAGCTTGCATAACAGGAGGATTGTCCTTTTTCTTATCAGATGTTTCCTCATCATCATCAAAAGGTACCAAGAATTCTGAACTAAATGAATCTTCTAAATCAGGTAGTTCAAATTCACTATCAGGATCTCCATATTCATCATCTGGTCTTATTAAATCAGTAGCGCTCATTACACTTTGACTATCATCTAAAGTGTCATCTATATCAACATGATGTACTACACTAGATTCTCTTTGATAAGTTTCTGTTATCATAGGAACAATATAACCATTATGAATTGTTCTAGCATCTATTTTAACTATATCAAAAGATACCCAACTACTATCAAATTCGCCTACGATATATCCGTATTTATTAAAGAATTCAGCTTTATAAGCACTCCAAGTATATGTTTTTCCATTTAATATATCACGTGATTTAGATCCAACGCGACTTAAATCACCTATTAAACTTTTACGATATTCTCTAACAGAACGATCTAAATACATATATTTATCTTCTTCTGATAAATAAGCCACTTTGACAGCATCATCTTTAAGATACTTACGATATAATTTACCTATTTCTTCAGTATCTTGTTTTGTAATGATATATTCTTCAATAAAATATGTAGTCTCTCCTGCCATGTTAATGCCTGCAGGCGTAACTGTTAAAAAAACACATCCCTCTAATTGTTTATATGTTAAAGGTGTATTATTATTTTTAACAATTAGTTTAGAAAAAGATTCTACATCATAAAAATAATCTAATAGTGAATCACTTAAATGAGGATAATACTGAGCTTTCTTTTGATGATATGCATCTTGATTATATAACTTTTTAAATTCTTCTACTAAATGTGGAGGTAATAGATTAGCAATATGATCACAAGCATTAAGTTCATAATCTAAAGCAATTAACTCAGCTTGTTTCATACTTACGGAAACTACATGACTACTATTACTACTATAATCTTTACTAGGCCATAGTAAATGATTTTCATCCTCATAATATTGTATATCTTCTAAACTAGAAATATTCTTTTTTATTAAGCTCATTCCATTGTCATAGTAATAAGACTTAACTTGAAATAAGTCATCACCTAATTGTTGTTGCATCTTAGCTAAAGAATATCCCCCTTTAGGTACTTCATATATTTTATTTTTACTTAATTCACTATCGTGATTTGGTAGCGCTATAATTCTTTCAAATTCTTCTTCACTGATTTTGTATACTGATACACTATCATTTGTCATTACAATTACCATCGTATCACTCCCACCAATTCTATATATAGATTATCATATTTACAAATATTTTTCAATTAATTGACAAAAAAAAGATAAGTTAATTATCTTTTCTTATTGCGAATACTTTTGCTCTTTCTTCACTAAATTTAGTAGCTTCTATTCCAAATTCTGATGAACTAATAGGATATATATCTTTACCATCATACTTTTCATAACTAATTGAAGAATGAATATAAGCACATGGTTCAGCTATAGCTACATAAGATTTAACATATGATTCATCTAGGGCTGAATAACATATTGTCTCTTCTTTTGAAAAACTACTATCTTCATTAATATGTTTTCCTATAAAATGTTCAGATTGTTTAAAATAACGTTTTCTACCATTAATATATACTGTTTCCGTATTCAATTTACTTAAACTACTTTGATTAGCATCCATATCCATTAAGCTTTTAAAACGTTTACGATATGTTACAACAACTGAGTTAGCTGTATCTTGTGCAAAATCAATTGTATATTCTTGTGCTAAATGACTGTCTAAATTAACTAATTCAATAGTTACATATTTAGGATTAATATAATCAGGCATGAAAAATAATTTAAATAGACTTCCATTTCGACGTAATATAATTCCACGTTTATTACCTAGTATATCAACACTAGTACGAGTTTTAGTTTCTGGGCGCATAAAGAATTCAAAATTATCTTCGACAAAGCTATTAAGTTCAGGATCTATCTCACCTAAATTTAAATAAGTAAAATGATTTTTAACTATTGTAATATCTTCGCGATTTGATTTTACATTTTTCATAATACTCCCTCTCCCTAGGAGTATTATTATATCAGTTTTTTTAAAATTTGCAACTTCTTTTAATCAGTTTGCCAAATTACAATATCATCATTTAATTTTCCTACTTTAGATTGATATAATGTTCCCTCTAAATACTTATATTTTCTAACAACAACATAGTTAATAATCTTACTAATATCTTCTTCATCATACGTATTAGCTTCTTTATTAATAATCTCATATTCATCTTGAAATAGATTACCTTTAATAATAGTTGTTTTATATTGATACATTAATCTCAAAGGAATCTTTTGATCACATAACTCTAAGATAAAGTTTGCTTTTTCATCAATATCAATAACAAAATTAAACTTTAAAATATTATCATAAGCATGTCCATTAGAACAAAGTAAAGTACAATCTAACTTATGCATTTCCTCAATAATATTTTTAAAATATGTATCTTGGTCTTTAATACTTTCATCATATACATAAAAAGGTAAATTATGTTCTTGATAATTTCGATCAAATCTTATACTAAAACTTTTATTAGTCTCACTATATCTAATTAGTTCTTCTAATGTTTTTACTTCACAAAAATCATGAACATTAATATTATCGTTTAATAATCTTTGTAAATTATTTATTTTAATACCCATTTTATCACCTTTTTTATTCAATAACGCGTTTTGTATTATCGAATTCTTTATCCATTAAGAATTCATGAATAATCTCTTCTTCATTTTCAACAGCTATTTCTTCAATACGATCTACTCGTAATTTTTCACTTATTAAAATAGCTTCAACTTTCGCAACGGAATCTTGTAAATCATCATTTACGACAACATAATTATAATTAGTTACTTGATTTATCTCTTGATAAGCATGACGGAATCTTTCTACTATCTGCTCATTATTTTCATCTCCACGTAATTTAATTCTTCTTTTAACTTCTTCCATACTAGGAGCCATAATAAAAATCAAAATAGTTTCTGGGAATTTTTCTTTAATTTGTTTTGCTCCTTGAACATCTATTTCTAAAATAACATCTTTACCCGTATCTAATTGTTTAATAATTTCTTTTTTAGGTGTTCCATAATAATCACCATAATGTACTTTCGCATATTCTAAGAATTCATCATTTTTTATCTTTTCTTCAAATTCTTCTCTTGTTACAAAGTAATAATCAACACCATCTATTTCATGTTCTCTTTTAGGTCTAGATGTATAAGATACTGATAAAACAATATCATTATGTCTTTCTAATAGTTTCTTTATAACAGTACCTTTA
The DNA here is from genome assembly GCA_947625505.1 of uncultured Bacilli bacterium. Classification (GTDB taxonomy): domain Bacteria; phylum Bacillota_I; class Bacilli_A; order RF39; family UBA660; genus UBA5578. The sequence continues at coordinate 29,065 of CANQON010000012.1, forward strand.
CCTGCACAAGTTGTTCCTGAAATAATTATTAATGATCCTTGTTTTTTTGTTTTAATCATCATATTCCCTCTTTCTATAATATGATTATATCATCATTTGACTTTTTTTATTAAAGATTTTATAATATTTCACGCTTTAAGGGGGAAATATTATGAAAATACCAAGTATTATCGAAGCCGAAATGGACGCTAAAGAAATGATTAAAGGAATTAATAATGGTTGGAATGGTAACTTTAGTGAATACACTCGTTTTTATCATGTAGCTACGGAAGATATTCAAACATATATAAAGCATATGAATAGTTCATTTAAGACAACACTAACTATTGGAGCTTCTGGTGATCAAGGTGTTGCCGCTAGTGTTAAAGGAGCTAAAGACGTATATTTATTTGATATTAATCGTGCTGATATCTACTTTTTAGTTTTAAAAAAAGTAGCTTTAGAAAATTTAAGACGTAAAGATTTTTTAGACTTTTTAGTAGCAGAAAATAATGGCATAATATTAGAATATCGCTTATATGAAAAAATTAAAGATAAGCTTCCATTACCTATTAATATTTTTTGGAGTATTCTTTATAAATATTTTAACTATAATAATGCTTTTATGTCTGAAGAATTATTTCGTTCTCCTTGGAAACATGCTAAAATGGCAAAAATAGTTAATGGATATTATACTAATAATCAAACATATTATGAAGCCCAACAAAAAGTTCAAGAATCAACATGGCATTTTATTCCAGGAGACTTTTATGATTTACACAAAAACTTACCTGCAAATATAAATTTTGATGCTATGATCTTATCTAATTTATATGAATATTTAAATTTTGGTCAAGATATGAATGCTAGTAATGCTAAAAAATATGTCAGATATATTAAAGATGAATTAATGCCTAGATTAAATACCAATGGCGAACTTATGGCAGCCTATTTATGTCGTTATGATGATGAAGTAGATAAATTTATTAGTCAAAGTTTAATAGATAATCCTGATGGATGGGCACCTAGTGATGATGTATTAAGAGGATTACAAAACTTTGAATCTTATTTCACAGGGTATACAGGTCAAAATATATCATATCATTATTTATTAAATGAATTAGATGGCATGAATTATCAAAAAGTAAAAACAAAATGGTCAGGATATGGTATGAGTAGTGCTAAAACAGATTTAGCTATTATCATAAAAAAATAATTTACTTTAACTCCTTAGTTATGTTATCATTATAATGAGGAGTGAATAAAAATGAAAAGAATAATTACAAGCAGTTTATTAATTACGATGGTTTGTTTCCTATTAGTTGGATGTGGTGAAAAGAAAGTTACTTGTACCAAAGAAGATAAGAGTGATAATTTAACACAAACAGAAACAATTACAGGAACTTTTAAAGATGATAAAGTTAATAAACTAGATGTTAAGGTTGATTTAAAGTTAGAGGGAGATTACTTGACAAATATTGATAGCATTTATTCTTCTATAAAAACACAATATGAAGCTTTACAAGAAGATGGAATTGCTATTAAAACATCTAAGGGTAAAGATAGTATATCCGTAAAGATTACTATGACTCCTGGTAAAATGAGTTCAGATAATGACTTAAGCGTTATTGATGATGAAGCAACTGCTGATAACATGAAAAAAGAATTTGAAGAACTAGGTTATACATGTAAATAAAAGACACATAGGTGTCTTTTTTTATAAATATTCTTTTAATTTAGCTATTTCATCTTGTTGGAATTTAGCATATTCTTTAGCTAATTTTAATATTTTTTTATCAGCTTTATCTTTATAATTATTTATTTTAGTATCAACATCAATACTACCCATTGTTAATCCTTCAATTAACATATGCGCAATAGCAGCATCACTATTGTCATTTTTTACTTCTTTTTTAATACCCATTTTAGATGCCATTTTAGACATCATACTACCTCCATCTAAATTAACATCTTTAGCTAACTTTTTACTAGCTTTATAATATTTCTCATATAGTTTTAATTCATCGCTAATAATACTTTTTATCTTATTTTCTTTTTCTTTTAAATCTTTTAATAAATCTTCTAATGCATTTTTACCCATTTCACTAGACTGATATATAAATTCTAAAAGTTCTAAATTTTCATCCATAATATCACCATTAATAATATTAACGAAAAAAAGAAATTAATACTAATTAATTTCTTTTATTTCTCCTTCAATAATGGAATATAAATATAAATTAATAGGTTTATCAATTTTAGTACTAATATAGTCTCTATATCCTTTTAATTGTTTAATATATTCTTCACTAGATACATCTTTTAACTTATAATCAATAATATTAACATAATCATCATATTCAATCATAAGATCAATAATACCATGATACAAAGTATCATCTTTATCATACATAAATTCTAGTTCTTTATATATTTTAGCTTGATTTAGATTTTTCATTAATTCATGGTGTAATAAAGTTTCTATTTTGCTATCAATAAATGTATCACCTGTTGGCTTATAATTTAAGAAATCTATATGTTCTAATATCTCATGAACTTTAGTACCAAAATTCATATTCTTTTTAATATCATTCGTAACTAATTCATGCGTATGTTTAGAAAAACTTGCTTCTTTAATTTCTTCTGATGTATCCATTATTTCTTCAACTATAAAATGATTATCTGAAGAATTAATATCGAGATCTTTTTCTTTAGTAAATAAATAGTCTTTAGTTAATCCTAAGGTAGCTAAATCTAAATCATGATAATATCTTTCTAGATATTTCTTAACTGATGTCATAATATTCGCAAATGAACGATATTTAAGTCTTACATAGTTTTCAATAGCACCATTATCTTCTTTACCAATATCCATGATATCACTTTTTGGCAAAATCATAATCATTTTTTCTTTAGCTCTCGTAAGAGCAACATAAAACAATCTTATTTTTTCGGATATTTCCTCTAACATATAATTATTTTTTAATAATTCTTTATATATTGTTTGATTAATACCTTCTTCAAAATAAGGAGTAATAATTCCATACTTAGGACTAAAAGTAAAGGCATCTTTAATATCACTAATATTGAATGTTTTATATAAACCACTAAAATAACATATATGATACTCTAATCCTTTAGATTTATGAATAGTCATTATTTTAACACTATTTGTATCACTACTACCTGTACTATATTTTATTTCATAATTATCTTTTACTAATGTATCAAGATAATCATTAAATTTGAAGATATCATAACCAAGCGAACTTAAGTTGCTTGCTAACTCCTGTAGTTTTTGAATTCTAACTAAGCCATCAGTTATTCCACCTACTTCAAGCATTTTTTCATAATAATTGGTTTTGGTAATAATTATTTCAATTAATTCTTTAGGAGTAAGAGCATTAATATCAATATCACTAAATATCTGATATATATCCATATCCTTAAAGCAATTATTAACAAAACAATCTAAAATATCATTATCTTTATATCTAAATAAGAAACTACGAGCTACACTCATAAATGCATACTTAAATAAAGTATCATATGTATGGGTATTTATTTTAATTATAAGTGTAACAATATTTTTTATAATACTAATATCATCACTATTATTTAATGTTTCATCTTTATATAAAGTTAAAGGTATACCTAAATATTCAAAGATTTTTTTATATAAATCAAAATCAGATGTTCGATCCATAAGAATAACAAAATCCTTATATTGGACATCTTTAAGTACTTTTTTGCCTTTATCAAATACTTGAAATTTACTATTTACTTTATCTTTAATATCTTTGGCTATCGCAAATATTTCTATCTCAGCCTTACTAAATATTGAAGTACTAGGATCATATTCTAAAATATCTAAATTATAATCTTGATTAGTTTTACCTTGTTCAATATATGAAGTATTACCAAATACCATTCGATGAGATTCTTGATATTCAGCCCCACCTATTAGATCATCCATTACTAAATCAAATATTTCATTAATATTATTTAAAACCATATCACGTGATCTAAAGTTCTTAACTAAGTCAATTTTTCTTCCACCTTTTTCGTGACTATAGTTATCATATTTTTCTTTAAAGATATATGGGTTAGCATTTCTAAAGCGATAAATAGATTGTTTAATATCCCCTACCATATAAACATTATTATTAGCAATTAAATTAATAAATGTTTCTTGTAAATCATTAGTATCTTGATATTCATCAACTAATATTTCTTTTAAAGAATCTCTTACTTCCTTACATATATCTGGATTATCTTTTAATACTTTGATTGCTAGTATAGCAATATCATTAAATTCATACATTTCATTATCTTCTTTAAAAGTTCTAATACGCTTTAAATATCCTTTTAAAATATTAATTAATGTTATCGTATTTTCTTTCGTCTTTAATATATCACTAATTACTTTTTCTTTAGATCCATAACTAAGTAATTCATTAATTTCTTTAATGAATTTAGAAATGCTTTCTTTATAATTTTTAACCTCATCTTCACTACCTCTAGGTAAACTAGGTAGTTTGATATCTTGATATAGTAAGACTTCATCTAAAGAAGTAGCCTGATATAGATTACCTAAATTAGAAATAACTTTATCGTAATAATCACTATCAAGCATATGACAAAGAATATTTACTCGACTTTGTAATTCTTTAATTTTATCTAAAATTAATTTCTCATACTCACAAGCACGTTCTTCTAAATACTTAGGATCAAAAAAGCGATTAAGATAACCATCTAAATAGCTATCAACATCAGGTAACATTGCTAATTTAGAAACAATAGTCATAAAGTAATCTTTTAAATTTTGATCATCACGCGTACAAAAATCATTAATTAGTTTTAAAAAGTTTTCATCATTATCTTCATATAATTTATCAAAGACTTCATCCATGATACGTCTTTTTTCCATCGTTATTAAAGTATCTTCTACAATACTAATATTATTAGAAATATTAAGTAGATAGTGATATTTCTTAACGATTGATAAAGCATAACTATCAAATGTTGTGATATAAGCTTGATCAATGAGATTTAACTCTTCTTTCATATTATTGTCTTTTAAAGAAGAACGAATTCTTTCTTTCATTTCACCTGCAGCTGCCTTAGTAAAAGTTAAAATAAGTAGTTCATTAATATGAATGCCTTGTTCTATTTTCTTGATAACACGTTCCGTTAAAACAGCTGTTTTACCACTACCTGCTCCTGCACTAACGATAATATTACTACCAGTTTCATAGATAGCTTCCTCTTGTTCTTTAGTCCAACTAGGCATGATCTTCACCCCCTAAGAAAGATAAATCTTTATATTCTTTTAAATTAACAATATCTTTCTCCGTATGAAAACATATATCTTTAAAAGAACAAAATTCACACCCTAAGTTATCGTCTCCTACTCTTTTAGGATTAATTGTAAACTCACCATTAGTTATTTTTTTGGCTGATTCTTTAATCTTATCTTCTACTAAAGCTTCTAAAGCATTTATTTCATCATCACTTAATACTTTAGAATATGCATAAAAGCCTTTAGAACTCATTTTTAATCCTTTAATTACTTTACTATCAGTATAACTATCATCAAAAGCACTTATAATATTTTCATTTTGATTACTATATCCTTGAAGTAATAAGTTATCTTTCTTTAACTCTAAATAAGAATGCTTATGATCAGCTTTTATTTCATTATGTAATATCTTTTGAAGATAGAAACCTGCTACTTCAATATTATTGAACTTTGGATGATGTTTAGCTAAGAAGATATATATAGGTAGTTGCATCTCGATACCATAAATAGCATTATTAAGTTTTAAATTAGGATTACCTGTCTTATAATCTATAATCGCTACTACAAACTTATCACCAATTTGTTTATATTTTAATTTATCTATAATGCCCATAAAAGTAACATTGATATTACCCTCTAAATTAACATATACTTTTTCTTCATATAATTCTTCATCTAAACTAGTATGACTATTATGTTCTTTTATTGTATCAATAATAAATCTTAAATCCTCTTTAAGTTTTTTTATAAAGAATTTTTCTTTATTACTTAATTCTTTAGTTATGTAATTATCAAAACAAGTATCATAATCAAAATCCTCTTTAAAAGCATTAGATAAAACATAGTGAAATAAATTACCAATTAACTGCATAAAGGTTTCTTCATAAATATTAAGTTTTAAAATATTACCTACATAATATCTAAAAGCACAACGATTATAATTATCTAAACTAGAATATGATAATAATAATTTATTATCTAAATACTTATTTAACAGAGATGTATCAATACCTGTAAATTTATTATCATAAACACGATACTTAATATCTTTATAATGATTATGTAAATAAGTTAAATTAGGAGTTATTGTTCCATAATTATTAAATAGATCTAAACTAGAACCTAATAATAATTTATTATATAGATTAGAATGGGTATATTCTATATTATAATCATTAATAATAGGATACTTTAACTCTTCATTAATATTACTTATCGTATAAGTATCTGTTAATGTTTTTTCTTTATAAGAAATAATTAAACTATTATATCTTTTAATTGTTTTAATCGTATGATCTTTCTCATTAAGATTATTTAGATAAGAAGTTTCAATATCTAATATTTCTTTTTCTTTATCACTTAAATAATCTTCATCTTTATAGATAATAGGAATACTACCTTGGTTAAATCCTAATAAAAAGACATATTCATCTTCATTAGGTATCTCTCCAAATTTAATCTCTCTAACACTATTGGTCTTAAGGATACTTTTAATCTTACTATTTTTTATATCATGAATAATTAATTCTTTAACATCTAGATAATTATCACACCAAGTATAATTATTACATATGTTAATAAGCATATTATAGATATCTACTTCTTTATCACTTAAGTTCTTCTTTAAAGTATCTAATGTTTTACTAATATCTTTATCATATAGCTCTATAAATCTTTGAACTATATTAGTTCCATAAATATCATATGCATCATCTAATGTAATCGCAATATTAAAGAATTTAAATATTCTTTTAATAAGTAATCGATATTCATCATTTAAATTAGTAAGATAAATTTTATTTATATCAATACCCTTTTTAATAAGTTCTACTATTTTAGTAGCTACAAAACTTATTTCATCATCTATCGTTTTAAAAGCATATATACTATTTATATTCTCTTTATCTTTATCACAAATAACAGTATAATCTTTAACTATCTTTTTAATAATATTAGGAATATAATCCATATTATATATAATAATCTTTTTATTTTTTAAATAATCTTTAAATAAATTATTTTTATCTAATAAATGTTGACTATCTAAATCTTTCTTAATTTTAAGTAATAAATCTATTTTCTTATTATTAGACTTCTTATCAACATAATATAAATTATTTAAATATATTAAAGCAATATCATATTTTACATGATATTTCGTCATAACATAATAAATTGTTTCTTCATCATATGTATAATAGTAATTATCCAATAATTCTTTAGATGTCATAATACGTGTATTAACAACTTTATTTAAGCTACTTAAATATTTAATAACTCTTTTCTTATTACAACTATCTGTAATAATAATACTATTATCCATAGCTAAGTTCTCATTCATACGATCACCAATTAAATTATATCATATTAGCATCAAAAAAAAGTTATCAATGATAACTTTTTCTCATACTAACATTCTTTAAATTATAAATGTTACTATATCCTAAAGATAATAGCATATTACCTATCATCTTACTATAATGTCCATTATAACAATATAAAATAATAGGTGTACTTTTAGGATAACTCTTTAACATTGATAAAGTGTTAGTATATGGCATGTTAATAGAACCTTCTAAATGATTAGATATATAATCACCAGGTAATCTAACATCGACCAATAAGGTATTAGGACTCATGTATTTAGGTAATTCATCTAACTCAATATCTTTCATTAGCATCACCCTATTTATTATTATGTATAAATTAAATACTTGTTTAGTGCATTAGTAATAGTAAAAATTTATTCTATTAACCCAGGATAATTTGAGTAACTATTCTTTATACTAGAAACGCTATAAACAAATACGTTTCCTAATCCACCAGAGCCAAAGGTAAAGCTTCGAGCTTCATTTAAAATTAAGTCTTTTTGAGCATGTTGATATGATGCATAAAAGACGTTCCCAGAACTATTAGTAAGATGCCCAACTAAACTTAGTTCAAATTCAAGATAATAGCTTGTATCATCAACAATATTCATTGCAGTACCTATTCCATTAGAAGCCTGTTTAGTATTTGTGCCATCTATTGCATAATGAACCAATCCAGCATCAGATCTTTGATAACCATTATATTTATCAATAATAAAATTGTTATTGTCCCATCTTATTCCCATAATGTCAAAAGACTTAACAGTAGGTATTGCATCACTATCCCACCTTGCATACAAATATGCATAAACTATATTTGATCCAGTTTCTAAATAAGCATCAAATTGAATCATTAAGTCGCTATTTTCATAGCATTTATAGCCAGACATACATCCAGTATTAGACAAAGGCATTAAATTATCACTATTTATTCTAATAAAATCATCTGGTGCTTTCAAATATTTATATAAAAATTCAGATTCTCCAATTGAAACTAAGTTTTTACCTAGCTCTTCTAGTCTCAGATAAAGGCTGATATTCACCAAAACCACTTAATATAATCTCACTTAATTTTTTATTAATTGTTTCTTCTTTATTATTTGATTTTTTAATAACAAATGCTTCTGTAGGATAAGAAATTACTTTCTTTAAAGGATCTCTGGCACCATCAGAAACAGCTAACATTAGCCATTGAACTTTTTTATTGTATTTAGCGTATCTATTAAAATCTTCATCTAAGTAATAAAGAAAACGAGCACCAGATACTAAAGGTTCATTTTGTGATTCATCTTTAAGAACACTACTGACATCATATAAATCAATACGATCTTCAGCATTTATTTTCATATCAGATATATCATTAGATACATCTTCAATTGGTATTTGTACTAAAAAATCATACTTACCTAATTTAGGAGATGTTGTCATTATTTCATATTCATCATCTTTATCCTTGGATTTAGGTATTAACCATATGATAGTTATAAAAGCAATAATTAAGAGTAAAACAATAATAATTATTATTCCTTTCTTTTTCATAAATCCTCCTTTCTATTTTGATTATAGCATCTTAATTAAAGAAAAAATGTGCTAGTTCGGCACATTAAAAATAAGTTGGCTATTTGCAAAATCTTTTATTGGTTTTAACTCAATTGTTTCAATATATTTTTCTTCATGACCATTATTTATTTCAAATTCAATAATTAATTTTTTCATAATATATTTTATATCTTCTTTAGGAAAAAGAGGATTATTATAGTCATTAATTATTAATAAAGTTTGATTTAATTCATTATAGCTAATCGCTACTTTCTCATTCTTTTTATAATAGTATAATCTAGGATGATATATGGAATATGTTCCAATTGTTCTTATATTACTAAGATTAATATAAACTTTATTATTAGATACAATCATTACTCCATCATTAACATAACAATGTTCAGACTCACCAGTTAATTTATATACTTTAATAGAATTATACGTATTAATAAAATAATAAGAAAGAAAACTAATGATTAAAATTAAAATAAGCATACTACTGATAATAATAATCTTTTTTCTTTTTTTGGCATCCTCTTTTAAGAGAGTAGCAGGCATTTCATTAATAATATTTTTATTATTTTTATTTTCTCTTTCACCTAATAATAATTCATTAACACTAACATCAAAAAAGTTACTAAGATTAACTAACATTTCGGGATTAGGTAAATATTTAGAACTCTCCCATTTAGAGATAACACTCCGATCTACATATAATGCCCTTGCTAACTCTTCTTGGGTTATATTTTTTTCCTTACGTAAACTAATTATAAACTTACCAATTTTCTCTTTATCCATATTTACACCTAAATATATATTATCATTTTATATACAAAAAAGCTAATAAATAATTATTAGCTTATAACCATAATGTATCTTCTTTTTTATTTTCATTTCTTTCTCGATAATTACGATATACTTTAATAAGAGTTGAAATAATATCATAATTTAGAAGACTTTCTTCATCGATTGATACTCCTTCAAAAGCTAAAGTATTACGCACACTATTCATAAATTTAGTATCTGTTAAATATTCATAGACAACAATATCAATTACTTTTAAATGATTAGTTTTACCATAATCTTGACTATCAACTTCAAATATTTTATTTTCATATTCATCAAGAATAACTTTTGTTAAAATATCATTTTCTTTAAAAGGATAATTAATGATGTCATCATAGTGAACACAGATTTGTAGTACGTTTTGTGTCTTACTTGTAATCATATCTAAAATAATCGCAATATATCATTAAATGTTACATATATCATTAAAATCATTAATAATATAAAGAATATATTATGAATAGTATTTTCAACTTTTGGATTAACAGGAGATCCCTTAATTTTTTCAATAATTAAGAATAGAGCATGTCCTCCATCAAAAGCAGGTAAAGGTAAAATATTAATAAACGCTACATTAATATTTAATAAAGCAATTAAAGATAAAATAGAAGATAATCCTACTTTAGCAGCTTCATCAACAATAGTATAAATACCTATAGGTCCTGATAACATACTAAGACTTATTTTACCAGTTATTAAATACCAAACAGTCCAGAACATTTGCTTAACAGTACTAGAGAATTTACCACAAGCATATTTTAATCCTGCTACAAAACCTTTTTGTTCTTTTCCTTTAATACTAAAGCCATGTGAATAACCATTTAAATCTTCATTTTTAACTTCTTTAGTTTCTATTTGAACTTTTTTATCGCCATCAACAGTAATAGTAAATTCTTTTTTATCTCTAATAAGCTCAAGATACTCTAAATAAGAATCTACTTTCTCACCATCAACTTCAGAAATAATCATATTTTCTTTTAATTCATCATTTTCTGAATCTAAAACAATAACTTCTATTTTATCATCGATAACTTTAGTAGCAACAGAAAAGCCATAATCAAGTCCTAAAACCATATTATCTTTACCAACAACAATGGGATTAATTGTAACATCTCTTACTTCACCATCTTTATCCTTAATTGTTATTGGAAATTTCTTATCGCCTTGAACGATTAATTCTAAAGATAATAAATCATAACTACTAACTTTTTTACCATTTACTTTTATGATTTTAGCATCAGTAGGTAAATCTTTAACTACTGATTCATCAACGTAAACAGAATTTAAACTAACAGTATTTGTCCAACCAATAATTAATAAAACAATAAAAGCTAAAATAAAGTTATTCATAACACCAGCTATCATAACTAAAAGACGTTGATGCCATTTTTTAGATTGTAGTCTTTTTTCAGCAGGGATATTTTCATCAACTTCTACTTCTTCCCCTGCCATTTGAACAAAGCCTCCAATAGGAAATAAACGTAAACAGTAATCTGTTTCATCATCAACGTATGTTACTTTGCCATCTTTATCTTTAACTTTCTTTTTACGATTAAATTTTAATAATCTAGGTCCCATACCTATACTGAATTCATAAACATAAACCCCTGCTCTTTTAGCAAAGATAAAATGTCCTAATTCATGAATAAAAACAACTATACCTAATATTAAGATAAAATATATAATTGATAATAACATATATAGCCTCCTATAATATATTTAGAAAAAAGCTAAAAGCAAGTAATACAAAGATAAGACTATCCAAACGATCTAATATACCTCCATGTTCAGGTATTAAATTAGAAAAGTCTTTCTTACCAAAATATCTTTTAACAGCTGAAAAGAATAAGTCTCCTATTTGACCAATAACAGATAAGAATAAAGTTACCATTATTAATAAAATTAAATTAGCTTGAGGATTAATAACAGTTATATAGAAACATGTAGAAACAAAGACACCAAAGATAGCTCCTCCTATAGCGCCTTCCCATGTTTTTTTAGGGGATACTACTTCTAATAGTTTATGACGTCCTATTAACATACCTGTAAATAAAGCAAAGGTATCAGTCATAACAGTAATTAAAACTAAATATAATAGTAAATATTTATTAATTTCAAAATAAGTATTAAATAAAGTCATAATGAAGCATAATAACATAACTCCCATAAATACGTAATTAGCATCATTAATACTATATGTATCACGATTATGATATAAAACAACCAAAGTTAATAGTATTAAAAGTAAAGCAGCAACCATACGAAAGTCAATAATTAGTTCTAATGACTTACCTGTATTTACCATAAACATAATAAAATAAACAAATAAGAATAAATATGAAATTAATTTAACAAAGATAGGAATATCTTTTTTTGTTTCTTTAATATCTAAATATTCTTTCATTCCTGCCATACATACAAGGAAGATAGCCCATTTAAAAACACTTCCTCCAAAAATAAAGATAGGAATAACAATAAGTAATAAAACAATGGCGCTAATTATTCTTTGTTTCATAGTTTATACCTCCAAAACGTCGATCCCTACTTGTATATTCAAGTAATGCTTTATCAAACTCTTTAGCATCAAATGATGGAAAATAAGTTTTAGGAAAATATAACTCAGCATAACTTGCTTGATATAACATAAAATTACTAAGTCTTAATTCTCCACTCGTTCTAATTAAGAAGTCAATAGGTGGTAAATCTTGAAACATATAGTGATACAACATATCTTCATTAACATCATCAATACTAAACTTATGATTATCAATATCTGTATGCATCTTTTTAAATGCTTCAACTAATTCTAAATGTGATCCATAATTAAAACAAATATTCATAATACCATTAGTACATTCCTTAGTTATTTCTTCACATTTATTAATGATATCAATAATCTTCTTCTTTACAGGTTTTCCTCTTCCACCAGAGAAAACTAAACGAATATTTTTTTCTTTTAAGTCTTTAGCATATTCAGCAAATTTATTTTCAAAAAGATTCATTAAAAAATCTACTTCTTCTTTACTTCTTTTAAAGTTTTCGGTTGAAAAAGCATATACACTTAAAACTTTTACACCTGTTTTAAATACATGTTCTGTTAATTTCATTAAATTATTGAATCCTTCTTGATGCCCTTCACTACGTGTAAGACCTCTTTCTTGTGCCCAACGACCATTACCATCTAAGATAATTCCAACATGATTGGGTATTTTAATTTTGGAATAATCCATACATTATCCTCCTTAATCCTACATAACACATTATAACATAAAATACATATATATGAAAGAAAAAATAGAACCCGAAGATTCTATTTTGTATCGATGTTTACTCTTACACGACCTAAATTATTTATATAAGCAGAAGCTTGAACAATATTACGAATAGAGTTAGCTACTTTGCCTCCTCTTCCTATTACTGCTCCCATGTCTTCTTCAGCTACTTTAACTGTAATAACTTTTTCTTTTTCTTCTTCATCTAAAGATATCGTTACTACATCGGGATTTTTCACAATATTTTTAACTAAATACTCTGTTAACGCTACTAAATCCATATTATTTTTCTTCTTTCTTTGTCATTTTTGATTCATGGAATTTCTTCATAATACCAGCACGACTTAATAAGTCTCTAACTGTATCAGTAGGAATAGCTCCATTTTTTAACCAAGTAAGAGCTTTTTCTTCATCAATTTTAACAACAGCAGGAGTTTCTAATGGATTATAATATCCTATTTCTTCAATAAATCTTCCATCTCTTGGAGATCTTGCATCAGCTGCTACTAAACGATAAAATGGTCTTTTTTTAGCACCCATTCTTCTTAATCTTAATTTAACTGCCATAATATCCCTCCCATCAATTAACGTTATAATGATAACATAAAAAAAAAGATGTGTCAACTATTTTAGGTTAACACACTATAAATATTCTTCATTAACTTCTTCATCAATTTGCTTTGCTTCTTCCTCTGTATAATCATCATCAATAATATCCCAAGGATCTTCATCTTCTTCAATAGCTATTTTAACTTTAGTTTCCCCTACTATTTCTATTCCTAATTCTTTATCTATTTCAAATTTAATACTATTACCATTGATATCGACATTAGAACAATTAGGTTGATATAAACTTCTTACAATAATATCGGTATCGCCATCAATATTAGCGTCACTTCTTAATTTAATATTAAAAGTATCATTGTATTCAATATTTTTAGTTGCGACTGTCGTCTTTTGATTATTATCGTATGAATACCAAATATTAATATCAAAGTTTCCTTTTACGCCTACTTTATCTCCCGTTTTATATCCTTCAAATTGATGGGTAATTGTTATTCATGATAAAAAATAAGTTAAAAAAATTGTTTTAATTGTTTTATTTTTAAATATACATCAATAGTTTTATCAGAATGTATCTCAATACGATCAACCATTTTTAAAATTAATTCTCTAGGTGGATTTTTTCGTGATTCATAATATTGTTCAATTAGCTTATTGGCATCTAAAAATTGTTCTACACCATTGTTTTGCTGATATTCTTGTAATGACACTTTTATATCATCTATTTCAATGCTCTTTTTTGATTTTTCTTCTTCTAATTTACTAGTTAACTTTTTATATGTATCAGTTGTAATAACATCATTCAAACGATCTTCATATATCTTTTCAATCTTAACATCTAATTGCTTAATATCAGTTTCTAATTTTCCTATTTTTTTCTTCAATGTATTTGTATAAGTTGCAAAAGCAGTTTTTTTATTACTTAAAATATTTTCTACATCAATAAGTTTCATATACTTATCACAAATGTTACCGATAATATTTAAAAGTTGTTGTTCTAATTTGTTATAATTATTCGAATGTGGCGAACATTTATTATAAGCACTATTTTTTCGATATAAATTGCAATAAGTGTATACATATTGTTGATTAATAGGTCTACCATCTTTTTTAGGATTGCCAATACCAATTTTGTGTCCGCATTCAGCACAATATAATAATCCATCAAACAATCTTTGATATGGCTTGGCAGGGAGTCTATAATTAGCTTTAATAATATTTTGTACCCGATTAAATGTATCTATATCAATAATTGGTTCATGTGTGTTTTCAACAATAATCCACTCTTTGGGATCAGTTTTAATTATTTTTTTCTCTCTAAAACTTTGTTTATTATAAACATTCTGTACCATGTTACCAATATACATTTGGTTATTTAAGATTTTACTTACAGTAGACATACTCCATTCATAAGGATACTTAGCGTTTAATCCTCTTCTCGTTTTCTTATAAACTTCGGGAATTGGTATCTTTTCTTTTGTCAAAAGTTTTGCAACCATGCTTTTAGATTGAGTTTTAAGATAATATTCAAAAATTTTTCTAACTACATCAGCTGATTCCTCATCTATAATAAGTTTATGCTTATCCTTTGGATCTTTTTTATAGCCATAGATGGGAATTCCACCCATATATTCTCCAGCATATTGTTTAATCTTATATACTCTTTTAATATTTTTTGACAAATCACGAGAATATTTCTCATTAATAAAATTATTTAACGAAACATACTCATTGTTTGAATTTTCTTTATTTTGAGTGTCAATCTGCTCTTGAATAGCAATATATCTAATATTGTGTTTTGGAAAATAATAATCTATATAATAGCCACACTCAAAACTACTACGGCCAAGTCTTGATAAGCTTTTAGTAATAACAACTTTAATTTTACCACTTTCCATTTCGGCCATTAAATTGTTCCAACCAGGTCTATCAAAATTCGTTCCAGACACACCATCATCTATAAATTCTTTACATCTATCACCTACATTTCCATTCCGATTAATAAATTCATTCATTAATCTTCGTTGATTTACAACACTTTCACTTTCATCAGATTGATTATATTCATCAGCCATAGATAGTCTTATATATTTAGCTATTTCTTCTGGTGAATACATTCTCAAAAGCGTAATTTTATCAGTGCAATAAAAATTCATTATTCATCCTTTCTAAGGATTCATAACTAACTGGTATAAAAACCGTATAAATTTTATTATACCAGTTTTTTTTGACAAATCCTATTTTTTTTAATTTAATATTTGTTTCATATAATCAACAGAAAATTCACCAAAATCTTGTTCCAAAATTTGTAGAATGTCTTGCCCTTCTTCCTCAAAAAAAAGATTTATCGTAAATTTAGTCATTTTACTCATCTCTCTTCCCTTGATAAAAATTATGATTGTTAACAAAAAAATAGAACTAAGTTCTATTTCTCAACATTTTCTTGTAACTTTTCTATATTTCTAGTTAAAAAATCATCATCTTCATACCAATAATAATCTAAATCAGCACAAGTAACATAATATGTTTCATCATTTATTGGATCAAATAATTCAGAATAATCTTCACTAATACAATTTCCAATATAATAAGTACCACTTTTCAAATTTATTTGTACATCATTATCTGATAATTTCTCTCTAAATGAAGAATAAACTTCTGCCAATTCATTCATAGCAATATGAATATGATAAACTTGCTCTTGATTTAATTGTCCATTACAATGTTCAAAGCTTCCATTCTCACATATATCGTTTAAATACTCATAAGATTTTTTTAATTCTGCTAATATTTCTTTGTTAGTCATAAAATACCTCCTCATTTATCCAGTTCACTTAATATATTTTTATAATTTTCATAAGTTTCATATTTTTCATAGTCTGATATTACAGCTTTCATTTCATCAAAATCAACTTCGTCAATCATATCACTTAAATAATACGCTAACTGACTTTTGCTATTATTAAAGTTTTCTACTGCATAATCTACAAAATTGCTTAAAGTGTTTCTTACAAAAGAGTTAGAATAATCAAAATTAAAATTATCTTTTAAATAATCCATAATAAAATCACTTAATTGCATTGTTATCACTCCTTTATTTTCTTCGGTTAAATTTTTAAAAAGTTTGTTAACATCAACATTAATATGAAAATCGTATTCAAAATTTGATGAAACAGTTCCTTCAATATAGTCAACTAAATCATCAAAAGATTCTATTGAATCTTCACTTTCTAAAAATTTTTCTTTATTTTTATCATAAAAATCTCTTAAATAATCTAGATTCATAATTCCACCTCATTTTCTTTTTTTAAAACATTCTCTATAAAATGTTCTTCCATCCATTCAAATGGCTTAAAATCTTTTGGGGCTATTCCATCAGCATAATAATACGAAAGTGGAAAAAATTCCCAATCTGAACTTTCTTTTTCTTGATATTCATTTGTTTCTAAATCATAGTGCATATATATATCTCTGTTTGGAGATAATAAACAGCCAGATCCATCGTCATATTTAATCCAATACCAATTTTTTCCAATAGATAGGGCTGGTACAATTTGTGATTCTTCTTTCAATTTATCTAATATATCATTCATTTAGCATCATCTCCTTATTTGCTTTATTTTAATACATTTTTTAAAATAGATTTAAAACTAATTAAATAAAAATAAAAAGGCTATTATGAAAATATAATTATTCAATAATAGCCTTGATTATCTTGTAAAACTATTTTAGTTAATAATAATAAATTTAAAAATAGTAACTCAATGTAAAAGAAGTATGAATCGTTTCTCCCTGTATTCTCTACATCGATGATTATTGGGGGTACCTCTTCAATTTTTTTATTAAATAAATCTAAAGAGAAACTATCACCATCATCAATTATTTCAAACTTATATTTATTTAAGTCTAGTTGGTATCCTTCTGGTGCTGTTATTTCAGTTAAATAATATTTTCCAATTAATAAATGATTAAAAATCGCATAGCCACTTTCATTAGTTGTAATACATCCAACTATCTCTTCATTTTGATTAAATATACAAAATTCTGCTCCAGAAAGTAGCATATTTGTTTCAGAATCTCTCTTATAAATTTCTAATTTTGAATACTTTTCATTAATTAATGTGTATTCATAATTTTTATTATATTCAGTAATTGAAAAATAATTTTTTGAATTATTCAAAATATAGCCATCTAAAGTAGCCACTTCCTGATAATAATATTCACCAATATCAATACTAGTTAAAATGACCGTTCCATTTTCATCAGTTTTTCCTTCAAAAATTAATTCATCATTAATTGCATTATAAATTCTAATTGTAACATCTTCTAATGGATTGTTTTTTGTATCTAATTTATGAATTGTAACGCTAGAATATTTATTATTTTTAATTGTCATTTCAACTAATTGATTATCAGAAACAATCTCTAAATTATATTGAAGATTATCAAGAACATATCCTTTTAATGTTTTAGACTCAACAACATAATATTTACCTAATGGTAAATTAGAAAATTCTATAATTCCCTCGCTATTTGTAAGACCTGTTGCTACATAATCATTTGTGGCTGTATATAGTTTAAATTCTACATCTTCTAACGGACGAGATAAACTATCAGTTTTTAAGATTTGAATACTACCTTTTTCTAAAAAGTTTTGCATTGATGTTTCAAACCAAATAGTTGGTGTATATTGATCATGGTATCTTAAGCTAAACTGTTGTTTAGTTTTATCTAAAATGTAACCTTTAGGTGTTTTAGTTTCTCTATAATAATACTTACCTAGTGGTAAAGCAATTTCAGCATAGCCTTCATTATTTGTTTTAATTGTGGCAACTAGGGCATCTTTTTCAAATAATAATTGTCCAGTACCATCATAAATATTATCTAACGCAAAAATTTTGAATGTTACATTTTTTAATGGTAATTTTTCATAACGAAGTCCATTTTCATAGCTTGCAACTTCTCCTACTTTGGTTATAGAAAAGGTTCCTTTAACAGGATCATTATAAAAGTCTAAATCCAATATTAAACCTAATTCATCAGCATCAGTATAATCTTGTTGATTGTCAATAGTGAATTCTATAACATCTCTACTCCATAAATAACCATCAATAGATTGATCTTGCTGTTTTAAATAATAATCACCAGCAGGCAAAGGTTCTGTTACTAAAACACCATTTTCATCGGTTTCATAAGTCCCAACTTTTTCATTAGTCTTCGCATCGAAAACATCAAATTTTATGCCTTGTCGTTTAATATTGCGGTTATTTTCAGAATCATGATCAGTTAAACGAATTTTTACTTCTACTAATGGGTCTGTTAGATTTTTGGTAATTGTTACGCCATCTTCTTTGATTGATAAATCAACACAATCAGCAAACCAATAGTCTTTATGTCCATCAATTTGACAAATTGTATATTCGCCATAAGGTATATCATTTAAAGTAGCTGTACCACTTTCATTAGTTGTAATTACCTTTTTATATGGATTATTAGAACTTTTAGCTTTAACCTCAAATTTAGCACCTTCTTCTGGGCGAACTTCCTTATTATTTGTACTTGAAAAAGTTTTATAAATATTAAGATTGCCTTTTATCAAAGTATCCTCTACTTGATATGTAACTTCTGTATCATCTTCGTGAGTAAATGAATACTCATTAAGTGATAAATTATATCCTTTAGGAGCTTTGACCTCCTTAATTACATAGTTACCAACTGGATATGTTGAAGGGCAACTCCATATCCCATTTTCATTGGTTGTAGCACGACATACTTCTTCATTATCGGAATATGGTTCATCTTCATCTGATGAATACCATCCCCTTTTATAATAAACAGCAATTTCAGCTCCTTGTAGCGTTGCTGTTGATTGAGCAATTGAAGCATGGGTTTCAGCGTCAACTTTTGTTCCTTTAATAGAAAATCTATATGGTTCTGTGGTAATAGTAACTGTATGATTGTCTAAAATATCATCAAAAGTAACTGAATCCCCTGTGTCATCAAATTCATCTTGTGGTTTTCCATCTACAACTACAGATGTGATATGATAGCCTTTATTTGGTTTAAAATCTACTTTTTTATCACTATTAGGTAAAATATGATCTTCTGATTTAGTAATTGTTCCATTGTTTATTTTTGTATCAACCTTATAAAGTGGATGAGTTTTAACAACTACATCGTGATCTTCATTAAATTTTAATGTTAATTTATCACCTAAAATATTAAAATCATGTTTAGGTTTTCCATCTACAGTAACACTTTCAATATAATAACCATCATCTGGGGTATACGTTACCTGTCGTTCAGATCCCGCTGGAACATTATTATCAGATTCAGTAATTGTTCCATGATTCATGCTTGTTGTTAATTTATAAACGGCATCAACTTCTGTATTATTTGATGTTTTAGTATCAGACTTATAGTTAGCGGTAATAGCAATAATAGCCTGATTATTTATAATTGTCTTTTTAGAATCATCACGATAAAGGCTCGTAAAATCATAACTATCATTTAACCTTGTTTTTATAGTAAAGATAAATGTTTCATTATAAAATGAGGCATTTTTAATCGAAGTTTCAGTTGCACTTATTGTTACAAGATTATTATTGGTAGATATATCAAACCAATCTGTTCTATCAATATCGGTTCCGTCAAATACTTTTACATCAATTATTTCTAAAGCTGATGGGATAATATCAGTAAATTGATATGATGTATAATAATTAGAACTACTTGATATTGGTACATAATGATAAATTTTATAAGTTAATTCATCATCAGTAGTAATTTTAGTCTTATCTACTGTTTTCATAGGTTTGTCAAAATCAAATGGTGCTAATGGTTCACTAGCAAATGCAAAATGATAGGCACCTCTTTGACTTGCTCCTACAGTTTGGGTAATGTCTTTGTAACCATTCCCTTTTACATCTTGTAATCTACCATAAGTAAATGTTATTGAAGTTCCAGAGAAAAAGGCAGTTAAAAATCCCTTTTTGTCTGTATTGGTTGTAGTATTACTAGTATTATTAAGAATCTTTGTACTACTAACTGACAATTCAGTATCGGAACTTACATAATATTCCGTAAAATTAGCAGTAGGTATCATAAATTCATTAGCGCCATTAGTACCACCATCTATATCGAAAAAAGTTATATGTCCTTTTAAGTTAATAGGATTATCAGTACCATGTTCTAAAAAATCAAATTTATAAACTGGTGAATCAATGGATGGATTTGTTGTAGATGCTATATCAATAGCATTTTTTTTAAAAAATAAAGTAGGATAATTAACCCCATCTAAAGAACTACTAGCATTTTTGTTGGCTGGTTGAAGATTGCTCCAGCCAGTAACTGTTATTTTTAAATCAATAATCTTATCTTCGAAAACACCAACATTATTATAACGAATCCATATATTACCTTTTTGATTGTTTGAAGTTAAACGAGCTGAATACCAATTCGACTGAGAGTAAGTACTATTATTATTTGCACTCGTAAATTTATGATCTGCTGGGTAATTCGTCATACCATATGTTTCTATAGTTGTTGTTCCAGATATAAATTTAAAAGTAAAACCATATTCAGAATCGAATATGGTATCACCAGCTATTTTAGATAAAGAAATAGCTCTAACTGTTGTAATTGATAATAAGCTAGTTAATAAAGTAACAAATACCATTATCAATATAAGTATTTTTTTTAAAAATTTATTTTTTTGTATTATTTGTTCCATAAAATCCTCCTATTATATGAAAAGAAGATTATATTTCATAATCTTCTTGTTGGCTAGTTGCAATATCTTTTAAAGTTAATATTTCATTTATTTCTGAATGCTTTACGCGATCTATTTCTTCACATCTTTTCGCGTTGTTAAAACGCCTTACATCTCCAGAAAGATAGCCAGTTACTCTTCTAATTCTTTCAAAGCCGACACCTTCGCCTATTTGTTTACTTGTATTTGCTTGTTCTTTTATTTTGTTTAACATATAAATTTCCTCCTTAGTTTATATTTACATTCCATAATCATTAGTAGTTTGCTCTTCTTTATCTTTAATACGAGAAACACTCTCATCAATAGCATCTGAAACAATGTCATAACTTTTAGCATTTCTGATTTCATCAAGCGTTAAAGCACCTTCAAAATAATGTATTGATAAAAAATCTGAAAATTTTTCAACACTATATCCATTGTCATCCTTTAACCAAGCATTATAACTTGCATCGGCTATAGTTACAACTTCAACTTTTGTAACATTTCCTGGTGCAAAGCAATAAATACTTTTAAAAATATCATAATAAGTTAAATCATTCTGTTGTTGTGTAGTTAACTTTTGATAATCATTTAATATATCTACTGTGTTTCGCATTAATATCATCTCCTTCTTTTTATTGTTCAATGCTTTCCTTATTATTCTAGCCTATATCTATATCATCATTTTTGTCAGAAGATAAAGTTAACGATTCTGCCATATTGTCATCTAAATCCTTATTCTTATATAAGTAATTACCAATATAATTCACAACTTTAGTGGACTCATTTATTGCCTTAAAGAGTTCAGATGGTCTGTCCTCTAATAATTTAATCCAACTTTGAATATAAGCCTTGTGATTATTATAATGTTGTGTTGACGCTGGAATATTAAAGTCATTCATTAAAAAAGAAGAACTAATTTCGGCAATCAATTCTTCTTTTGCATAATCTTTTGTACCAAATAGATTCTCAATATTTCTCGATAATCTCGAAGCGTTGCCAGTTGAATGACATAATTCATGTAATTGGGTAGAGTAATATAGATATTCATCTTTAAATTTTTCTTTTGGAGGCAAAGTTATTGTATCTGTTTCAGGATTATAAAAAGCACTTGTACCTAATTCATTATATTTGACGTTTAATGATTTAATAATATTAACAATCTCATTTAATGGTCTAATTTCACTACCTATAATTTGATTTGATGGTTCTAATCCTTCAATCAAATCTCCATTAAAGACAATAGCTGTTCTAACAATAAATTTAAAATTTTCTTTCTCATCTGGATGATATTTTAAATATGACTCGTAATCATTAAAATTCATTCTTTCTTTTGTTTTATAATTATATGCACTCCAAAATTCGACAGGAACACCTTTACCTTTAGCATCCTTTAATTTTAATCCCATGTCTTGAATTTGATTATAAGTATACCACCTATTATCTTTATAATTTTCTTGAGCTATTTTCATATTTAAAAGTAGCTGATTAATTCCTCTATATCTCTGATTTGAACGGCCATTAATACTATAGCAATCTAACCATCCTTTTTTCCAAGGAAGTTGTTCTTCTTTTAGAGATTCAATATACATTTTAACTAACTCTTCTCTAGTTTTATTTAATTGCATATTTCACCATCCTTCTATAAATTTTAATACCATTTTAAATATCATAGATCTAAAACAAACTACTTAAAATACATTTGCCAATCAACATATTGATCAGTAATTTTCATAACCAATTTTGCATCATAAACTTTACCAGATTTTGATTTTAAGCCTTTAGCATTAAAATAACCTTTATCAAGGCATTCTTTCATATCTGTCTTATTAAAACTTTTTAAACCGATTGATTCAAAAAATTTATTTTTTTTCCACACAGAAAAATTACAAGTATACTTTAAGATGTAAATAATTTAATATTTATATCTTATTTTTTTATGTTAAATTATTTACCAAGA
>CANQON010000013.1 GCA_947625505.1 uncultured Bacilli bacterium
CTTTTTGGCATGGGATACTTTTCCATTCATAACTTTCTATTAAAAGTATATTGACTTTTAATAGTTAGTCACCTCATTAACTGTGATAATTTTATCATACCTATATTGGCAAGTCAAATTGTCTAATAGCGTTATTAGTCGTTATTTCTATTACTTTTTCAACATCTATATCTTTAATATCAGCAATTTTTTTAGCTACTTCTAGAACATAACTTGGTTTATTCGTTTTACCTCTAAACGGCTCAGGAGCTAGATAAGGACTATCTGTTTCTAAAAGTAAATATTCTAATGGTATTTCTTTAACTACTTCTGTTAACTTCTTAGAGTTTTTAAAAGTTAATACTCCTCCTATACCTAACATAACACCTAATTTAATAAATTCTTTTGCCATCGCTAAACTGGATGAATAACAATGTAATACACATTTCACATCAGGATATTCTTTAATAATATCATAAGTATCTTGAATAGCTTCTCTACTATGGATAACAACAGTTTTATGATAAGTATGCGCTAAAGACATTAAATGTCTAAATACTTCTTTTTGTTCTTCTTTATGGGTATCATCCCAATAATAATCTAAGCCTATTTCTCCTATTCCAACTATTTTAGGATTATTTAGATTATCTTCAATAATCTGATAACTATTATTTGTTATCTTATCTATTTCTTCTGGTTGTATACCTATAACACCATATACTTTATCATATTTATTAACTAAATCTATTACCTCTAAATTAGTATTATCTTCTATTCCTGCTGTAATCATATATCCATTAAAGTCACTAATTATACTATCAATATCTTCATAATATTCCTTAAAGATATGACAATGTGTATCAATCATACTATCCTTCCATTCTAAAATATTTTATACCAAAAACAATAGATGCAGCTATATATCCTAAATCAATATATTTAGAACTAACAACAAAACTTCCTATTAACATACAAAGTATAAAAGCTGAAAATCCAATTGCTATTCTTAAACCATATGTATTTTTTGTTGTCATAAAATCTCTCCTAACTGTTCTAGTATAACATATGATTTTTTAATTATAGCTATAGAAACATCGACAAATCAATTCATTTTACATCATTTTACAACAAAAAAGGAATTATTGTGCTAATTCCTCTAAAAATTTTTCTTTATCTATACGAGCAAATAAAGGTGTTGGATCATTTAATTCTTTACCTACTTCTAAAGCACCAAACTCTTTAATACTATCTAAGTCTGTTAAATTAGTATTTAATTGTTCAAATATTTTTTCTGATGTTTCTGGTAAATAAGAATGTAATAATACAGCTCCTACTCTTATAGATTCTAATAAATTATATATGACAGTTTGTAATCTTTCTTTATTATTCTCTTTCGCTAAAGTCCATGGTGTTGTTTCATCTATATATTTATTACTTCTTCTAAATATTTCAAATACTTCATCGATAGCTTCAGCTACTTTTAAATTATCCATTGATTTAGCAACTTTATCTAAAGCACCTGTTACAGTACTAATTAAATCATTATCTATATCTTCTTTAATACCAATACTAGGTACAATGCCATCAAAATATTTTTTAGCCATAGATATTGTTCTATTAACTAAGTTACCTAAGATATTAGCTAAGTCTGAATTATATCTTTCAATCATTAAATCATATGTTAAATTGCCATCATTAGCAAATGGTATTTCATGTAAAACATAATATCTTACAGCATCTACACCAAATAAATCAGCTAAGTCATCGGCGTATATAGCATTTCCTCTACTCTTACCTATTTTATCATTATTAGTAAGTAACCAAGGATGACCAAATACTTGTTTTGGTAATTCTACTCCTAATGACCATAAAAAACAAGGCCAATAAATAGTATGAAATCTAATAATATCTTTACCTATTAAATGAAGATCAGCAGGCCAATACTTTTTAAACTCATCACTAGGATTATCAACATCATAACCTATATTAGTAATATAGTTAGTTAAAGCATCTAACCATACATAAACAACATGCTTAGGATCAAAATCTACAGGGATGCCCCAACTAAATGATGTACGTGATACACAAAGATCTTGTAATCCAGGTTTAATAAAATTATTTAACATTTCATTCTTACGAGATTCAGGTTGAATAAAATCAGGATGTGATTCTATATATTCAACTAAACGATCTTGATATTTAGATAATTTAAAGAAATAAGCTTCTTCACTAGCTATCTTTACTTCACGTCCACAATCAGGACATTTACCATCTACTAATTGTGATTCTGTCCAGAATGATTCACAAGGTGTACAATATAATCCTTTATATTCTCCTTTATAAATATCCCCATTATCATACATTTTTTTGAATATTTTTTGAACTTCTTGTTCATGCTTTTTATCAGTTGTACGAACAAAACGATCATAACTAGTATTCATCTTATCCCAAATATTTTTAATAACACCTGCGACATTATCAACATATTCTTGAGGTGTTATACCTGCTTCTTTAGCTTTTAATTCTATTTTTTCTCCATGTTCATCAGTTCCTGTTTGAAAATAAACATCATAGCCTTGTAATCTTTTAAAACGCGCTATTGCATCAGCTAAAATAATTTCATATGTATTACCAATATGAGGTTTACCAGAAGTATATGCAATAGCTGTACTAATATAATATTTTTCTTTTTTCATATTTATATCCTCCTAATAATTAGATGATCTCTTTTTATCGTTTACGACATCATCATCTGTTTTTAAATATTTTATAAACATTGCTTGACACATGCCTTCGCCTTTTTTAACGACATAATCTTTATCTCCTTCGTTTTGAATACGAATCCACATATGTCCTCCATTATCACTATTATTATAGTAATCAGAATCTATAACGCCAACTTGGTTGCACATCCGTACATTCCACTTAAACCCCATACTACTACGATCAAGTAGTAATAAAGCATCATCAGGCTCCATACATACTTTTAATCCTGTAGGTATTTTTTTTATCTCTCCTGGCTTTAAAGTATAATCAAATAATGCATAAAAATCATATGCTGCTGCATACTTAGTCTCTCTTTTAGGTAAAGAATAACTATCATATAATTCTTTATCATCACTAATATCTTTTTTAAATTGTTCAAATGCTATTTTTTCAAATTTACGCATTATATCACCTTCCAATAAAAAAAGTATTACGATATAGGAACGAGATTACCCGTGGTACCATCCTATTTCATAATACTTATTATGCACTTATACTTTAACGCAGTTAACGTCTTAGACTTATCCTCTAAGAAGCTCCAGAATCATTCTTAATAGTTAAATTACTTATTTACACCAACCATAAGCTCTCTATAAATTATCCCTATTTTTCTTTCCTTCTTCGCCTTAAATCATCGTTATTATAACATAACAATATTTATTCTTCAAGATATTTGGTAAGAAATGATGAAACTATTTTAACAATCTTAAGTTCTGTTTCTGTTACAGGTTTATCAGTATGAAATAAGATAATTATTCCTGCTTCTTCACTATTAGAAACAATTGTTTCATCAATATAGCTACAATTTATAACATCATTATCTAGTATTTCAATGTCTTTAAAATATGGTTCAAATATTGCTTCACGACGATTAATAGCTTTTAATAATTTAATTCCAATATTTTTATTTAAGTATTTATCTTTATTATCACCCGTATAGGCTAAAACTTTATCACGATCAGCAATTAATACTTCAGCATTTAAAAACATATTTAAAGTATCTGTAAGTTCTTGCGCTAAATACTGTAATTTTCCAATTTTAGAATACTTTTTAAGTGCTAAACCATCATTAAAAACTAAAAATTCTAAATAATCATTCTCTTTTATATTTAATCTTTCTCGTATTTCTTTTGGTATAACTATACGTCCTAGAGAGTCAATTTTACGTGTTACTCCCATACTTACCATATGATCACCTTCTTTAATATTTTGGATAGTAATTAAGCTTTTATACTTTAAAAAGGATGTATTTTATGTTATGATTATCTAGAATAAAGGATGTGGAAAATGAAAGCTACTTTTATTTTTGGACACAAGAAACCAGATACTGATTCTGTTTGTAGCGCTATTGCTTTAGCTGATTTAAGATGTCAATTAGGTGATAATGCTATTCCTAGAGTCTTAGGTGATTTAAATTCGGAAACAAAATTTGTATTAAAATATTTTAATGTACCTGAGCCTAGATATTTAAATGATGTTCGTTTACAAATAAAGGATTTAAACTATGGTAAAGGATTATATTGTAATCAAAATACGTCATTATATAAAATTATTGAATATTTAAAAGATAATCATTTAAGTTCAATACCTATTGTTGATGATAAAAAGAAATATTTAGGATTAGTATCAATGAAAAATATTGCTAACAGCCTAATTAGTTGGGATTATGATGTTATCGATACATCTTACCAAAATATTATTGATACTTTACAAGGTGAAAAAATATTAGCTTTTGATGAAGAAATAAAAGGACAGATTATTGTTGCTTCATACCGTAGTACAACATTTATTAAAAATGTTAATCTAGATCGTAATTCAATTTTAATTGTTGGTGATAGACATAGTATTATTGAATATGCGGCTAATCAAGGAACAAAATTAATAATTGTAACAGGAAATAATATTATTAAAGAAGAACATATTGAAATAGCTAGAAGAAATCATGTTAATATTATTAGAACGCCTTTAAGAACTTTTAATGTTGTTAAAGTTGTTGGTATGTGTAATTACGCTAAAACATTAATTGAGACAGATGTATCATACTTTACAGAATTAGATTATGTACGCGATTTTATCGAAGAGCATAGTAAGCTAAAACATAAAGTATACCCAATCATTAATCGTAATAAAGAATGTATTGGTGCTATCCAACCATCAGATGTGAGTAATAAAGTTCCTAAAAAAGTTTTTTTAGTTGATCATAATGAAAAAGAACAAAGTGTTGATGGATTAGATGATGCTGAAATAGTAGGTATCGTTGATCATCATAAATTAGGTACTATAGGTACATCAAGGCCAATTAACTTTCGTAATATGACTGTTGGCTGTACAGCAACTATAATCTTTCAATTATATCGAGAAAATCATGTTGAAATACCTAAAAATATTGCAGGATTATTATTATCAGCTATTATATCTGATACATTATTATTTAGATCGCCTACAACTAGTGATTTAGACAAAGAAACAGCAAGTAAATTAGCTAATATCGCTAATATTAATATCGAAGAATACGCTATTAAGATGTTTAAAGCAGGTGCTTCTTTAAAAGATAAAACAATGCAAGATATCCTATTTAATGACTTTAAAGTCTTTAATGAAGAAGACTATAAAATTGGTGTTGGACAATTTAATACTCTTAATATAGAAGAATTCCAAACTAGAAAAGATGAATTAATTGAAACAATTGAAAAAGAAGCTAAACTTAATGATTATGATGTTTTAGCGCTATTTGTAACTGATATTATTAATGAAGGATCATATTTATACTTTAGTGAAAAAGGAAAAGCCATCTTAGAAAAGGCCTTTGATATTGATAATATAACGCAAGGATATTACTTACCTAATATTATTTCACGTAAACAACAAATAATTCCAAGTATATTAAATATTATTGAAGATAAATAAGAGGATTTCCTCTTTTTTATTTTGAATATAATGTAAAGTTACTTCATAATTATAGATTTATTAAAAATCTTTTGTTATAATTGATTTGAAAATAAGGAGTATGATTTATGGGACTATTTGATCGTATGATAAACAACGCTATTGGATCTGTTACACGTTCTGCTGGCGACGCTATTGGAAATGCTGTTGGTAATGCTGTAGGAAGTATGGCTAGCGAAGGATTAAACTCTATAACAACAGATATGAAAGTAAAAAATGAAGAAAAAATGATGGATTTAAGGCAAAGACAAAAAGCTGAAAACCTACCTACTAATTGTCCCCATTGTGGAGCACCTACTAGTAATCAATTAGTATGTGAATATTGTAAATGTAAAGTTATAGAATAGAAAAGAACTTCAAATGAAGTTCTTTCTTTTTTTAATATTTATCATTATAAGGTTTGTCTGAATATCCTTTTTCTTTTAATTTAATAACAAACTTATCTAAATATTTTCTACCTATTTTTTTAAATAATTTATAATCACCAAAATATTTAACTATGGTAGGACTTATTTTATAATATGCCTTAATAAATAATTTACCAAAGTAATTTGTATCTAAGTGATAATCACGATATCTACGTAATACCCATACTTCATTACAATCATATGATCCATAGATACTTGTTGCAACATAGCATCCTTTTTTAGTAGCAGGTAATGCATAATATGGATTAAACATTCTTACTTTATTAGCATAGAATATCATTTTTTGTTCATCTTGATATTTATTCTTTTTATATGAAATAGTTAACTTTTGATAATTAATACCACTAGCCCAACTAGGAGCTGCAATAGATACACCATAAATATTTTGAAAATGTTGATATACAGCATCACCAAATGCATAAAACAATTGAGCTATACCAGAACAATCATTTAATAATTGTTGTAAATAATATGTCTTACTTTGGGGAGGAAGACTATTATAATAACTATTAGCTATATTATAGTACTTCGTACCTAACGAATTAATTCTAGAATTAATTTCATTCATAATTCTAGTTTTTTCTTGCGCTTTTATCTCATTTTCTTTAACCATAAAAATAATAGAATTAATATTATTAGCTAATGACATAGCACATGAATCAATGTTATTAAATGAACTATTATATACATTAAAATAAGCTATATAAAAATTAGGCTCCCAATTATTTGGATCTTTAACTAATATTTGATCATAATATCTTATAGCTTGAGTTACATTATTATTATATTTAGCTCTCCTAGCTAAAGAATATAAATTTTTTAACTCTTCAGAATAATCAAATTTGATTTCTCCACTAATTTTTATTTTAGCAAAATTGGTATTTTGTACTTTAGTACCACAATATTTACAGAAACCATATTCTTGATCATTATCTAATACTACACTACCACCACACTCTGGGCATTTTAAAGATTCTAACGCCATATACATCCTCTTTTTCTTACAAAAATTATACCATTATTATTATTAATTTAAAATATACTATTTGTCTTTAACTGATGCCTTTATTATTTCTAATAAATCAATTAAATAATATATATAATGTTTATCTAAATTAATAGTATCTAAAGTAATAATTAATTCTTTATTTTTCATACTAAATCTAAATTTACGTGTTAAACTACATACTTCCATAAATAGTTTATCACCATCTATACTATTAGATAAATTAACAGGTAAAGTAATAGAAATAAAATTCTTTGTTTGATTAACTTTATATATTTTTAAATCTGAAGCCATATGTTCAAATAATTCTTCATACATATAAATAATTATTTCATCATTTAAAGTACCAAAGCGATCTTCTAATTCTGTCTTAATTTTTTCTAAAGTCTCTCGAGAATCGATTTGATTAATTTTCTTATGAATTTCAATTTTTAAATCTTCTTCCATTACATAGCTATCATCAATTGTTGTCGCAACTTCAATAAGTGGCTGTGTATCTTGCGTATCTTCTTCTTTTACTTCTATACCTTTTAACTTATTAACTTCATCATTTAGCATTTTTAGGAATAATTCTACACCTACAGTATCAATAAATCCTGCTTGTTCACTACCTAAAATATCTCCTGCTCCTCTTATTGATAAATCTCGCATAGCAATAGCAAACCCACTACCTAATTCAGTAAATTCTTTAATAACATTTAAACGTTTAGTTGCTACATCAGTAAGGGTTCTACCTTTCTTATACATAAGATAACAATAAGCAATCTTATTACTACGTCCTACTCTACCTCTTATTTGATATAACTGTGATAATCCAAAACAATCGGCATCAATAATGATTAAAGTATTAACAGTAGGAATATCTATACCTGTTTCAATAATCGTTGTACATAATAAAATATCATACTCGCGATTTTGAAATTTAATCATTACATCTTCTAAGTCTTGTTTATTCATTTTACCATGAGCACATACTATTCTTGCTTCTGGTACTAAGTTACTAATTTCACGTGCTTTAGCATCCATATCTTCAATACGATTATATAATATGAATGTTTGTCCATGACGCGATAATTCTTTATATATAGCATCTTTAATAACTTGTTTATTTTCTTCTAATACATAAGTTTGAATAGGATATCTATTGCTAGGTGCTGTTTCAATTAAAGATAAACTACGTACTCCTGCCATAGACATTTGAAGTGTTCTAGGTATTGGTGTAGCACTTAAAGTTAATACATCAATATTACTTTTATATTGTTTAATCTTTTCTTTATGCTTAACACCAAATCTTTGCTCTTCATCAATAATTAATAAACCTAAATTTTTAAATTTAATATCATCACTTAATAATCGATGCGTACCTATTAATAAATCTATTTTTCCTTCGCTTAATCTCTTAATAATATCATTTTGCTTTTTAGTTGTAACAAAACGATTAATTAATTCAATATTAACATCAAAGCCTTTAAATCTTTCAAGAGCATTATTATAATGTTGCGAAGATAATATCGTTGTTGGACATAAGAAAGCTACTTGCTTGCCTGATAAGATAGCTTTAAATATAGCACGGAAAGCAACTTCTGTTTTTCCATATCCAACATCGCCACATAATAGTCTATCCATAGGCTGAGGTTTCTCCATATCTTTTTTAACTTCTTCAATAACACGTAATTGATCAGGAGTTTCCTTATATACAAAGTTTTTTTCAAACTCTAATTGAGTATCATCATCTTTAAGAAAAGCAAAACCTTTAGTACTTTCTCTTTCAGCATATAATTTTAATAAATCTCCTGCAATATTCTCTATCTTAGATCTAACACGTAGTTTTGTTTTTTGCCATTCTATTCCACCTAATTTATTTAATTTAGGAACAGTACCATCACCTGCTGAATATTTCGTTATTAATTCTAGCTTTTCAACAGGTATATATAATTTATCTCCTCCTTTATATTCAAGTTGAAGATAATCTTTTTTTAATCCATTCTTAATAAGAGTTTTAATACCACAGTAAATTCCTATACCATGAATATTATGCACAATATAATCTCCTATTTCTAATTTATTGATATCTCTTACTTTACTTCCAATCTTAAAATTAGTTTTATAAACAGCATTATTTTCTTTTTTGTTATATATCTCTTTCTCGCTTACAATAACATAAGAATCAATTATATAACCATTACTAATATTTTTGATAATGACATTAATCTTATTAGCAAATATCTCATTTTCATTAGTAAATATAAGGTTAGAATTATCTAAATCCATTAATAATTTATTTACCTTATAACGTGTTGATAAACAAATAATAATCGTTTTATGGCCTTTAAGATAAGTATTTAATCGTTTATTAATATCTTCACTTGTACCTTGAAAATTATCTAATTCTAATACTTTATACGCATAACAATCTTTTGGACTATTTATACCATTATCAAAGTTCATAAGATAATATATATCGTGACCATTATTTAAATCTAAATCATTCATGTATTTAGTATCTTTAGGTAAATCATTAGAAGTTGTATATTCAAGCATTTCATCAACTAATAACGTATAACTTGATTCAATTGTATTATAATCATTAATAAAAATAATGCCATCATCAATATAATCCGTAATACTACTAGGTTTAATATACTTAATAAGATCACGATGAATAACGGAATTAGGCACAACACTATCCGTAATAAATTCAGTATTAGGATTTACTTTAATCTCATCTAATTTATTAATAGTTAATTGTGAATTAATATCAAATTCACGAATACTATCGATAGTATCACCCCAAAA
This sequence comes from uncultured Bacilli bacterium, assembly GCA_947625505.1. Lineage (GTDB taxonomy): Bacteria > Bacillota_I > Bacilli_A > RF39 > UBA660 > UBA5578. Next base: position 9,922 of record CANQON010000013.1, read on the forward strand.
TTCAATACGTATTGGATTTGATACTCCAAGTGGAAAAACATCGATAACGAAACCACGTACAGCCATTTCTCCTGTTTTATTAATAATTGTTTCACGTGTATATCCTAAATCATGTAACTTCTCAACTAAGTCTTCTAGTTTATAATCCTGATTTACCTTTAAATTAATAAAACTTTTTTCATATAATTGTTTAGGAGGTAAATAACGTAAATATCCCATTAAATTAACGATAACTATTTTATGACTATTAATTAGTTCATTAAGAGTCTCTAGTCGATTAATTTTTAATTCTGGAGAAACAGCTAATGCCTCACTAGTTAAAAAATCATCCATAGGGAATAGTAAAACATCATTAGTATAATTACTAAAAATTTGAAAGAAGTTATTAGCTTCATATAAAGAATTAGTTAGGAAAATAATAGATTTATTTATTTCTTTAAACTTATTAAACACAAAAAGAGCTTTTAATTCATTATTTAAGCCCATAATTGTTGTTTCTTTATGATTACCTAGTATTTTATCAAAGATAGACATATTATCCCTCCTAACCCAAAAAAGATACTTTTTAAGTATCAGTGTTTATTATATTTGTTCATTAAGTTATCAAAAGATAATTTATTATAATCTTTAAATATTTCAATAAATTCTTTTGATATATCTTGTAGCTTCCTCATTTCTTCATTTGTAAATTTACCTAAAACATAATCTTTAGTATCAATTAATTTATTATTAGATATACCTATTTTCATACGATTATATACTTTAGTATGAAGATGGAGTTCAATATTTTTTAAACCATTATGTCCCCCACTACCTCCTTGATATCTTAAACGATAAGTACCAACTTCAGTATCTAAATCATCATGAATAATTAATATATCTTTAATATCTATTTTAAAGAAATTAACAAAATCTCTAATTACTTCGCCTGATAAGTTCATATATTTTCCAGGTTTCAAAAGTATATATTTTTCATTATCATAGTTAGCTTCAGCATAGCTACCAGAAAACTTATTTTTATTAAATTCAACATTCAGATAACTAGCTAAAACATCTAACATCATAAAACCTACATTATGTCTTGTATTAGCATACTCTTTTCCAGGATTTCCCAAACCAACAATCAGTTTCATATTATCACTTTCCTTGATTTTTTAAATATTCATCATATACTTCACTTTTTTTAAGATTTCTTTCTTTAGAAACCATTTTAATAGCGTCCATACTAGAATATCCCTCTTTAATATATAAATTAATATGTTCTATAATTGGCATTGAATAATCTTTTATATCAGTATTTCCCGCAACGACAATAACAATTTCCCCTTTAAATTCAGGAGATTCACTTATTATTTCATCTATAGTTCCACGATAAACCTCTTCATATTTCTTTGTTATTTCCCGGGAAATAGCAATCTTACGATTACCACCAAAGATATCTTTCATATCTTTTAATGTTTCATTAATACGATGGGGAGCTTCATAAAAAATCATTGTAGCTTTCTCATTTTTTAAATCTTCTAATTCTTTAACACGCTTAGAATGTTTATTATTTAAAAAGCCATAAAACATAAAAGGCTTAGGACTAATTCCTGACATAATAAGTGCGGGAATTAATGCATTAGCACCTGGAAGACCTACAACATTATATCCTGCTTCAATAGCAAATCTTACTATTTCATAACCAGGATCACTAATTACAGGAGTTCCTCTATCACTTACAACACCAACATTTAAACCATCATTTAAATAATCAAGTAATTTTTGTTTATTATTAATTTCATTATGATCATGATTAGCAACTAATTTTTTATTAATATTTAAATAGTTTAATAATTTACTTGTTTCTCTGGTATCTTCACAAAATAAAACATCAACATTTTTTAATGTCTCAACTGTTCGATACGTTAAGTCTTCCATATTTCCAATAGGCGTTGGAATAAGATAGACTGTTGGACTATTATCATAACTTTTTTGTGACATAATACACCTTCTCACTTTTAATTATTAACAAACATTTTCTTTATTTCCATCGTATATTCTCCATTATCATTATGTGAATATAATGGAGGTAATATTTTTAATCCAGGTTTACCATTTTTTCTACCTTCAACTAGTAAAATATTAGCCTCACTATCAGGATGAGGATAAACAAAACGTATTTTTTTAGGTTCAATATTATTTTTACGCATCTCAGCTAATATATCAACGAGTCTTTCAGGTCGATGAACAATCCCAATTATACCATTATTATTAAGTAAATACTTACTTATTTTCATAATTTGCTCTAAGTTTAATTTAATTTCATGACGTGCAAAAGTTTTATAATCGCTTTTATTAATATTTGAATCCTCTTGATACTTAAAAAATGGAGGATTACATGTAATTAAATCAAAAGAACCTACTTCATAGTTCTTATATATATCATTTATATCCGCATTAACAATAGATATTTGTTCTTCTAAGTTATTTATTTTTATACTATCTATAGCTAATTCATATGCTTCCTTTTGTATCTCAACACCAACAATCTTAGCATTAGTTTTTGTAGATAAAATAAGGGGAATAGGCGCATTTCCACATCCTATATCCAGGATATTCTTAACGTTTTTAGTTATAGAGACAAAATTAGGTAATAGGACAGAATCTAATGAGAAATTAAACATGTCTGTATCTTGCATTATATACATATCTTTATAGCCTAATAAATAGTTAGTTACTTTCATCTAATTCCTTTGTAAATTCTACTATACCTACATCAGGTATATTTACTTTATAAGTTCTTTTTAAAACATCTACAGATATAACTTTTCCTTCACCTTGTTCTGTTTTTATTTTCTTATTTACTTGAGGTAAATCTTTTCCACATTCCCTGTAGCACTCATTTTCATATTTTAAACAACATAGTAAACGACCACATATTCCATTGATTTTTGAAGGATTTAAGGCAATATTTTGTGTTTTAGCCATATTAATTGATATAGAATCAAAATCATTCATAAACTTAGAACAACATAAAGGACATCCACATTGTCCATATCCTCCAACTTCTTTAGCACGATCTCTAACACCTATTTGTCTTAATTCAATACGTGTTTTGTAGATATTTGCTAAATCCTTTGCTAATGAACGAAAATCAACACGATTATCAGCCATAAAACGAAAGAATAATTGATTGCGATCATGGGTGAAAGAAGCATCAATAATATACATATTTAAATTATATTTTTCAACTAAATCACGACATTTCTTTAATGCCTTTTTAGAATCCTCTTCATTCTTATTATGTTTTTTAACATCATCTTTAGTGACAATCCTTAATATTGGATTTAAAACAATAACTAAAGATTCTTCTGATATTTCTTTTACTTCACAAGCAATAGTTCCAAACTGTAATCCTCTTTCTGTTTCTACAATAACATTATCACCTATTTTTAAATCAAAATTATTAGGTGAAAAATTATATATTTTACCATTTTTCTTAAATGATACTCCTACTACACTAATCATGTGACACCTCACTTAATTGAATAACTAGTTTATCCATTAATAAATTTATATTTAAGTTAAACTTTATATTAATACTTAAATCAACTAGTATTTTTATCTTTTGTGATATTGAACTTAAATTATTTAATTTTGCTGTTTTATTAATAGATTCATCATAATCTTTAAAATATTCTAAATTAATATTTAATAATTTATTTAAAACATCTTTATAATACAATACAAATAATTTAAAAGCAATAATTAATTTTTGTCGGTCATTAAATACCTCTGTAAAGCCCTTATTACGATAAATAATGGCTTCTTCATGTCTATTTTCTAAAAAAGTTACATAATCAACTATTGTATCAATGTATTTTATACCTATTTCATTAACAAAGGTATCATATGATTCTTGATCATTGTAAAGATATTTACCTATATTTTCAATAGAATTATGTTCATTTACATTATGACTATTTTTTCTAAATGACAATATTTGGCAACGTGAAATAATAGTATTTAATAATTGATACATATTATCTGTTAATAATATAGCTGTTATTCCTTCTGGAGGTTCCTCAAGAAACTTAAGTAAGGCATTAGAAGATGATACATTTAGTTTTTCTGCTTGATTAATTATATATACCTTTCTACTACCAACTAAAGATTTAGTCATAAATTCTCGTTGTAAATCTTCTAATTGTTCTTTTTTTATCCATTGTCCATCAGTCTCAATAACTTTTATTTCCAAAAAGTTATTTGTATCTATATTATGACATTGATAGCAATTAGAACATTTTTGACAATTAGAGTAATTATGTGGACACAACAAAAACTTAGCAAAAGCTAAGGCCATATCTTTTCCTTTAGAATAACCATTTAATTCAAAAAGATAAGCATGTGAAGGTTTATCTTTTTTTATAGAATTCAAAAGGACTTTATAAACAATAGGTTGTTCTTCTTTGAAATCATCCAGCATTTTATCACCTACATCTAAAAGCCAAACATCAATATGATAATTAAACTTAATAATCCAGGTACTCCAAATATACCAACATAACTAATGGATAATATATTTAAAGGGATAATTAAATTTAAAGGTTGCGCTAAAACATTATAGCCATAAATTAAAAAAGCAGCTATTAGTAACTTCTTAATTAATTTAAATATTTTAAACATATTATCACCTATATAATACTATGTTTAAAATAATAAATAAGAATAGTTATTCATCAACTTTCTTGCGATTTTCTAAAGCTAGTTCTAAGGTTAAAGAATCAACATAATCTATTTCAGTTCCTAATGGTACACCATGAGCTATTTTAGTCACAATAACATCGGTATCTTTAAGTAACTTAGAAATATAAAGGGATGTTGTCTCTCCTTCAATACTAGGTTTTACAGCAATAATAACTTCTTTAATATTTTCTTCTTTTATACGATTAATTAATCTATCTAAGTTAATATCTTCAGGATTAATACCATCTAATGGTGATATTAAACCATTTATAACATGATAATAACCATTATATGTGCCTATACGTTCCAATAAAGGAATACTTTTAGGATCTTCTACTACACATAGTAAATTTTTATCCCTATTTTCATTTTTACATATGTCACATAAATCATCTTCAGTTAAATTATTACACCTAGAACATCTTTTTATTTTTGTTTTAGTATCAGCTATAGACTTAGAAAAGAGATCAATTACATCTTGGTCTAAATCTAAAAAAGCTAAAGCATATCTCTCAGCTGTTTTTTCTCCTATTCCAGGTAATTTTTTCAAACATTCAATTAAATTTTGAATAGTACTTGGATAATGCATTAGAATAAACCTGGTATATTAGGCATTCCTTTAGTAAATGCCCCCATTTTTTCTTCAGTTACTTTATCAATTTGATTAATCGCATCATTTAAAGCTACTACTATCATATCTTGTAGCATTTCTATATCATCTTTATCTAATTCTTCAGCATCAACTTTAACACTTTTTAGTTTTTTGGTTCCATACATAACAACAGTTACAAGAGAACTTTTTCCTTCAAACTCTGTATTATTAATTTCTTCTTGTGTTTTAGTCATATCTTTTTGTAATTTTTGTACTTGTTTCATCATAGCTTGCATATTCATATTTATTCCTTCTTTCTATTATTCATATTCAATAATATCATCAAACATTTCATCTATCTCATTTTTTTTAGTAGTAGATTTTGTACTTTCGATATTAAATATTTTATTTAGATCAATTTGTTCCTCTTGAAACTTATATTTATCTTTATGTTTATTATAATCATCTTTAATAAAGTCCCAATCCTTTAAATCAATAGCAATTACATGATAATTATCTTTAAAACATTTATATAATAAGCTTTCAATATTAATTAAATCTTGATTAAAAGATTCAGAAAGTAGTTCTGTATTATACATGAACATTAAGTAATTATCTGATACTGCCTTTAATTCACCATCTTTTATTAAAGATACCGTTTTACCAAACTCTTCATCGTTTATATATTCATCTAAATCTTCTAATTTTTTCTTAATTTTTTCTCTTTCTTTTTGTGAAAATTTACATAATGAATTATTAATACGTATTTTTTTTAATTCATCTAATAATTTATCATCATATAATTTTGTATCATTAGATACTGGCTCTATAACAATATCTTTTTTTTCTTCCTTTTTAGAAGATGTATTATTTTCTAAAGGTTTAGTAACTTTTTCCACATTATGATTATTACTAGCAGATTCATCTATTATATCAGCATTATTGATATTTTTAATAAGTTCTATTTCTAATAATAATTTGCTATCATTAACATTCTTCATCTCACTAATTAAAGAAGATAAAGCTTTAATATGCATATAAATATCTTTATTGTTATTAATAGACTTTACTTTATCATAAAACTCATCCTGATTACATAGAGATGGAGCATTAATAGCAATTAAACAATCTTTTAATCTATTAATTAACTCTTGCACAATTTTAATAATATTTTTTCCACTACTATCATATTCTTCAAGACTACTTAAAAGTCCAACTAAGTCTTTATTTAACATTTTAAGTATAAAATCATTAATTTCTTCAGGTAATAATGTACCATTTATTTCATGAATATCATTAATAGTTATTTCATTATCACTATAAGCTAATGCTTGATCTAATAAGCTAATAGAATCACGCATTCCTCCATCAGATAATTTAGCAATTTCAAAAAGAGCTTCATCCGTAATTTTTATTTTCTCGTTTTTAACGATATACTTTAATCTATCTACAATATGATTAGCATTAACTTTTTTAAAATCAAATCTTTGACATCTTGATAAGATTGTCTTTGGTATTTTATGAGGTTCTGTAGTTGCTAAAACAAATATTATATGACTTGGAGGTTCTTCCAATGTTTTAAGAAGTGCATTAAATGCTTGATCTGTTAGCATATGAACTTCATCAATTATATATATTTTATATTTACTATTTGTTGGAACTAGAGTAATTTTATTTCTAATTTCTCTTATTTCATTTACTCCATTGTTAGAAGCAGCATCAATTTCAATTATATCAATATTTTGATTATTATTTGCTTGTTCACATGAAATACATTTATTACAAGGTTCAAGACCTTTTAAGTCATGACAATTTAATATTTTAGCAAATATTTTAGCAATACTTGTTTTACCAGTACCCCTAGGTCCTGTAAATAAATAAGCATGACTTACAATATTATTAGTAATAGAGTTTTTAAGTGTTTTAACAATAACATCTTGTCCTACTACATCATCAAAGGTTTTAGGTCGATATTTACGATATAAAGCTTGATACATTATTTCACCTTCTAACTAATTATATTATACACTTTTAATACATAAAAAAAAAGAGACTATCTCTTATCTTCAAAGAAATTTCTTAGTGTTTCTATCATTTTATTTTCAAGTTTTTCATCATGAATTTTCTCAACAATAGTTTGATGATTATACTTTTTATTATTTAGTATTTCAACAATTGAATCAGTACCTCCAAATTTAGCATTATCTACTAAGTAATATACTTTTTTAATACGAGATTGTAATATAGCACCACAACACATAATACATGGTTCCATTGTTACATATAAATCACAATCATTTAATCGCCAGTCACCCATTTTTTTACTAGACTCTTCGATTGCTAAAAGTTCTGCATGTTTTGTGGAACATTTTAGTTGTTCCTTTAAATTATGTGTTTTAGCCAAAATAAGACCATTATTTACTATTACAGCACCAATTGGTATCTCTCCATGTTTTGAACCTTCTAATGCCTCTTTAATAGCTAAATTCATATATTCTATATTCATAACATCACCACAAAAATGTTTCACGCGAAACAAAAATAAAAAGCACACACATTTAGGAACCCTTAAGGCTGCTGTCTTCCAACTCTGACCTGGTTCAGGTATAAATGTTGTGCTGATATGTAATATACACTAAATAATAAAAAAAAGCAAGAAGACTAAATGTCTTCTTGTTCATCATTTTCAGTATTTGATTCTTCAATATTATCTTCATCATTAGACTCTTCACTTTCTTCAGGCCTAATAATAGCAATTGTACTAACTTTTTGATTATCTTTTAAGTTAATTAATTTAACTCCCTGCGCAACACGTCCTGTAGATGAAACTTGTAATAATGATAATCTAATTACAATTCCACTATCAGTCATAATCATTAAATCTTCTGTACCATCAACGATTTTAAATGAAACAATATTTCCATTTTTCTCTGTAATATTTAAAGCTTTAACACCTTTACTTCCACGATGTGTCATACGATATTGATCAATCTTAGTCTTTTTGCCATAACCATTTTCAGTTACAACTAAAACATCTTCATCAGCTACAGAGAATTCCATACCAACAGCATATCCATCTCCTACATCAATACCACGTACACCAGAAGCAGTACGCCCCATTATACGAACTTCATTTTCATTAAATCTAATAATACGTCCATTAGAAGAAGCAATCAATAACTCAGCATTACCTTCGGTAATTTTAGCTGAAATTAATTCATCATTTTCTTTTAATGTAATAGCAATCTTACCATTAGTTCTAATATTTTCAAATTCTTCAATATTAGTACGTTTAATAATGCCTTTCTTAGTACATAGAACAACATATGCAGGTACATCTTTAGGAGTTGCTTTTAACATAACATTAACTTTTTCATCTTTTTCTAATGGTAATAAGTTAATAATTGGTAATCCTTTAGATTGTCTACTAAATAATGGTACTTCATATCCTTTCATACGATATACTTTACCTTTATTAGTAAAGAACATTATATAATCATGAGTTGTCATATAAAGGATGCTTTCAACGAAGTCTTCATCAGTAGTAGTTATTCCTTTAATACCTACACCACCCCTATTTTGTGCTTTATAGGTATCAGATTCTACTCTTTTAATATATCCTTTATTAGTTAATGTAACAACTAATTCATCAACTGGTATTAATGATTCATCATCTATATAATCAATAGCTGTCATATCAATAGATGTTCTTCTTTCATCAGCATAACGATTCTTAATATCTGTTAATTCTTGTTTAATAATTTCTAATACTTTTTGTTCACTAGCTAAGATACTCTTTAATTCTTCAATTAATTTTAATAAATTAGCTAATTCTTCTTCAATTTTAGCTCTTTCTAAGCCTGTTAATCTTCTAAGTTTTAACTCAAGAATACTATCAGCTTGAATTTGTGTTAATGAGAAGTTTTCCATTAAAGCATTACGAGCTATATCATCAGTTTCTGATTCTCTAATAATTTTAATTACAGCATCAATATTATCAAGAGCAATCTTATATCCTTCTAAAATATGTACTCGCGCTTCAGATTTTTTTAAATCAAATCTTGTACGACGAATAATTACTTCTTTTTGATGATCAATATATTTAGAAATGATGTCTTTTAATGGTAAAGTCTTAGGTGTACCATTATCTAGCATTAAGAAGATTATTCCATAGTTAACTTGAAAAGCTGTATGTTTATATAAATTATTTAATACTACTTGAGCATTAGCTTCTTTTTTAAGAGTAATGGTAATTTTTACACCATCTTTTAAATCAGTATGATAATCAGATATACCATCAATTATCTTATTGTGAACTAATTCAGCTACTTTATTTTTTAAATCCATGGTATTAACACCATATGGTACTTCTGTAATAACGATTTGATTATGATTAGCATGTTCTTCAATTGAAGCACGACTTCGGATAGTAATTGTTCCCCTACCTGTCTCATATGCTCTTCTAATTCCAGAATTACCAAGAATAATACCTCCTGTTGGAAAATCAGGTCCTTTAATATATTGCATTAAACCTAATGTATCGATATCAGGATTATTGATATAAGCAATACATCCATCGATAACTTCACCTAAGTTATGTGGTGGAATATTAGTTGCCATACCTACTGCAATACCCATAGATCCATTAACTAAAACATTAGGAAATCTACTAGGTAATACTTTAGGTTCTTTACTTGTAGCATCAAAGTTGTCATCCATATCAACTGTTTCTTTATTAATATCCCTTAATAATTCAAGTGATATTTTAGATAATCTTGCCTCTGTATAACGATAAGCAGCAGCTCCATCACCTTCAATATTACCAAAATTACCATGACCATCAACTAACATATATCTTTGATTAAAATCTTGAGCTAAGCGTACCATAGCATCATAAATACTTGAGTCACCATGTGGATGATAATGTCCCATAACATAACCTACTGTAGTAGCAGATTTTTTATGTGGTTTATCAGGTGTATTACCTTCTTCAAACATAGACCATAAAATACGTCTATGAACAGGTTTTAAACCATCTCTTAAATCAGGAATAGCACGAGATGTAATAACACTCATTGAATAATCTAGAAATGAATCTTTAACTTCATCTACAATATTATTTTCAGCTAAACTATCACGTTCATGAAATTTATCACTATCATCAATTGGTGTATTAGTTGGTTCTTCTTTTAATTCATTATTATTTTCGTTAGTTTCTGTTGTTTCATCTAATATTTCTTCATTGTTATCCATTATAATCCACCTCCTAAATATCTAAGTTTTTAACTAATATAGCATTTTCTTCAATAAATTGACGTCTAGGTTCTACTTCATCACCCATTAATTTTTCAAAGATAGCATCTGCAGCAACACAGTCATCAACGGTAATTCTTCTTAATACACGTTTATTAATATCCATTGTTGTTTCATTTAATTCTTCAGCATCCATCTCTCCTAAACCTTTCATACGAGCAATCTCTGCTCTAGCACGAACGTTATCAGGTAAAGATGCCAAATAATCATCTTTTTCTTTTTCTGTAAGTGTATATTTTCTTGTTTTACCATGTATAATTCTAAATAAAGGTGGTTGAGCAGCATAAACATGCCCTTTTTCAACAATAGGTCTAAAGAAACGATAAAATAAGGTTAAAAGTAATACACGAATATGAGAACCATCGACATCGGCATCGGTCATGATTATTATTTTGTCATATCTTAGTTTATCTAAGTTAAATTCTTCACCAATTCCTGTACCAAAAGCTGTTATAATAGTTCTTATTTCTTCATTACCTAAAGCTCTATCCAAACGATTTTTTTCAACGTTAAGAATCTTACCTCTTAAAGGTAAAATAGCTTGTGTCATAGAGTCTCTACCTTTTTTAGCACTTCCTCCTGCTGAATCTCCCTCGACGATAAATATTTCAGATTCTTTAGGGTCTTTACTCTTACAATCTGATAATTTACCAAAGAAGTTAGTAATAGCTAAATCACTTTTTCTTGTTATTTCACGAGCTCTTTTAGCAGCATTACGAGCACGACATGCTAACATAGCTTTTTCAACAATAGCTCGTGCATCATCAGGATTTTCAAGTAAAAATTGTTCAAATCCTTCACTAAAAACATTATCAGCTAGTTTTCTTACTTCAGAGTTTCCAAGACGACCTTTGGTTTGTCCTTCAAATTGTGGATTAGGATGCTTACAAGAAATAATCATTGTTAATCCTTCTTTAACATCATCTCCAGATAAGGATTCATCTTTTTCTTTTAAAATACCTGCTTTACGGGCATAGTTATTAATAACTCTTGTTAAAGCTCTTTTAACACCTTCTTCATGAGTTCCTCCATCATGGGTATTAATATTATTAACAAAAGAATAAATATTTTCGTTATATCCTGTATTATATTGCATTGCAACTTCAAACATAACGTTATCCTCTGATCCTTCAAGATGTATTATATCTTCATGAACAACTGTTTTATCTTTATTAATAAATTTAACATATTCTGATATACCACCTTCATACATAAAAGTTTCACCAGTTGTATCTTCATCATCACGATCATCTCTTAAAGTTATCTTTAATCCTTTATTTAAAAAGGCTAATTCTCTAACTCTAACTTTTAATGTATTATAATCATAAATATCAGTATCAAATATTTCAGGATCTGGTTTAAAAGTTACAACAGTACCTGTACGGTTAGGATCACATTCTCCTATTACTTTTAAAGGTTCTTTAGTATGTCCGCCATTTTCAAAGCGAATAAAATAAATTTGACTATTTTTATATACTCTTACTTCTACCCATTTAGATAAGGCATTAACAACAGAAGCACCTACACCATGTAATCCTCCAGATACTTTGTATCCTCCACCACCAAATTTACCTCCAGCATGTAAAACAGTATATACTGTTTCAACTGTAGATAACTTAGTTTTTGGATGGATATCTACTGGTATTCCACGTCCATCATCTTTTACAGTTACAGAATTGTCTTTATTAATAATAATTTCAATATTATTACAATAACCTGCTAAAGATTCATCAATAGCGTTATCAACAATTTCCCATACAAGATGGTGTAATCCTTTAACATCTGTTGTACCTATATACATACCAGGTCTTTTTCTTACTGCTTCCAATCCTTCAAGTACTTGTATATCCGAAGCATCATAATGTTCATTCATTATCTTTCACCTCTTTAATTTTAATTAAACTACCCGCTTCAATTTTAAATAATTTTGATTTTTTAATAAATTTAGGATCAAGATTACTTAATTCAGTAGTTGTAATAATTGTTTGAATATCTTTACTTATATATTTAAGTAAATTATTCTTTTTATCATCAGATAATTCACTAAATACATCATCTAAAAGTAATATTGGTGTTGTTTCCTTATACTTTTTAAATATTTCTATTTCTGATAATTTTAAACATAAAACAGCAATACGTTGTTGTCCTTGTGATCCAAATAATTTTAAGTTTTTATCACCTAATAAGAATTCAAATTCATCTTTATGAGGACCGTAGTTAGTAGAACTCATTTTTATATCATAATTTAAATTATCATCATATACTTTTTTTAATATTTCTTTACTTTTAGCATCATCTTTTAAATCGATAGTTACAGAAGGAACATATTTAATATTAAAATTATCTAAATTCATTATATCTTTATATATAGTTTCACAATAAGTATTAACTTTTTCAATATATTTACTACGCATCTTTATAAGTATAATAGCTTTATCTATAAGATAATTAGTTAATATATCAAAATAATTCATATCAACATTTTGTTTAAAATTAATATTTTTCAAATACTCATTACGCATCTTTAATAATTTATTATAATCATTTAAAACAATGAAATAATTACTATATAATTGAGATAATTCAAGATTAAAGTATTTTCTTCTTTCTTTTGGAGAGCCTTTTAATAATTCTAAGTCGTCAGGATAAAAAATAATAATATTCATGTTAGAGATATAATCGCTTACTTTTCTAATATTATTATTGTCTATCTTTAACATTTTCTTATTATTCTCAATAGTTATATTAAGATTAATATCAAGACTTCCTTTATTTATTGATCCATTAATAATAGCTCTTTTTTTATTATCCTTAATTAAATTATTATCAATAAAAGAACGATGTGATTTAGTTATACCTAAAACGTATATACTTTCGAGTAAATTAGTTTTTCCTTGTGCATTATCACCATAGATAATATTAATACCTTTATAAAAACGAGTAGATAAATGTTCATAATTTCTAAAATTTGTTAATTCTATCTTTTTTAAAATCATATGTTACCTCATTTTTTACGTTTAATGGTGCTTAATTTGAATAATTAATAAAATCTAATACTCCTATACACACTTAATATTATACCATAAAATGGGCATAAAAAGAAAAAAACTTCAATTTTTGAAGCTTTTTCGGTCGATTAATTTTGATTTAAGCATAGTCGCACGATAATATTGATTATCTAAGGAGTATAAAGATATATCTAAAGAGATTTTTTTATTGTTTTTAAACGTAACATCTGATCCAAATATATTACTATTATAATTCTTAATATGATTTAAAGCTAACCAACAGTTATTATTTTCTCTTACTGATCCTGTTGGAAAGAATATTAAATTACGTGATTCTTCAATAATAATAGGACATTTAGATTTAATACCTGTTAATGCTTTAGTACCTTCACATCTTCCACGATATGAACTACCATAATACTTACAGTTATTATCTATAATTTTATTAACATTTTTATTAACAATATATTCTTCTTCCCTTTCGTATACTTTTGATATATCTTTGTCTAATGGTACTAATGCGATTGTATCAATGTTGATTTCATAATCATCTAACATATAATCCCCCCTGTTCATTAGAACAAGTCTCTTATACACCTATTGTTTGTCAAATTTTATCAAATTTTGTCACTGTTTAATAAAAATTATCTTTTTTTAGCAAAAAATAAAAAAAGAACATAAATTAATATGTTCTAATAGGTAAAATTAATTGAATTAAGTTACTTCCTTCAGCATCATCAATTATTATAGGCTTAATTTCTCCATTAAATTTAAGAGCTATATTTTCACCATCAAATACTTTAATAGCATCCATCATATATTTAGAAGAAAAAGCTATCTTAATATTATTATCTACTTTCTCTAATAATTCTACTTTCTCTTCAACATTACCTATTTCAGGAATATTAGATGAAATTATTAAGAATTTATCTTTTGTTTCTAATTTAATAATATTCTTTTCTTCTTCATTAGTAAGTAATGATGCACGATCAATTGCATTAAAGAAGTTATTTAAATTAACTTTTACAACTAAACTAAAGTCTTCTGGTATTAATTTAGATGTATCAGGATATGCTCCATTAATTAAACGAGACATAATCGTAATACTATTAAAATTGAATACTATTTTATTAGCAAATATATGTAATTCTAAATTATCTTCATCATTATTTAATAATTTAATTACTTCAATTAAATTACGAGCAGGAACAATTATATCTGTATCCCCTACTTCTAAATCACTTAGTTCTATTTCTTTACAAGCTAAACGATATGAATCAGTAGCTGTAAATAATAATTTATTATTATTAATTTTAAAGTTTATACCTGTTAATACAGGTCTAGACTCTTGTGTTGAAGTAGCAAATATAGTTTGATTAATAGTCTTTTTAAATAAAGCTTGATTAATAACAATTGGTGTTTTACTAAATTCTAAATCTAAATTAGGAAATTCATTAGCGTTATTACAATTTAATTTAAATGAAGATGTTGGTGTAGTAATTAATATTTGTGAATCAATTACTTCTTCAATATTGATAACTTCATTACCTAATTTTCTAACTATATCATATATATATTTACCTGATATAACTATTTCTCCCAATTCTTCTACATCATCAATCTTATCTTTCTCAATAAATGTTTTAATAGCTATTTCATTATCTGTACTCATAAGATATAAACCTTCTTTAGTTAAATCAAATTTAATACAATTAAGAATAGGTATTAAGTTTTTACTAGATATTCCTTTTATTACATAATTAAGATGTTCCATTAATATTTTTTGTTGAATTTTTAATTTCATAAAATCCTCTTTTCTATTTTATTATTATTATTTTAATATATATTATTATTATAGATGTGCATAATGTGTATAACTTTGTTGATTACTTATAAAATAAGGTCAAAATGTATGTGCATAAAATGTGCATTATTATAAGTTATGAACACATATCTATTTAATTTTGTTGATAAGTTTTTGTATTTCATTATTAAGTGCTTCATCTTTTAATATTTCATGTTTGATTTTATCAACAGCGTGCATAACTGTTGTATGATTTTTTCCACCAAATTCAATTCCAATTTTAGTTAAATTTTCTTCAAGATATACACGGCATATATACATTGCTATTTGTCTTGGAATAGCTATATTATTAGTTTTCTTCTTACTTGTTAAATCTTCAGGTGTTATATTATAGTTTTCACTAACTAATTGTATTACTTGGTCTATTTTATTTTTAGCAACTATTCTTTGAACAAAGAAATCTTTTAAAGCTTCAACAGCTAAATCAAGCGTTATGTCTTCCCCATTCATTATGGTTGCATATGCATAAACTCTTGTTATTGCCCCTTCTAGCTTTCTTATATCCCCTACACAGTTACTAGCAATATACTCTTTAACATCTTCGGGAAATTTATTTTCTAAGTCTTGTTGTTCTATTTTTTTATTTAATATGTTCATACGTAATTCGAATTCAGGTGGTAATATATCTATTTGTAATCCTTGACTAAATCTTGTTCTTAAACGATCTTCAAGTTTTTTTATATCTTCAGGTGATCTATCTGATGAAATAATTATTTGTTTATTATTTTGATATAATTCGTTGAAAGTGTTGAAAAATTCTTGTTGTGCACTAGTTGCTCCTACCAAATTGTGGATATCATCAATTATTAAGACATCTATATCACGATATTTGTTTTTAAAATTACGTATTGCTTCCCTATTATCACTAGAAGTTTTTCTACATATTTCTACAAAATCTGAAACAAATTTATCACAAGGTATATATAAAACACGTTTATTACTTGTTTGTGTTATATAGTTACCAATTGCTTGCATAAGATGTGTCTTCCCTAGTCCACTTGATCCATATATAAATAAAGGATTATACATGTTACCAGGTTGTTCTGCAACTGCAAGTGCACTAGTTGCTGCAAACTTATTACTATTCCCTACTATAAATGTTTTAAATGTATATTTAGGGTCTAGATTCGTTTCAAATTTTTCATTTGGAATTCCTATTTCATCAGTATCTATAATTACATTAGTTTCAAGTTCTTCTTCAATATAAAACTCAAATTTAAAGTTTGTTCCTGTTAATTCTGTGAAGTTTTCTTCAATTAAATCAATATAGTTATTAGATAAGTGTTTTTTGTGGACAATCGATGGTACCAATACTTTAGCTGTATCTCCTTTTAAATAAACTAGTTTTGATTCAGAAAACCATGTTTCATATTGAATTTCATTAATCTCCCCTTTTATTTTTTCAAGGAATGAATTCCAAATACTTTCAAGATCCATAGAGAGTCACCCACTTTCTCATGTTTAACTACCTATATTCTACACTATTTACTATAAAAATTAAAGAAAAATGTGCATAATTCTTAATAAAATACTTATCAACATCTTTTGCACATCAATTTAAAGTTATTTTTCATATTATTTAGGAGTTATGCACAAAAATGTGATTTTCTTTTGAACATTAAAAATTTTGTGTGTAAAAGTTATGCACGAAAATGTGTATAACTTTTAAAAAATATTTAAAAATTTAACAAAAATTATCAAAAAAATGTGCATAACTATGTTAATAACTCCTTTACAACACTTTTTGCACACTATGTTAAAAAATGTTTGACAAATATAGAAAAAAAATATATAATCTTAAGAGCAAAGAGAAATTTATATATTGGAGGTGTAGCATGAAAAGAACTTATCAACCTAATAATCATAGAAAAAGTAAGAAAATGGGATTTATGGCTCGTATGAAAACTAATATTATTAATAATAGAAGAAAAAAAGGACGCAAAGTATTATCTCATTAATTAATTCCACTGGTTCGTCAGTGGATTTTTTATATTAAGGGTGATTTAATGAAGAAAAAAAATATATTAAAAGATAGTTCGGATTTTAATCGAATAATTAAAGATTTTAATCCATATAAATATAAGGACTATATTATATATATAGAAAGAAAGAATCAAGAAAACTTTAAATTTGGTTTTTCTGTAGGTAAAAAAATCGGCAATGCTGTTACAAGAAATAAAATAAAGAGGCAATTAAAAGCTATCGTTGATAAAAAAGACTATCAAAATAACTTTAATTGTATTATAATAGTAGGCAGAGGTGTCCTTATGAGGACCTTTAAAGAAATGGAAACAAATCTCCATGAGGCATTTGGTTCTTTAAATATATATAAGGAGGAAAATAATGAAGAAAAAGAATAGGGGAAAAATTTTAGTCCTATTCGTAATGTTACTTTTATTAACAGGGTGTACTAAAAACCTTACTGATCCTAAAGGTAACGTTGTAAGAAATGAAGAAACTGGACAAGTTTTACCATCAAATATTGTATGTGCTCCAACTGATGAAGATAATCTTAAGTTATATCGTGAAAATAAAAAAGCACTTGAAGAAAAATATGCAAAAGAGCTTGAAGATGGAGATATAAGTAAAAAGGAATACGAAAAAAAATTAAGGTCTTTAACTGATGTTGATTCATTAGTTCCTTGCGATAAGTTTTCTGTAACAACAGGAGGTTATGAAGGAATATGGAATACTATTTTTATTAAACCTTTAACATGGGTTATAATAAAAATAGGTGATTTAGTTAAAAATTTTGGACTTGCTATTGTTATAACAACTTTATTAATTAGAGGAATTATGTATCCTTTAACATTAAAAACAGCTAAGCAATCTGAAAATTTAAAGAAAGCTAATCCTGAATTACAAAAATTAGAGAAGAAATATGCTAATCGTACTGATGAGCAGGCAATGATGCAAAAAAGTACCGAAATGATGGCTATTTATAAAAAGTATAATATCAATCCATTATCTGGATGTTTATTTGGATTTATACAAATACCATTATTCTTTGCTTTCTATGAAGCATTATATCGTTTACCTGCATTATTTGAAGATGTATTTTTAACATTTAATTTAGCAACTTCACCAATGCGTGCTTTATCTGCAGGACATTACTTATATCTATTATTACCATTATTAGTATTAGTTACTACTTATTTCTCATTTACTTTAAATAGTGGTGCTGGTATGAGTGGTGATCAAGCTAAACAAATGAAAATAATGATGATGGTTATGATTGTTATGATTGTTATTATGTCATTCTCAATGTCATCAGCAATCATTATCTATTGGATTACCAATAGTACATTCACAATTATTCAAAATTTAATAGTTAAAAGGAGTAAGTAGTATGATTAAAGTTTATAAATATGAAGGAAAAGATGAAGAGGAATGTTTGACTAGTTGTATAGAGGAATTAGATGTCTATGCATGTGATTTATTAGTAACTAATCATGAGGAAGAAGATAAATATTGGATAGAAGTAATTAAGAAAGAAGATATTATTAATTTTATTAAAGAATATTTAAAAGAAGTAATTACTGATATGAATTTAGATATTAACTTAGAAGTAAGAGAAGATGAAGGAATATTTAATGTTACAATGGTATCAAGTAACAATCCTATCTTAATTGGAAAAGAAGGTAAGAATTTAAATTCATTACAATTCTTATTACGTCAAGCACTTACTAATCAGACTGGATTAGATATAAAAGTTAATTTAGATGCTTCTAACTATCGCGCTAAAAAAGTTAAAAATTTTGAATATCAAATAAAAAATATTGTACGTGAAGTACAAAAAACAAAAACTGATACAAAATTAGATCCTATGAATTCTTATCAAAGAAGAATAGTTCATGCTTTATTAAGTAATTTTAGCAATGTTACAACAGAGAGCGTAGGAGAAGAACCTAATCGTTGTGTTGTAATAAAATACATAGGTGATTAGAAGAATGAAAATTCTTCTTTTTTTTGTTATAATAAATTTGATGGAAAAACTTTAAGTAATAAGGAAGGGTATATATGAGTTTTATTGATAATATAAAAGTTAGAGCAAAACAAAAGAAAAGAAAAATTATTTTACCAGAATCAATGGATGAAAGAGTAGTAAAAGCTGCTATTTTAGCTAACGAAGAAGATTTAGCAGATATTATTATAATTGGTAATCCTTGTATTCCTATTGATAATAAAAATATTGAAATTATTATTCCTGAAGAAGATAAAAGAACAGATGTATTAATAAATAAATTATATGAATTAAGAAAAGAAAAAGGAATGACACTTGAAGAAGCCAAAAAATTAGTTTTAAGTGATTATATGTATTATGCTTGTATGTTAGTTAAACTAGGGTTTGCTGATGGAGTAGTAAGTGGAGCTTGTCATTCAACAGCTAATACATTAAGACCTGCCTTACAAATTATTAAAACAAAACCTAATACTAGTCTTGTTTCAGCTTTCTTTTTAATGATTGTTCCTAATTGTAATTATGGAGAAAAGGGTACTTTTATCTTTGCTGATTCGGGTTTAGAACAAAATCCAACAGCTGAAAAATTAGCTGAAATTGCTAAAAGTAGTGCTGAAAGTTTTCATTTATTAGTTGAAAGTGTACCAAAAGTAGCTATGTTATCGCATTCTACTTTAGGTAGTGCTAGTCATCCTGATGTTACAAAAGTTATAGAAGCTACGAAAATAGCTAAAGAAAAATATCCTGATATATTATTAGATGGGGAACTACAACTTGATGCTGCTATAGATCCTTTAGTTGCAGAAAGTAAAGCGCCCAATAGTTTAGTAGCAGGGCATGCTAATGTATTAATTTTTCCTGATTTAGATGCAGGTAATATAGGTTATAAATTAGTTCAAAGATTAGCTAAAGCTGAAGCATATGGACCTATTACTCAAGGAATAGCAAAACCTGTAAATGATTTATCTCGAGGATGTTCTGTTAATGACATAGTTGGCGTTATTGCTATAACAAGCGTTCAATGTGAATAAAGTAGGTGAAGTATGGAAGATACAATAACAGCAATATCAACAGCTTTAGGAGTAGGAGCTATATCTATTATTAGAGTTAGTGGAAACGAAGCTATTAATATTGTTAATAAAATATTTAAAGGAAAAGATTTATCTAAAGTAGATAGTCATACCATAAACTATGGTCATATTGTTGATGGAGATAAAATTATTGATGAAGTATTAGTTTCTATTATGCGAGCTCCTAAGACTTTCACTAGAGAAGATATAGTTGAAATAAATGTTCATGGAGGAATAGCTACAACTAATAAAGTATTAGAATTATTACTTATTAATGGTTGTCGTTTAGCAGAGCCAGGAGAATTTACTAAAAGAGCTTTTTTAAATGGTAGAATTGATTTAATAGAAGCCGAAGGAGTAATGGATTTAATAAATGCTAAAACAGAGAAATCAAGAGATTTAGCCATTAATCAAGTTAGTGGATCGGTATCTAATTTAATCATAGATTTAAGGCAAAGCTTAGTAGATGTTTTAGTGAACATTGAAGTAAATATCGATTATCCAGAATATGAAGATATTGAAGTAATGACTATTGAAATGGTTAAAGATAGAATAAGTAATATAAGAGAAAAGATAAAAGAAATACTTAATAAGTCTGAGAATGGAAAAATCATTAAAGAGGGAATTAAAACAATTATTATTGGACGCCCTAATGTTGGCAAAAGTAGTATTTTAAATCGTTTATTAGATGAGGAAAAAGCTATTGTTACTGATGTCGCAGGAACTACTCGTGATATCGTAGAAGGACAAATATCTATAGATGGCATAATATTAAATATTATTGATACTGCAGGTATTAGAGAAACACAAGATATAGTAGAAAGTATTGGTGTTAAAAAAAGTTTATCTTTAATTGATGAAGCTGACTTAATCTTATATGTTTTAAATAATAATGATGAATTATCAAGTGAAGATTTAGAAATTTTAGATAAAATTAAGAATAAAAATAGTATTGTTATTATCAATAAAACTGATTTAGATAGTAAAGTAAATGTCGATAAGATTAATCATCAAAATATAGTTATGATGTCGGCTCTAAATAATGATGGAATTGATTTATTAAAACAAAAAATTAAGAAATTATTTAACCTAGAATTAATAGAACAAAATGATTATACATACTTAAGTAGTGCTAGAAGTATTGTTTTACTTAAAAAGGCTTTAGAGTCATTAGCTAGTGTTGAAGAAGGAATAAATAATAATATGCCTATTGATATGATTGAGATAGATTTGAAAGATGTTTGGAACTTACTTGGTGATATTATAGGTGTTAATTATAGTGAGGAATTAATTGATCAGTTATTTAGTCAATTTTGTTTAGGAAAGTAAAAAAATATATTTAAAAATATAAAAAATATGATATAATAAAAACAGAAAATAAAAGGAGAGTGCAGTAATGGCAAAAATGTGTAAAAGTTGTGGTACTGTAGTTGATGACAGTTTTACTAATTGTACTAACTGTGGAGCTTTATTAGATGCTCAACCTACTCAAGGACAAGTAGTGCCTCCACAACAACCAATGTATAATCAACCAGGTCCAACACCAGGATATCAAGGAGGATATCCACAACAACCAATGATGGGACAACAACCTATGGGTCCAGTAGATCCAAATGCTAAGTCTAAAATGGCAGCAGGTTTATTAGGTATTTTCTTAGGATGCTTTGGAGTACATAACTTCTATTTAGGTTATACTGGAAAAGCTATAGCTCAATTATTGATTACACTTTTAACTTGTGGTATTGGAGCATTTGTTTCAGAAGTTTGGGGTTTAATTGAAGGTATTCAAATTCTTACAGGAAGCATTAATACAGATGCTCAAGGAAGACCACTTAAAGACTAAAATAAAGATAGTAAGTTTCTTACTATTTTTAGTATGTATATATTTTATATTAGAGATATTAATGAGTAATAATATTCATTTTGATTGCTTAATATTAAAATATACAGGATATTATTGTCCAGGATGTGGTATTTCAAGAATGATTTTATCATTGTTTAGAGGACAATTTTATCAAGCATTTTGTTGGAATCCATTATTATTTATATCTTTAATTATTTTAATTATTTATTTATTATTATCGATATTTATTAAAATTAAAATATCTGATAAGAATAAACTAAGAATAATGATTAGTTATTTAATTATTGTTATTTTGTTTGCTATATTAAGAAATATTCCTATATTTTCTTTTCTAGCACCAACAAAAATCTAAAGACTAGTTATAGTCTTTTTCTTGTTGTTAAAATAATAATTATGTATTATAATATGTGAGAAATGTGTGGTGATACTATGTATGAAATAATTGTTGTTGGTGGAGGACATGCAGGATGTGAAGCATCACTAGCTAGTGCTCGTAAAGGACATAAAACATTATTAATTACTGGTAATATAAAAAATATAGCTGACATGCCTTGTAATCCTTCGATAGGAGGAAGTGCTAAAGGAATTGTTGTTAGAGAAATAGATGCCCTAGGTGGAGAAATGGGTCGTAATGCTGATAAAAGCTTATTACAAATAAAAATGCTTAATAGTGCTAAAGGGCCTGCTGTTCAAGCCTTAAGAGCTCAAGCTGATAAAATAACATATCCTAAAGAAATGTTAAAAACTTTAGAAGCAACTGCTAATTTAGATATAAAAGAAGCTATAGTTGAAGATCTAATAGTTGATAATAATATCGTAAAAGGTGTTGTTTTAGAAAATGGTGAAAAGATAGAATCTCAATGTGTTATTTTAACAACAGGTACATATTTAAAAGCTGATATTTTAGTAGGAGATACACGTACGAGACAAGGTCCACATGGGGAGAAACCTAGTAATCATTTAAGTGATAAATTAAGAAATTATGGATTTAATGTTATTAGATTAAAGACAGGTACTCCTCAAAGAATAGCAAAAGACTCCATTGATTATTCTAAAGCTAAAAAAGAAGAGGGGGATAAGAAGTATCTAACATTTAGTTATGATATGAAACCTCAATATAAAATAGAAGAACAAGTACCTTGTTACTTAATTTATACAACTGATGAAACTAAAAAGATAATATTAGATAATTTAAATAAATCAAGTATGTATGGAGGATTAAATGATATAAAAGGTGTTGGTCCTAGATATTGCCCATCCATTGAAGATAAAATGGTTAGATTTAAAGATAAAGAAAAACATCAATTATTCTTAGAGCCTGAATCTTTATATTATGATGATATATATATTCAAGGATTCTCTACCAGTATGCCTAGAGATATTCAAGAAAAAATGGTTCATAGTTTACCAGGTTTAGAGCATGCTAAAATACTTAAATATGCATATGCTATAGAGTATGATGCTATTGATGCTAAACAATTAAAGCAAAGTCTAGAAACAAAAGTGATAGAAAACTTATTTACAGCAGGACAAATTAATGGTACTAGTGGTTATGAAGAAGCAGCTTGTCAAGGATTAATGGCAGGTATTAATGCTAGTTTAAAATTAGAAGGAAAAGAACCTTTAATATTAAAACGTAATGAAGCCTATATTGGAGTATTAATTGATGATTTAGTAACTAAAGGAATTATTGATCCATATCGTTTATTAACTTCAAGAGCAGAATATCGTTTATTATTACGTAATGACAATGCTGATTTAAGATTAACTGATTATGGATACAAAGTAGGACTTATTAGTGAAGATAGATATAAACGTTTTAATGATAAAAAAGAGAAAATAAAAGAATTAGAAAAAGTATTAAAAGAAAATAAAATAACACCTACAGAAGAAACTAATAAATATTTAGAAAGTATAAATACAACAATATTAAAAGATGGAATTACTTTATATGATTTTTTAAAACGTCCTGAAATAACATTTGAACATTTAGAACATTTTATAAAATTAGATTATGATGATGATATTAAAGAACAAATCATGATTAATAATAAATATGAAGGATATATTGTTAAAGCTAATAAAGAAGCCGCTAAAATGGTGGATTTAGATAATAAAAAGATACCAGATGATATTGACTATGATAAAATTCATAATTTAGCTAGTGAAGCTAAACAAAAGTTAAAACAAATTCGTCCTACATCTATTGGACAAGCAATTCGTATAAGTGGTGTTAATCCTGCTGATATATCATTAATAATGGTATATTTAAAAAAGGAGTACTTATATGAATCTAAATAGTTTTATAGAAGCACTAAAAGAGTTAAATATTACTTTAACTGATCAACAACTAGATGAATTAGAACAATACTATGAATTATTAGTAGAATATAATAAAGTAATGAATCTGACAGGTATAACGGAAAAAGAAGAAGTTTATTTAAAACATTTTTATGATAGTTTAACAATATGTCGTGTTATAGATTTATCTAAAGTAAATACTTTATGTGATATTGGTACAGGAGCTGGATTTCCTGGACTAGTATTAAAAATTGTATTTCCCAATTTAAAAGTTACTTTAGTTGACTCATTACAAAAACGTATTAATTTTTTAAATGTTGTAATTGAAAATTTAGGACTTAATGATATTGAAGCAATTCATTATCGTATTGAAGATTATGGTATTACCCATAGGGAAATATTTGATGTTGTAACAGCACGTGCAGTAGCAGCTACTAATGTATTATTAGAATACGCATCTGCCTTAGTAAAAGTTGGTGGATATTTTATTCCTTTAAAAGGAAAGTTAGATAGTGAGCCAAGTTTTGAAAATGCATGTGGGAAATTAAATATGGTACTAGAAAAACAAGACACATTTTTATTACCCATTGAAAATAGTTCGAGAAATATTTTAAAATTTAAAAAAGAAAAAATCACTAATATAAAATATCCTAGAAAGTTTAGCGATATGAAAAAGAAACCTTTATAATTTAAGGTTTCTTTTTTGTATTATTAAAAATCATATTTCCCAAAAAAACGTTGTAATATTTCCCAAAATATATTATAATTAGTTTTAGAGAATGGAAGTGGGGTTGAGCATGAACGATAACAAAAACAAAATTGTTGAGTTGGATTTAAATGACGTTTTACCTAATCGTTTTCAACCTCGAATTAAATTTAATGAAGAGTCAATCATTGAATTATCAGAGTCAGTAAAAGAACATGGTGTTATCCAACCTATTATTGTTCGTCCAATCGGGGATAAATATGAAATAGTAGCAGGCGAAAGAAGATATAAAGCCTGTGTTTTGGCGGGTCTATCAACTATTCCTTCAGTTATATTAGATTTAGATGATCGAAATAGTATTGAGGTAGCCCTTATTGAGAATGTTCAACGTAAGGATTTAACACCTATTGAAGAAGCTATTTCATATAAGAAAATTCTAGATATGGGTTATTTAACCCAAGAACAACTAGCTGCTAAACTCGGAAAAAGCCAATCTGCTATTGCTAATAAGAAAAGACTTCTTAACTTATGTGATGAAGTTCAAGAAGCATTAATGGAAGAAAAAATATCAGAAAGGCATGCTCGCTCACTTTTAAAATTAACTGATCCTAATGATCAAAGATATATGTTAAAACGTATTGTAAGCGAGCGTTTAACAGTTAGAAAATTAGATGAAGAAATTCAAAAACTATTAGATGATCCTAATCATGAAGTAGAAGTAGTAGAAGATGAGGTTACACCTATTACTTCAACTGAGGAAGAGACTAATAATGATGTTATTGACCTATCTAAGTTATTTGCACTTTTACCTGATGTTCAAGAAGATAGTAAACCTGAAGAGGTAAAAGAAGAGACACCAATAGTTGATAATTCATCTAATAATATTGAACCATCAATTTCATTAACTGATAAAAATGATGATGATTCAGATGATGCGGGAGATCAAAAAGTTATTACTTTTGAAAGTAGTACACCAGTAGAGAATAAAGGGGAGAATGTAGAAATGATTAATAATTTTCAAAACATTGAAAACAATTATAATACACCAATATCTGGTGGAGAACCTCAAGTTGTTAGTTCTAAATCTTTTGGTCGATTCTTTGATCCATCATATTTTGATGATGATATAGCTGATCAATCATCTGTAAGTTCTCCAAGCGATTTTAATTTTAATAATTCTACTAACGCTTCAACAAATATATTTGGTGTTGATACATCTACACCTACAACAGAAGTAACTCCTACACCAACTCCAGCGACATCACAACCAGTACCTGTTGATCATATATTTAATCAACCTAGTCCTGATAGTGATGCAGCATCTACTACTAGTGATAGTCAAAGTAGTATGTTCCCTAATTTAATGCAAAATCAAGATCAAGGAAGTAATGAAGTAATTGATGCTCAAACATTTAATGATTTCTTAGATCCAACTATTGTTGATGGACAAAAGCAAACTGTTGAACCAGTTAATAAAAATGTTATTGATTCAAATGTATTTGCTAAATTCTTAGATCCTGATTATGATATGACTGAATATAATAAAGCTCAAGAAGAGAAAGAGAAAAAAGAGCCTGAAGTTATTCCTTCTATGTCTTTTGCACAATATTTAAGTAGTGATAAACCAGTTGAAGAAATAGCTGAGGAATCTAAGAATAATTCAATGTATCAAACTTTATCAGAATATTCAGCTCAACGAGAGGAGGTAGCACCTGTGATACCACAAGAACCAAAACCAGATTTATTGGCACCTATGAGTTCTAGTATGAGTTTTAATCCTGAACCTGCTCCATCTAGTAGTCCAACATCAGTATTTAATACGCCAAGTTTAACACCAGATGTAAGTTTTAATACTCCAGAACCTAAAGAAGAGGAAGTTAGTCAACAAGAAGAGCCAGTGGTTGAAGAGCCAGAAGTACCAGCATTTATAACAGCTTCTGAGCCAACACCTGATTATTCAATGCCAACAACACCTATTATAGAAAATGTTGACATGAGTAAATTACTTAGTCCTGAAGTACTAGAAGCACCAAAAGAAACTGAACCTGTACCTAGTGAATTTAATAATCAGATGAATAGTTTTGAACAACCTTCTAACACTAGTTATGAACCACAAGATGTTTCAGTACCTAATATTGAGACACCAGCTCCTGTTCAATATCAAACTCCTACACAATATGATGTACCTAGTACTCTTAGTGTTCAAAGTGAGCCAGAAACTATTGCTAGTCCTATGAATCAACAACCAATTATTGTTACTGACTATAATAAACAATATGATCCAGTATTACCAAATCAAGTAAAATCTGTAGCGCCTCGTGCTGACTTACGTCAAGTAATTGATATGATTAGATCATTAAATGATCAAATAGAGGCATTAGGATTTACAATTGATACTGAAGAATATGATTTAGAAGATATGTATCAAGTTATTTTTAAAATTAATAAAGTTTAAGTACCTATTAGGTACTTTTTTGTTATAATGAAAGTGGTGATAGTATGGTAGATTTTAATGATTTTATGAAATTAGATATTAGAGTAGGTACAATTATTAATGCCAATGAATTTCCTAATGCTAAGAAAAAAGCCTATCAATTAACAATTGATTTTGGTGAACTAGGTATAAAAAAAACAAGTGCACAAATAACAGATTTATATCATATTAATGATTTAATTAATAAACAAGTAATAGCTATAGTTAACTTTCCTCCAAAACAAATAGCTAATTTTATGTCAGAAGTATTAGTATTAGGTGTTTATGCAAATAATGGTGTTATACTATTAACACCTGATAGTAAAGTAAATAATGGAGATAAAATTGGTTAATTGTTTAATATAAGTAGAATTATATATATATTAATGATAAAATAAATATATAGAATAGGAGTGAGATTTTGAAAAAGCTAAGAAACTTGATAATGGTTTTATTAGTAATGGTTTTAGTTAGTGGATGTAAATTAAAAGCTGAATATAATATGCAAATTAACAAAGACAAAAGTGGTAGTTTTAATATTATAGTAGCTATGGATGATGAATTACTTGAAACGATGTTAGCTCAAGAAGATGAGAATGCTACATCTAAAGAGTATACAGATGAAGATAAATGGAAATATTTAGATTCAATGTTTAATGATGATGAGTCATCTCCAGTAGCAGCAGGATTTACAGTTAATAAATATGAAAAAGATAAATTTAAGGGATATGAATACTCTATTAAGATTGATAATATTGATGATTATAGTGGTAAAGAAGCTTCTTTTGATTTAGATGATTTAGCTAATTTCAAAGAATCTAAAATTTTTGTTAAAGATGGAAATAAATATAAGGCTAAAATCACTTTTGATATGGATGACTTAAACACAGAGTCATATCAAGGTATCGATTTAAGTTCTATTTATGATATGAAGTTTATTGTTACTTTACCTGATAAGCCAATTAGTAGCAATGCTACTACTGTTTCTGAAGATGGTAAAACATTAACTTGGGATTTAACTAAATTAGATGATAAAGGCATTGAATTTGAATTTGAATTAGCTAAGGATAATACTATATTATATGTTGGTATTGGTGTTGCATTAGTCATTTTAGT
Organism: uncultured Bacilli bacterium; assembly: GCA_947625505.1. Classification (GTDB taxonomy): domain Bacteria; phylum Bacillota_I; class Bacilli_A; order RF39; family UBA660; genus UBA5578. Next base: position 38,918 of record CANQON010000013.1, read on the forward strand.
AGTTATTATTTTAGTAATAGTTCTTACAAAGAAAAAGAGTAAACCTACTATGGTAGATGCAGTTTCACAACAACCTATGAATATGATGCCTAATAATAATCCTATGCCAGTAACACCAACTCCAGATGTTACAGAACAACCATTAACTAATAATGAAACAACTAATTCTAATAATATGATGAATTAATAAAAACTTTCTAATTTTTAGAAAGTTTTTTTAGTTTTAATATTCAGTTTAAATTTTACTTTTTTTGTGATATACTTAAAGTGTATAAGTGTATAGTAGTCAATACTAGCATTTTAAATATATAGAATTGACTCTATAATTTCATTTATATTTTTAGAATAATGATAGAAGTTGTAAAAATTTAAAAGAAATGTTTGTAGTTTTTTATAGTGCTTTTTTTGCGTGTTTAAAATTACATTCATACTATTTTATATTTTTAGAAAAATAGGTGATGTATATGAAAAAGAAATTGTTTGTTATTTTAATATGTGTGGGAATTGTTTTAAGTACTTTTAGTAGTTCATTCTTTAATGCTAAAAACTTATTTAGAAGTAGTAAATCTGATACTTCTCAAAATGTTAATAATTTAAATACTATTGTTGATCCAGATACAAGTGATTCATATCGTGATTTATTAATCAATGATAAGAATGGTACTAGGTATGCAGGACGTATTTGGTCAGACAAAAGTGTTTTTAATACGGATATTATACTTGATGAAGAAACAGATGGATGGGCAGGAAAGATAGTTAATAAAACAAATTTCTTACACACTTTTTCATTATTAGGATCTAGTCAAAAGATAAACAATAATTATCAACAACCAATTGACTTAGTTATTACTCTTGATATGTCTGCTTCTATGGCTCATGATGTCAGATATCCTATATCTGGCATAGGAGGAAGTATTGATGGAAAATATGCATCTATAGAAGAACGAACAATGGAAAAAAGAATAGCTAATTCACGTATTCAAAAGACATTGGATGCTGTAAACAAAACGATTGACGATTTAATGAATCAAAATCCTAATAATAGGGTTTCTGTAATTGTATATGGAGCAGGTGCTACTGTTATAATGCCTCTCGCTCACTATAAAAAGGTAGATGATAATACACCATATCTTAAAATAGGTGGAATGGAAACATTGCACACCTTAGAAGATTTAAAATTTGATGAAACTTATGGATGGGTATGGATGCGAAATGGTGATGCTTGTTATACTATTGAAGCATATACTTTAAAAGATGATAATGATAATCCTACATATAGTTCAAAAGATATTTATAAGAATTCTGTTAGTAATAATGTTAAAAATACTAAAGTAAAAGCCAATCCTGGCATTGAAGAACAAACAAAGTCTAATTTACAAAAAGGTAATTTTAATGAAAAAAATGAATTGAAAGCTAATACTTATGTAGGTTATTTAACTAATACGCAAGGGGGAATATATTTAGCTTATGCTCAATTAGCTAAAGAACAGAAAACAACACTTGAAGTTACTTTACCAAATAAACAAAAAGAAATATTTGCTCGTGTTCCCGCAGCTATTGTTATGTCTGATGGAAGTTCTAACTTTGCTTTTAATAAGATGAGTGATTGGCAAAAAAATTATGGTGCTTATGGAGATCAGTATCAAAATGAGTGGAATCAAAATTGGCCATATTTTAGAGCGGATGATTCTGGCGTAAATGCACTAGACGATGTTGATTTATCACATAGATTGAATATGAATAAGGGTGATGAATGGTATAATGTTTATTTACCAGGAATAGATGATAATAATTCTATTACTTCCTTGTATAATGGGGGAATGATTGAAGAAAATGGAACATTAACTACTATACCAGCATGGAATCATGCAGGAATATTATTTTCCAGTGATAATGATATTTTAGCTACTTCGGGTACATCATTAGAATTATTATTGACAGCTTCTTATATGAAGGTAGTAGTAAGTAAGCATTATGAAGACGGATGGAACGATGGCAATGCTTTAAAAACGACAAGAATTCCATTTACTTCATATACCATGGTAGTTAATACAGACAATCTTAATCAATGGGAAAAATTACGTTTATATCCTACTATGGATCCTAAGGGGCATCCATTAGTTACAGGTGCTAATTGGTGGAGTAATGAGCAAGAATTTGGACCTGAAATAACACAATATGGATCATATGTAACTAAAGATATAGTTTTTAATGGAATGATTAAATCATGGAACGATTTTGTAGCAGGGAAGCAAGCTCAAGCAAATATGAGTGGTGCTGATGTAAAAATATTTATTAATCCTATTCCTAAAGAAGATGAATATAATTCTAAATTTAACGTTACAGTAACTAATCAAGAAGTAATAGATCATATAGCTTATAATGATGGCTTTTATGATGTTTCATCAGATGATATTACAGAATACTTTGGTCAAATAGTTTCTAAAATAACAGGAAATGTCTTTGTACCTATTGCAGGTGTAAATGATAGTGGTGTTAGTAATGCTGTTACCTATATGGATCCAATAGGTAAATATATGACAGTAAAAGATAAAGCAGTAAGTATAAATAATAATACTTATGATATGGCTTTACTATTATTTGGTGAAATACATGGTATTAAAAAGACAGCTATGTATGATTATCAATTTAATGATAAATGGATGAAAAAGAATAATCCTAGCGGTTTCCGTGAAGATTCAATGAAAGCAGGATGGTATTCATCTAGTGATCCTGAAACAGCTAAGTATTTAGGCTCTGGCCAAAATGATGGATCTTGGGATGAAGGTAATGTGTATTACTTAGATTATCCTACAGCTATTGAATTTTTACCTACATTATCAAGTGATGGTATAAAAGGCCCAGAAGACTTATCATTAAATCAAAAAAATACTAAGTATACATTTTATCGATTAGTTGATAATGACCGTGGAGAAATAAGATTTAATCCATCTTATGATGAAGATGAAGTACAATATAAATTAACTGATATTAGAGTATGGGTTGAAGACACAGGTGCTTATCAAACAGAAGCAGGAGATCAAGTAATAGATAATAACTATGATATGGCCTTATATGCTAATATACCTACAACAGTAATACCACTTCAAGTAGCGACAATAACTACCGATATTTATGGTGATAAGGTTGGATATCAAACTAATTTAGAAAATAAAAGTGCTTCTACACCACTTAGATTATTCTATGGTGTAGGCTTATCAGATGATATCTTAACAGATGATAAAATTGATATAGATATTACTAAAGTAAGTCAAGAATATTTAAAGAAATATCGAGTTGATGGCGATGTTCCATTCTATTCTAATTATTATAGTAATACTAATTATGATGGTTATGTATCCGATAGTACCGATTCTAGAACAAGAGGAGATGCAAGTGTAACTTTCTCTGCTAGTAATAGTAATAGGTATTATGTATATAAAAATCTATTAACATTATATAAAATTTCAGATACAGAAAGTAAAAATAGTGAAGATGGTTATGATGATGTGGGATTACTAACGGAAAGCGAGTATCAAGCCTTTTTATCATCACATGAGCCAGTTACCGAAATAAGCGATTTTGACCCTGATAAATGGTATTATGTTGTGTTAGATTATTTTACTAAGGATTCAAAAACACCTGTTCATGTAGCTGTAGCACGTAAAGGACAAGAGTTTGGATCAAGTATGACGCGTGCAAACGTAGTTAATACGGAATATATAACTTGGTATAATCCTAATACTAGCGCTACTAAAGACTTTGATATACAAGGAACAAAACCTGAAGGAGAAGGTTGGGTAGTTGCAACTAAGCCTGGAGGAGTTAGAACAGGTGATTTAGCGCAAAGTAGACAAGCAAAATCTAGTAATAAAACAGGAACATCATATAGTTATTATTTACCAGTTTTGAGTAAAGGGATTGTAACTAGTGAAGATGAAGATAATATTATTATTGTTAATAGTTACTTAGGAAACAATGGTAAAGTTACTATTGAAGATACTTCACTTCTATTGACTAAAGAGTTAACTACTATAGGTGGAGTAGAAACAGATACATTTAAAGACGAATCATTTGAATTTGACATTAAGATCAATAATATTGAAGGAGATCGCTTAGGAATTTATGCAATTAAAAACCCTTATAATAATGAATGGCAATTACGTATTAGTACAATTGATATCTTAACAGATAATGAAGGCTTCCTAAGAGGAACAGACAAAGAAAGATACATTTATACTTATAATGGTCAAAAATATTATATGTATATTGGTGATAATATTACTTCTGGTGATACAGGAGGAGATTATGTATTTAGATTATACTCAGCATTTGATAATGATAATGATATTGATTTAAAAGAGTCAGGAGTTACTACATATGTATCTGATCCTAATACAATTGATAATTCTCTTAAAACCAGTGTTAATAAATATAAACAAGCTGATAGTAGTCATCCATTAGGATTAATTGAGTTTTGGGTAAAGAATGTACGTTTAGTGCCTATAGATGCAATTAATAACAATTGGAAAGCTAATTTAACTAGTTATACTAGTTTAAATGAAGTTCCTATTGTCAGCCTAGATTCTAGTAAAAAAGGATTAGAACAATTAAAGACAGTTTATGATACAAGTACAATTTATTTAACTAAACAAGTTAATTTTGGATATAGTAAAAATAATAAACCAACATCAAAACCTGATTCATGGACAGATGATGAATGGAATAATCAAGTAGAGAATACAGCTAAAATATCTTTAAAATCAAACGAAGGAATTATTTTTACAGGATTAGATTCAGGAACTAAATATACAATAACAGAAAATTTAACAAAGGAACAAAAGAATAAATATATCTTCTTTGATAAAGTATCTTACTTATCAAATAATAATGATATTCAAGTTGATAATCAAACAACTAATGGTAATACAGAATCTGGAACTTTAGAAGAGATTCATTACATAAATAAATATTATGATTATGGAGATTTAAGTATTTCTAAAATCGTTTCAGGAGAAAAAGGCGATAAAGAAAAAGAATGGACTTTTGATATCATCTTAACATCTCCAAAAGAAATAGAATTAAAAGATAGTTATGATGTGACAATTGCTACATTAGAAGAAGTAAAAGATAGCAAGATTAATTTAACTAAAGATGAAGATGGTAAATATAAAGGAACAATTAAGTTAAAGCATGGACAAACAGCTACTATTAAAGATTTACCTATCAGTACCTCTTATCAAATTATTGAATTAGAAGCAGACAAGGAAGAATATAAAACAAATAAAGAAAATGATGAAGGCATCTTAAAAGATAAAGTAACTAATGTTAAATTTGAAAATATTAATTATGGTCGTTATGATTTAACTATTTCTAAGAAAGTATTAGGTGATTTAGCTGATAAAGATAAAGAGTGGAAATTCGATATTGTTTTAACACCTGCTGAAAATGTAATTTTAGATAAGTCATATAATTATGATGGAAGTAAAATTGGAACATTAGAGTTTATAAAGCAAGATGATGGATATCATGCTGAAGTAGCATTAAAACATGGGGAAACAATAACAATTAAGAATTTACCAGAAAAAACACATTATATAGTTAAAGAAATAGATGCTAATAAGAATGGTTATGCAACAACATATAATGGAAATCCTGAAGGAATACTCGATGTAAATGGTGCTGTAGAATTTGTTAATACTAAATATTCTTATCGTAATTTAACTATTAATAAGCAAGTACTAGGTTCATTAGCTAATAAAGATAAAGAATGGACTTTTGAAATAACCTTAACACCTGATGATGGTATTAAATTATTAAATACGTATGAATATGATGGTAGTAAAAAAGGTACGGTTACATTTAAAGAAGAAAATGGTAAATATAAGGGAACAATATCATTAAAGCATGGAGAAACGATTACAATTAAAAATCTTCCAGATAAAACGCAGTATGTTATTGAAGAAAAAGATATTAATAAAGATGGATATACTTCTGATGTCGTAAATAATAAAGGTATTTTAACTAAAGATGAAAAATCTATATTTATTAATAAAAAACTTATCTATCATAATTTAACTATTTCTAAAGAAGTACAAGGTTTAGCAGGAGATAAGAATAAAGAATTTACTTTTAATATTATCTTAACTCCTATGGAATATCTAAATCTTAATACTTCTTATGAATATGAAGGTACGAAAGCAGGAGATTTAGTATTTAAGAAACAAGATAATGGAACATACATAGGTACTATTAAATTAAGTCATGATGATACTATTACTCTAAAAAACATACCAGAAGGTACTAAATATGAAGTTCAAGAAGTAGAAGCTAATTTAGATGGATATATAACAAATATAGAAGGAAATACAATAGGTACAATAAATAATAATGATATTGAAATTAAATATATTAATAAAAAAATATCTTTATTTAACTTAAGTATTTCTAAAGTAGTAGAAGGTACATATGGTGATAAAGATAAAGAGTGGAAATTCCTTATAACTTTATTACCAGATAATCCAACGTTATTTGCAGGTACTTATAATGTTTATGGAAGTAGTACAGTGGATGGAGTTAAAGCTCCTGAAGATACTTCTTTGACATTTGAGAAAAAGACTAATGGAACTTATGAAGCCTCTATTACATTAAAACATGGACAAACTATTTTAATAAGTGACTTACCAGAAAAATTAAACTATCATGTTGAAGAAGTAGAAGCAGATCAAGATGGATATTCTACTACTATAACAGGAGAAAATAATGGTGTTTTAGAAAAAGATAGTAATATTAATATTATCTTTAAAAATAAAAAATCATCTAAATATAATTTAACTATTAATAAGCAAGTTAAAGGAAATTTAGGTGAAAAAAATAGAGATTGGAAATTTAAAATAGTCTTAACTCCTGATAAAGATATTAAGTTAAAAGATCTTTATATGACAGTAGGTAAAACAACAGAAGGTATTTTACTAGAGAAGATGGAAGATGGTACAAGCATTGGCTATGTAACCTTAAAACATAATGAATCAATTACTATATTAGATTTACCTGAAAATACAACTTATGAAGTTATAGAGATAGACGCTAATAAAGATGGATATATATCTAATTATGATAAAGTACAAAACACTTTAGGAAAAGATGATAATATAACATTTATTAATACTAAATTAAGTAATGTTGATATATCTATCGCAAAAAATGTATATGGTAATTTAGGTGAAAAAGATAAAGAATGGATATTTATGATTAATTTAGTAGCGCCTTCTATTAAACCTTTAGAATTAGAATATAGTTATACAGGTTCTAAAGAAGGAAACTTAAAACTAGAAACAACAGATAACATTAATTATCAAGGTTCTATTACTCTTCATGATGGTGAATTAATTACTATTCATGATTTACCAGAAGGTACTAAATATACTATTGAAGAAATAGGAGCTAACCTAGATGGATATACAACTAATGTTTTAGGTAATACTAGTGGCATATTAGATAAAGATAATATTGAATTAAAATATTCTAATATTAAATATTCTAAATATAATTTAAGTATTAGTAAAGAAGTATCAGGTAATAATGTTGAGCTAGATAGAGAGTGGAATTATAACATTATTCTTAAACCTGATATAACTGATAACTTTATAACAGAAAACTTTAGTGAACAATATACCTATACTAGAAATAATGAAGAAAAAGGTGTATTAGAATTTACTAAACAAGATGATGGAACATATCTAGGACAAGTTACTTTAAAACATGGAGAATATATATCTATTGAGGATATACCATACGCAACAGAGTACCAAGTTATTGAAGTAGAATTTAATAAAGATGGATATAAATCAACTACAGAGAATAATATAGGTACATTAAAAGAAGATGTTAGTGTTAAATTTATTAATACTAGAAATATAACAATACCAGATACTTTAGATAATGTCATTAAATATATGACTATATTATTTGTAAGTATTATAGGTATAGTGTTAGGTATATTTATATATCGTAAAACCAAATCTTAAAGAAAGGTCGCAAGACTTTTCTTTTCTTGTCTTCAATATAAAATAGTGTTAAAATATAAAAGAATTTAGGAGGAAAGTATGTTTGAATTAGTATCTAAATATCAGCCTAATGGGGATCAACCTGAAGCTATAAAAAAATTAGTTAAAGGAATTAATGAAGGTAAAAAAGATCAAGTATTATTAGGCGCTACAGGAACAGGTAAAACTTTTACAATAGCTAATGTCATTAAAGAGGTTAATAAACCCACTTTAGTTTTAGCGCATAATAAAACACTTGCAGGACAACTATATTCAGAATTTAAAGAATTATTTCCTAATAATCATGTTGAATATTTTGTTAGTTATTATGACTATTATCAACCAGAAGCATATGTTGCTAAAACAGATACTTATATTGAAAAAGATGCAGCTATTAATGATGAAATAGATGAATTAAGACATGCTGCTACAGGATCATTACTTAATAATAAAGACGTTATTGTAGTAGCAAGTGTTTCTTGTATATATGGTATTGGAGATATAGATGATTATCGTGATAAAATGTTAGTATTACGATGTGGCGATACTGTTGAAAGAGATAAAATTATTGAAAAATTAATTGATATGTTATATGAACGTAATAATATGGATTTTAAAAGGGGAACTTTTCGAGCTAAAGGAGATGTTTTAGAAATAATACCTGTTAACCAACATAGTAAAGGTATTAGAGTAGAATTCTTTGGTGATGAAATAGATCGTATATGTGAATTTGATGTTGTAACAGGCGCTATATTAACTAATAAAGAAACAATAAGTATCTTTCCAGCTAGTCACTTTGTAACTAGTGAAGGCAAGTTAATAGAAGCTTGTAATCGTATTGAAAAAGAGCTTGAAGAAAGATTAGCTTACTTTAAAGAAAATAATAAGTTATTAGAATATCAACGTTTAGAAGAAAGAACGAAATATGATTTAGAGATGTTAAGAGAGACTGGATTTTGTCGTGGAGTAGAAAATTATTCTCGTCATTTAGCGCTCCGTGGACCTGGAGAAACACCTACTACTTTAATGGATTTCTTTGGAGATGATTACTTATTAGTTATTGATGAGTCACATGTTACGATACCTCAAGTTAGAGGTATGTATAATGGAGACAGAGCCCGTAAAGAAATACTTGTAGATTATGGATTTAGATTACCTAGTGCTTTGGATAATAGGCCTTTACAATTTCCTGAATTTGAAAAGAAAAAAGGGCAGACTATATATGTTTCAGCGACACCTGGAGAATATGAATTAACTAAAACACATCATGAAGTAATTGAGCAAATTATTAGACCTACAGGATTATTAGATCCTAAAATAGATATTCATCCAACTAAAAATCAAATAGATGATCTAATTGAGAATATCAATGATTGTATAAAGAGAAATGCTCGTGTTTTAGTAACGACATTAACAATTAGGATGGCTGAAGAATTAACTAATTATCTAAAAAAATTAGATATTAAAGTAGCTTATTTACATAATGAAATAAAAACTTTAGAAAGACTAGAAATAATTAGAGATTTACGAAAAGGTAAATATGATGTCTTAGTAGGTATTAACTTATTAAGAGAGGGATTAGATATTCCAGAAGTAGAATTAATTGCTATTATGGATGCTGATAAACAAGGATTTTTACGTAGTGAAAGAAGTTTAATTCAAACAATAGGTAGAGCAGCTAGAAATGCTAATGGGCATGTAATTATGTATGCAGATATAGTTAGTGAATCAATGGATGTAGCTATTAAAGAAACAGAAAGACGTCGTAAAATTCAAGAAGAATATAATGAAAAACATCACATTACCCCTAAAACAATAATTAAAGAGATTAGAGAAGTAATAAGTAATAATAAGGGTGTTGAAAGAAAGAAGAAAGAAAAATTATCTAAACATGAAAAGATTGATTTAATGGCTCAAATCGAAGCGGAAATGCATGAGGCAGCTAAGAATTTAGACTTTGAGAGAGCTATGGAACTACGTGATGCTTTATTTGAAATTAGAAGTGAATAAGTAGTAATAAGAAGCGACAAGGGTATTATGACTTGTCGCTTTCATTATTTGAAATACCTAGTTATTAGTGTTATAATTAATCAAGGAGATTTTTATGCAAAAACAAGAAATAGAAACTGAAAAAAAATGGAATAAAAGAGAAAGTATTAGTAAATGGTTAGATACCTTAATTCATTTAATTGGTTATACCTTAGTATTGATAACAGTATCAATGATCTTTAAGAAGACTGTTTATGTATCTAATCTTTTTTATGGCTTTTTAGCTATTTTAATTATATGTATTTTAAATAAGACAATTAAGCCTGTTTTAACATGGCTAACAATACCTTTAACAGCAATGACATTAGGATTATTTTATCCTTTAATTAATGCTTTTATTTTAAAATTATCTGATTGGATATTAGGATCACATTTTAATGTAAAAGGTATAGTTATGTTAATTGTTGTATCTATTGTTATATCTATAATGAACGCTATTATGGATAACTGGATAATAGATGGTATATTAAAAGGAGGTAAACGTAAATGAGTCCTACAGGTAATGGAATAGATCCCGTAGCTTTTCCTATTGGCAATATTGATATATATTGGTATTCATTATGTATCCTTTTAGCTTTTTTAGTGGGCTTCTTTTTAGTAAAATTTGAAGCAAAAAAACATTTTAAAATTAAAGAAGATTGGCTATATGATTACTTATTTTTTCTAATACCAATTGTCATTATTGGAGCTAGACTATATTATGTTATTTTTGAATGGGGAGCTTATCAAGATAATCTCTTAGAAATAATAAATATAAGAAATGGTGGACTTGCTATTCATGGTGGTGTTATCGCAGGACTTATCTATACTATTTTTTATACAAGGAAACATAAAATTAATACATTTCGTTTTATGGATTTAATAGTACCTTCTTTAGTATTAGGGCAAGCTATTGGAAGATGGGGAAATTTCTTTAATGGCGAAGCTTATGGACCTGTTACAACTTTAGAATTTTTACATAAGTTACATCTTCCTCAATTTATTATTGATGGTATGAACATATATGGATTGTATCGTCAACCTACTTTCTTATATGAATCATTAACATGCTTTGGATGTTTTATCATATTATTTTTATTAAGAAGATATTATAAAAATTTAAAAGTAGGACTATTATGTGGTATATATTTCATAATATATGGTATTGAAAGGTTCTTCGTAGAAGGATTAAGAACTGATAGTCTTATGTTAGGTAATTTTAAAGTAGCACAATTAGTATCTATCTTAATGATAATTATAGGAATTATATTTATCATTATGTCATTTATAAAGAAGGTTCCATATGTTGAACTAGATGATAAAGAAGAGGAAAAAGAAGAAAAAAAGATAGATAAAAATAAAACAAAAAAGAATAACAAAGGACAAGAAAAGTTAACAAAAGAAAAAAGTAAAAATAATACTACAACTAAGAAGAAGAAAGGAACAGAAAATGAATAAAAAAGTTGTTGTTTTAGGTGGAGGAACAGGTTCTTCAACACTACTTAGAGGACTAAAACAATTTCCAATTGATTTAACTGCTATTGTATCCGTTTGTGATGATGGCAAAAGTACAGGTATTTTAAGAGAAGAATTTAATATACCTGCTGTAGGAGATATTAGAAGAGTACTAGTTGCTTTATCTGAAACAGAACCTTTAGTTATGGATTTATTTAACTATCGTTTTAATACAACAAGTGATTTAGATGGACATACTGTTGGTAATTTATTATTAACAGCTATGGCCGAAATTACAGGTAACTTATCAGATGGTATAAGAGCTTTAAGTAAAGTTTTAAATTTAAAAGGAAGAGTAGTGCCTTTAACGGAGGATAACGTTATATTAATGGCTAAAATGGAAGACGATTCTATTGTTGAAGGAGAACATAATATTACTTTAAATAAAAAGAAAATAAAAAAAGTATATTATAAGGAAGATCCTACTCCTACAAAGGCTGCAATTAGAGCAATTAAAGAAGCTGATTTGATTATTTTAAGTATGGGAAGCTTATTTACTAGTATTATTCCTAATTTAATTTGTTCAGATATAATTGACGCTATTGATAATAGTAAAGCAAAGGTTATGTATGTATGTAATATGATGACACAACCTGGAGAAACAGATAACTTTAAAGTATCTGATCATGTTAAATTATTAAATGAGTATTTAGGTAATCATAAAATAGATGTTGTGGTTGCTAATTCAGGAAATATTTGTAAAAAGATTGCTACAAAATACGAATCATTAGAACAAAAAGATCCTGTTAAGTTTGATGAAAAAAATCTTCAAAAATTAGGATGCGAAGTTATTCATGATGATTTCTTTTCGGTAGTTAATAATTTAATTAGACATGATGTCATGAAATTAAGTTTACAAATATTCTCTTATTTATTAAAGGAAAAATAAAATGTCATTTACTAGTGATATAAAAAATGAAGTAAGTAAGTTAAACCATGAACGAATTGAATCTATAGCAGAATTATCCGTAATTTTAAGAAATAATGCTAAAATAACAGATACAATTAAGATAACAACAGAAAATGCTAGTGTAGCTCGTTATGTCTTTTCAGCAATTAAAGAAATGTACGATATATCTTGTAAAATAACTGTACGTCATGGATATAATTATATGAAAAATTATATTTATATCTTAGAAGTATCAAAAAAAGTCGATAATATTATTAAAGAACTTAGCTTAGATACGAATATACCTAGATCATATATCTTAGATGATGATGTATCTAAAAGAGCTTATTTAAGAGGACTCTTTATAGCATGTGGTAGTATTAATGATCCTAAAAAATCTCGATATCATTTAGAATTTTTTGTTGATGATGAAGATTATGCTTATTTTATCAGTGACTTATTAAATGAATATTATTTAAATAGTAAAGTTTTAAAACGTGATAATAAGTATATGATATATATTAAAGAGGCTGAAAAAATAGGAGATTTCTTAAGAATGATGAACGCTATTAATGCTTTATTTTATTTTGAAGATATCCGAATATACCGTGATCATAAGAATATGACTAATAGACTTAATAATTGTGAACAAGCTAATGTTGATAAAATAATTGAAACAGCTAATAATCAAGTTAAAGATATAAACATTATATTAGATGAGGGAGGTATGGAATTATTAAGTGAAAAAGAGCAGGTAGCAGCTACTTATCGCTTAAAATATCCCGAAGCTTCATTAGTTGAATTAAGTGAAATAATTAGTTTAGAAACAGAATCAAAAATAACTAAGTCAGGATTATATCATCGTTTTAATAAGATAAAAGATTTAGCTAATAAAATAAGAAATAAAAATGCAGCTAAAAACAATAAGTAAGTATCATTAAAAATAATTTCTTCTATAAAAAAATAAAACAAGTAATTAGTATATTTTGCGAAAATATTACTTGTTTTTTTTTTTTTTTTGTTGATATAATGACTTTGAACAATATGGGATGGTATCAATTTTGTTAAATTTTTTAAATGGGCTCTATAGGCACTATAATAATCTATTATTTTAATTTCTAAATTAAATTACTTCTATCATTATTAATTTTGGAAATATCTTATAGAGTCCATTTAAAAAATTTAGCTTGTTCAAAGGAGTATGTTGATATGAAAA
>CANQON010000014.1 GCA_947625505.1 uncultured Bacilli bacterium
TTCTCTAACAATGATTTTAAGATATCTTGATTAGATTCTTTTAACATGACCTCTTTAAAAGCTCTGTCATAACGACCAGAATACCATTTCATGGTATCACTCCCTTCTACTATATTATTATTGATAACTTTCTCATTTCCTTTTTTATTTTGCAATTTTATGTTATAATTTTGTTAACATCTTATAAAGAGTGATGGAGGGACTAGCCCTATGAAGTCACACCAACCTATTAAGTTAGGTGGTAATGCTAGATCGATAAGATAACTATAATACTCAAGGTTATCTTGAGTATTTTTTTTATAAGATGTGTGAGGAGGATATATGAAATTATATAGTAATGAAATTGTATTTAGAGGACATCCAGATAAAGTATGTGATCAGATTAGTGATGCTATATTAGATGCTTATTTAAAAAAAGATAAACATAGTAGATGTGGTATTGAAGTAGTAGGTGGAAAAGGAAAGATCTTTATTACGGGTGAAGTAACAAGTAAGAGTCATATCGATGTAATTAGTATTACGAAACATGTCTTAGAAAGTATAGGGTATGATACTAATTATGAAATAATTGATAATATTGGTAAACAAAGTAATGATATTGCTTTAGGTACTAATGATTTAGTAGGAGGAGCGGGCGATAATGGTATGATGTTTGGATTCGCTACTAGAGAAACTAAAGAATATTTACCTAAAGCTATGGTTATTTTACAAAAACTAAGTATAGCTTATGATGAATTAAGGAAAAGGGATAAGCGTTTTAAACCTGATGGTAAAGCTTGTCTAACAGGTATCTATGATGATAATAAATTAGTTAAGATTAAAACCTTAACGATATGTTATCAAAATACCGAAGAAGATCGCGTAAATACCGATAAAATAATTATTGATATAGCAAATAACATAATTAAAGAATATAAGCTAGAAGTAGAAAAATATTTAATTAATCCAACAGGACGATTTGAAATAGGGGGATTTTCTGGCGATGCTGGACTAACAGGTCGTAAAATTGTAGTAGATAGTTATCAATCTTTTGCACCTGTGGGAGGAGGATGTTTTTCTGGTAAGGATCCTACTAAAGTTGATCGCACAGGTGCTTATAAAGCTCGTGAAACAGCAAAAGATATATTAAAAAAGCATAAAGAATATAATTGGTGCGAAGTACAACTATCTTATGCGATAGGTATAGATAAACCTGTAGGTATTTATATTAAAACAGATAAAGGAGATATAGATGTACCTACTTCTTTATATGAAGAATGTACACCAAAGCAAATGATTAAAGATTTAAATCTTATGAAGATTAATTTTGAAGAAAAAGCTCGTTTTGGACATTTCCTAAATTAGCTTTTTTTAAATTGCTAAAAAGAAATTGGTGTGCTATAATAACTCCCATCAGTGATTCTATGACAAAAAATTAGAAGAAGTATTAGTGGGGGTAATATGGAAAAGTATCGTAAGTTAGTTGATAGGTATTTAAAAGGAGAAGACTTACAAGGCTATAAATTGGAAGAATTAGAAAATGATCTAATGTTTATGAAGCAAGTTTTAATTCAAAGTCATGATCCTAAAATGTTTCAGTTTTGTTCCTTAAGATTAAAGTCTAATTATGCTTTTGTTTCTTTCGTTATTGATTTATTTAAAGATGACTTTGATTTTATATCTAAAGTAGCTAATGAGTTTTTAAGATTAGTTAATAATCCTAATGATATCGATAGTATTGAATTAATGATTAAGTTAAATGATTTAGGGTTAAGTAAAAGTAAGCATAGTTTAAATGTTTTTGCGCTTAAGTCTTTATCTTTTCGTCTTAAAGAACAAAGTAGTATAAGTTTAGCTATTAGTCATTTAAATAAGGATATGCAAGATGAAATAGGTTTAGGCTTTATGATAATATTAAGTGATTATGGTACTAGTGAAATAATTACTAAATATTTCGCTAAAAGCTATATTCAAAGTATTTTCTATGATAATTCTATTGGTAATTTAGAAGATGTAATTCATCATGAATTTAAAACAACAACGGATTTATTACGTTATGGAGTAAATAACTTTTTAATTGCTTTTATTAGAAGATATGATAGTTATTTAGCTGATTATGTCGCATGTCATATAGATGTTTTAAATGATATTAAAGGAGAAATTGAATATATATATCGTAATTGGGAAAGCTATATTAAAAATAGTAATGAACGTAAAATTAATATTTTTGTTCAAGATATAGAAAGATATATGGAAGATTTCCAAGGTAATTTATCAGAATATGATGTTATTGAATTTGTTGGTAAACGTCTAGGCTTAATGCCATTATTTAGTAAAGAAATAGGAATAAGAGATGATGATAATCTCGATTATGCCGAAAGTGTTATAAGTGGTAAAAATGTAGTCATTGATGATTACCGATTATTAACTTTTGCTTTAGATGATGCTCATCGTTTATTTAAAGAAGATATTATTGACACTGATAATAGTGATTATGATAGTTTATTAATTAGTCAAGGTAGTGTCCAGGATCAACCTGGAAAAATTTACAATATCACAGATAAGTGATATAATGAATATAGGGTAAAACCTAAAAAATCTTATTGGAGGAATAAAATGAGTTTATATAGATTTTTAGCAAGTTCTAGAGAATTAAAAGAAGATAATTCTTTAAAAATTGTTATTCAAAATGATTTATCTGTTGCTTCAAAATATACAGATAAGAAAAATTGTGCTACTTTAGCTAGTGAATGTACAGATCAAAATGTAGATTTATTAATTGCTTATATTAAGGAACACTTAAAAATATGTCCTAGAATTGAATTATGGCGTACAGGAGTAGGTAAAGCAGTTATTGAAAAGTGTTCAAAAAATATTTTAAGTAAAGATAAAATTAAAGAGTTATGGAGTAAAGATTCTATTGAACCTGCTTGTTTAGTTGTATATAATGCATAAAGTTAAGTTAGACTTAACTTTTTTTGTTAATCGTAGTAAAATGAAAATATACTGGAGGTAAATAATGACAAATAAAGAAATGTTAAAACAAGCAAAAGAAGGACTAAAGAGTTCTGAAGGCTTTATTAATTATCATAATTTTCAAATAGTTGATATTAAAGATAAATATTGTGTTATGGAAGCTGCCATAACAGAAAATAGTACTAATCATGTGGGATATGCTCATGGAGGTTTTATTTTTGGATTAGCTGATACAGCAGGAGGTATGGCTGCTCGTACAACAGGAAGAAACGTTGTTACGATTAATGCTCATATTGATTATTTAAAACCCGCTTTAGGTACAAAGTTAAAAGCTGTTGCTGAAGTTGTTAAAGATGGAAAAACTATCGCTGTATACGAAGTAAAAATATATGATGATAAAGAAAAAGAAGTAGCGCGTGTAGGTTTGAGTTACTTTTATATAGATTAGTTATAGAGAATTAAGTAGGTGAGTTATGAAAAAAGGTATTATAGTTATGGCTTTAATAGCTATCTTAGGTTGTGGAATAGGAGTACTTTATTATAAGTCTAATAATCAAGATGAAAAGCCTAAGGTAGATACGGAAGAAAAAAATGATACACCAATGCCTCAAGATGATGATAAAAAAGATAGTTCAATCTCTCAAGAAGATGATAAAAAGGATAACAATCAAGTGCAAAATAGTCAAACAACTGATAAAAAAACAAATAATCAATCAAGTACTAGTAAAGTACCTAATAATACAACATCTAATCAAACAACTGATAATGGTCAAGTTGTAGGTACAACAACGAAAGGATATGACATCATCTTAAAAGAGGGAAAGTATTATGTTAAAGGTATATTGATTGCTAATAAGACATATGCTTTACCTAGTAATTATAATCCAGGTAAGTTATTAAATGAGTTTACGACTAATTATAATAATATGAAAGCGGCAGCTAAAAAAGAGGGAATTACTTTAACTATTAAGAGTGGATATAGATCATATAGTACCCAAAAGACTTTATATAATAATTATGTAAAAAGAGATGGACAAAAAGAAGCTGACACTTATTCTGCTCGAGCAGGACATTCTGAACATCAAACAGGTTTAGCAGCTGATTTAAATAAAATATCTAATAGTTTTGGAGATACTAAAGAAGGAAAATGGCTTGCTAATAATTGTTATAAGTTTGGTTTTATTCTTAGATATCCTAAAGGTAAACAAAGTATAACAGGATATATGTATGAGCCTTGGCATTTTCGTTATATAGGAGATGAGGCTATCAACCTATATAATAATGGTAATTGGATTACCTTAGAAGAATACTTAGGAATAGATAGTAAATACTAGATAAAACTAGTATTTTTCTTTTTACTTTGTTATAATAGCTTCCAAGAGAGTGATAGTATGGATAAATTAGAACAAAAGGACTTTGTTATAGATATTAATACTATAAGACAATTAGATATAGAATCATTATTTCTAATAATTAGAAAAAGTATTAGTGCTGCTTTCAATAGTTTTTTAACATTTGGACCTATAAGTCCTATAACTAAGGATGCTCTTAAAGCTTTAAGAGAATATATAGGCGTAATAAAGGAATCATCAATATTATATGATTATTTATTAAGTTATAAGGATACAATTGATAGTGAGGAAGCATCCCTTTTTTTAGAAGAAATATTAAAGTTAAATAATGAAACAGTAGAATATTATACAGATGTCTTATTAGATATTAAAAGTGCTGCTTTAAATAATGAAAAGTGGCGAGCTAAAAGGAGCCCTAAAAATTTTGATCTAATTACGGAAACACTTGATTATCGTGCTCAAGCTATAGGATTAACTTTAACTATTGAAGATATATGTAAATATTTTAATTTTCCTAGTTCTTTTTTAGAATATATAAGGGATCGAATAAAAATACTAGATAGTCATGATGAAAATCAAAGACATTTTTATTTAGTTAATATGAAGTTAGATTCAAATAATGTTTTAACTAATTTTAGAATAAATGTGCCTGCTATTATCAATCTTCATACAGCTAAAGTTAATGTTCATGAATTCCGTCATGCCTATGATTTATATAATTTATTAGGACAAAGAGTAGATGATGATGAATATTTTGAGATAAGAGCTCGTGAGGAAGAAAAAAGATTTGTTAAACAATATGTTTATTCCTTATTAGATAGGGAAGTGATGTAATGAATAAAATAGAAAAGAAAGATATTATTGATGATATACGTAACTATAAAAGACAAAATATTGAAGAAGTATTAAGAATGGCTTATTATACTTTATCTTCATATTTATATAGTTTAATGACATTTGGATATCAACATGAAGTAACAAATAAAGCCTCTAATATTTGGAATAGTTTTATTAGTAATTTAAGAGAAGAAAGAAAATTAATGAATTTATTAATAAAGTATGCTTCCCAAATAGATTATAATGAAACTAATATCTTTTTAGATGATTTAGATGATTTAAATGAACAACAAATTATGTATTATTATGAAGCATTAGATAGTATTGATGATGCTTGTGATATGAAAGAAGCATGGCGTTCTAATACTCGTAAAGACATTACTTTCTTAAGTGAAGATATAAGTTATCGTGAAAGACTATGTGGTATGCTTATTAGTTTAAATGATATTATATCATATATGAATTATCCAGATTCTTTTTGGGAATATATGAAATCTAGAACAACATACGTAGAATATCATGATGATTATGATGATAAAGCAGATATAGGTATTACTTTATCACATGATTTCGAAGGTAAATTAAGTGATTTTAAATTAACAATACCATGTATAACTAATCTATATAATGCTTTAATAGCGATTGATTATTATCGTAAAGCTTATAATTATTATTTACAATTAGGAAAACAAGTAGAGGATAATGCAGATATTTCTTTAAATAAAGAATCTTTTAAAAAGAAATATTTATCTATTAAGTATCCCCAAATATTTTAGAAATATATTAAATATTTCTTTTTTTATTGTATAATTAAGTTGGTGATAGTATGAAATTGTATAGGTCATTAAAAGAAAAGATAGGTAATAAATTCCATTTAGTAAAAAATAATATTCCTAAAGATATGATGGATATAATTAATGAATATAAAATAAAATCCTTAAAGGAAGGAAACTTCTATCTTTTAGCGAGTCATTATATGGAAGATATTATAAATAATCCTAATATGGATTTAAAAAACAAAAGGTATTTTTTAAATTTATTTAAAGATTGGGATGATATAGGTTCTATTCCTTTAGAGTTAGGACAAGATATTGAAAAGATGATTAATGATCCTAGTATATCTTTGGGTATTCATCGTACTAAGATTGTAGGTTATCCTAATGTTATAGAAAGCTCTACTCTTAATAGTATCTTTAATGATGGATTAATAAATACAGGACATTTATCTAGTGGCGCTATCATTGAAGGAGAAAATAATCCTAGTAATGTTATATCAGGATTAACTAGTATTCTTTTAGCTGATATATTTTTAAAAACTTGTTATAAAGAATCTAATGGAGGCATCTTAGTAGCTTTTCCAAATAATTTAGTAAGTAAAGACATGAGTTTAGTAGATGATTATAGTAGCAAAGTAATCTATCAACAACAAAATGATAATCTTTATATTAAACCAGAATATCTATTAGGATTTGTTGAACAACAAAATGGTGTATGCACATATTATCCTAAAGAAACATTTCAAAAAGAAAGATCTAAATAATGATATTAAATGTCAGTGGAAGAACAGATATTGTTGCGTTTTATTCTAAATGGTTTATTAAGAGATTAGAAGAAGGATATGTTGATGTAAGAAATCCTTTTAATCCTAAATTAGTTAGTCGTATATCTTTTAATGATGTGGATGCTATTGTCTTTTGTACCAAAAATCCTTTACCTATTATTGATTATTTACCTAATATAAAAATACCTATTATATTTCATATTACTCTAACACCCTATAAAAAAGATTTAGAACCTAATGTTATACCTAAAGGAAAGATTATTGATGGTATTAAAAAAATATCTGAGATAATTGGTATTGATAATGTCTATGTTAGATATGATCCCATTATTATTAATGATAAATATACTTGTCTTTATCATATTAAAGCTTTTGATAATTTATGTAAATTATTAGATGGATATGTTAAACATATTATTATTTCCTTTGTTGATGACTATAAAAATGTTCGTTATCATAAAGATATTTTAAAGATTAAAGAACTTAAAGATACTGATTATCAAATGATAGGAGAAAACTTTAGTAATAGTGCGAAGAAACACAATATGACAGTGCAAACTTGTTGTGAAGAACATAACTTAAAAGAATATGGTTTCATCAAAAGGGATTGCATTGATGCTGAAATGATGTATAAATTAACAGGTAAAACTAATTTTACTATTTGGAAAGAAAGGCCTTGTCATTGTGTTAGTATGGTTGATATAGGTGCTTATAATACTTGTAATCATCTATGTAAATATTGTTATGCTAACTACGATGAAAGAAAAGTAAAAGAAAACATTCTTAAACATGATGTAAATTCTTCATTACTTATTGGCTTTTTAGAAAAAGATGATATAATAAAGCCTAGAAAAAATTAAATGCAACCTAAAAGTTACATTAAAACAACTGAAAATTGGTAGAATGCAACCAGGTTTTGTTAGATAATGATGACGAGGTGAGAAAATGAAATTTAGTGAGAAACTAGTTCAATTGCGTAAGCAAAATAAACTGAGTCAGGAACAATTAGCTGATATGTTAGATGTATCAAGACAAGCTGTGTCTAAGTGGGAATCAGGAACAACTTATCCCGAAATGGATAAATTACTTACTATGTGTAAATTATTTAAATGTAGTTTAGATGAATTAACAAATGATGAAATATCAACAAGAGATTTTGGTGAAAAGAAAAAAAGTAATTTTATTATTGATGCATTAGATATGATCGCTAAAACATTTGAGATGTTTAGAGCTATGAACATAAAACAAGTGATTAGTTGTGTCCTTAGTATGTTATTGTTATACTTTATTCTTTGGTTTTTATTTATTCCTATTAATAAAATAATTGATTTGGGTAATGAGATAATTTATTTCTTTGGACCAGCTCGTTTGTTCTTTAGTGTTGTTTGGGCTTTCTTAATTAAGGGAGCTTATCTTGTTGTAGCGACAGTTATCTTTATTTATATCTTTAAAGTCCGTTACTTAGATAGATTTGAATATGTTCCTAAATCTATTAAGACAAATGATAAAAAAGATAATGATAATGAAGATGTTGTTATTAAAGAAACTAGGGAAGAAAAAGTTCAACCGCAAGTTATTTATTATCGTGAGTCTAAAACGAATAACTTTTTTAAAACTTTTAGTAATCTAGCCATTATCTTTATTAAAGCTCTTTTTATTCTACTTTTAATTCCTTTTATAATTGCTTTTTTAGTTTTATTTGCTATTTTAATTGTCGATATTATTTTGATGTTTAATGGAGTAATTTATATAGGCATCTTTTTAGGTATTATATTTGGTATCATTTTAGATTATATTATTATTGAATTAGGATATGATTTTCTTTTTAATCGTAAAGTAGCTTTAAAAAGAATCTTTATAATGTTTATAGTTGGTCTAGCTGGCTTTGGTATTGCGATAGGTTCATCTATCTATGAGATTTCAACAACTAAGTATATTGAAGAAGCTCCTGTTAGTGCTTCTGATACAGCTACGCATATAGTTAAAATGACGGATGGTTTATTATTTAGTACTTATGGATCATATGCTTATGATGATAAAATACATTATGAGGCTGATGAAAGTCTAACAGATGAAGTTCAAATTATTATCCATTATAATGCTGATTTTACCAGTAATAATGTAATTTTAAGTGATAGACAATATAAAGGGTTAGAACATTATATGATTGGCTCATGGGAAACTAGTTCTAATGGCTTTCAAAAAATATGGATGGACTTTATTATCAACGATTTAAAACATCATCAAATCCATGATTATGATCGTTTGTACTGGGTAGATATAACAATTAAAACTAGTCAGGGTAATATTAATAAGTTAAAAGAAAATCTAAAAAAATACTATGATAGAGAAGAAGAGTATTATGCTAATATAAATCTTGAAACAGAATTAGAAAATAGTCGTAATGCTTATGAAGATTTAGAAGAGAAGTATAATGAGTTGTCTAATGAAAAAGAAGAATTAACAGAAGAACTTAATAATACAACTATAAATTATAATAGTTGTGAACAAAAAGTAATTGATTATGAAGAAAAAATAGAAGAGTATAAAAATAAAATTAATAATTTAATAGAAGAGTAGTTGTGAGTTTATGAAAAATACAGGAAAAATAATTTCTAAATTACGATTAAAAGAAGGTTTAACAACTTCTGCTTTAGCGCATAAATTAAAAGTTAAAGAAAGTACTATTAAAAAGTGGGAAAATGGTACTAAATTTCCTACACTTTTTCAACTAAAGAAAATGGCTAAACTTTTTAATGTTGAAATATCTAAATTAGCTAGTGATGATATTCTTATCCAAAGTATCGAAAGAAACTACCATAATATGTGGATAAGAATGTTAGTTATCATTTCCTTTCTAGTTATTATAGTCCTAGGTATTTATTTTAATTACCGTAATACTTATCATTGTGTAACTATAGATAGTAAACCAAATATTTATATATTTACAGGGTCTAGTGAACACTTTAAATTTGATAAAGGATATGTTTTACTTGATCAAGAAAATAAATATATGACTATGTCAGAGTTTAATTTAGATGAAGACTTAGATATTAAATCAATCGTCATAAATATCGCTTTTAATGAGACATTATGGAAAGCTTTAGAATATGAATATGATGAAGAAGTAAGTGCTGAAGATTGGATAAAAAGTATTAATATTAGTGACTATGGTAAGAAAAAAGATTCTTTTATCAAATATAAAAATACTAATTTTCCTGATGATTTTAAAGTAGAAGTAAATTATTGTTTACAAAATAATACTTGTCATACTGAGTTAATTAATATTAAAGCTGAATCATTAAATTAAAGACATGAAAATGTCTTTTTTGTCACTTTAGAGTCACTTTTGTTATATATAATGATTACAAGGAGGATAATATGGAAATTTTAAAAGTAGAAAATTTAACTAAAATTTATAAGAATGGTAATAACATTATTAATGCTGTTGATAATGTATCTTTTAGTGTTAATAAAGGAGATTTTATCGCTATTATAGGTGCTAGTGGAAGTGGTAAAAGTACACTATTACATTTAATCGGAGGAGTAGATCGTCCAACAAGTGGCAAAGTATTTATTGATGGTAAAGATATATATGATTTAGATAATAATAAATTAGCTATCTTTAGAAGAAGACAAGTAGGTATTGTTTATCAATTTTATAATTTAATACCTATTTTAAATGTTGTTGAAAATATTACTTTACCTTGTGATTTAGATAATAAGAAAGTTGATCCTAAAAAGTTAGATGAATTATTAGAAACATTAGATTTAAATGATCGTAAGAATCATTTACCTAATGAATTATCAGGAGGACAACAACAAAGAGTAAGTATTGGTAGAGCTATGATTAATTCACCAGCTATATTACTTGCTGATGAGCCAACAGGAAACTTAGACTCTAAAGCAAGTGATGAAATAGTTACTTTACTAAAAAAAGCTAATCAAAAATATAAACAAACAATTATTTTAATAACCCATGATTTAGAAATAGCTAGTATGGCTGATCGTATTATTACACTAGAAGATGGTAAGATTGTTAAAGATGTGAGGAACTAGTTATGAAATTTCTAAATAAATTAACGTTTAATAATTTAAAGCTAAATAAGAAACGAACTTTAGTAATAATCATTGGTATTGTTTTAGCGACTTCACTTATCTGTACTGTATCAGGATTAGCTTCTAGTTTTGTTAAAACATTTCAAAATGATGCTTTAATTAATTATGGTGATTGGCATGCTCATTTTAAAACAACGACGATAGAAGATATCAATAAAATTACTAATTTTAGAGGAGTTAAAGATACCTTTTATATTACAGATATCGGTTATGTAAAACCTTTAAAAGAATGGCAAAGTGAATATTGGGTTTCTCCTTATGATCCAAGTAAAACTATTGATTTTGTAAATATAAGGGGATTTAATGAGGAAACATTAGATCATTATCCTATTAAACTTATTAAAGGGAGAATGCCTAAAAAAGATACCGAACTTGTTTTAACGCAAGATTTAGACATAGCTTTAAATGGTTACTATAAAATAGGGGATAAAGTAAGTTTAGATGTAGGTTCATTAAATGTTAATGATGATTCAATAGATAATATTAAGACCAAGACTTATACGATTGTTGGAATCATTGATGTTCAAAGCTATGTTAATAATAGTAGTAATGAATATACGATTATTAATGCTTTTACTTATGCGAAAGAGCCTTATCCTAAGACTGATATGTATGTTATATACGATGATGTATCTCATTATCGTGATTTAACTTCTGAGATAGCTTCTAAGCTTACAACCTATGATGAATACATTGATCCCTCTTATTATAATTATGAATACCTTTATTCTTTAGGTTATTTTGAATTAGGTAATATCCGTAATGTCATTCTTCTTATAATGTTAATTGTTATTGCGATTATTATGGTAACGAGTATTTTAGTTATTCGTAATGGCTTTAGTATTTCAATAACAGAACGCTTTAAACAGTTTGGATTACTTAGTAGTGTAGGGGCGACTCCAAAACAAATTAGGAAAATGATTTTAATGGAAGGATTAATAATTGGTTTAATAGCTGTTCCAATTGGAATTATTATCGGTAGTGCGCTTGTCTATTTATTAGTTTTATTTATTGAAACATTATTACCTTCTAGTACTGAGTTACAAATTATTGCTGATATTCCTTTATGGGCTATTATCGTTGCTGCTTTAACATCATTCTTAACTATCATTTTATCAATATTAATACCAGCCAGAAAAGTATCTAAGATGCCTATTATTGAAGCTATACGTGGTAATAGTAGTATTAAGTTAAAATCTAAAAAACTAAAAACACCTAAATACATTAAATCTTTATTTGGTATAGGAGGCGTTATATCTTATAAAAGTTTAAAAAGAAGTCGTAAAAAATATCGTACAACTATTTTTTCCATTGTTGTTAGTATAGCTATCTTTATTGCTTTATATTCTGTTATGAGTGTTGGCTTTAAAGCATCTAATTATTATTTAAGTAATTATGAATATGATTTAGAAATATCTTATTATCCTAATCGTTCTTATAAAACCTTGGATGAAGCTTTAACTGATCAAGAGAAGATGAAAAAGATAGTTCAAGAAATAGGAGATTATGAGCATATAGCTTTTGAAAGAAATATTAGTTTAGCTTCCTTTAATCCTAAAGATTGGCATCCTGATTATGTTAATACAAGAAGTTATTATGGTATTGAATATGGTAATATTCATTTACTTACTTTAGGTGATGAAGAATATAAAAGGTATGTAGAATCTTTAGGTGGAAATGTAGAAGATTATAAAGAAGGTGCTATTATCTTAGATAAAGCTTATCTTAAGAAGAAAAATAAGTATTATGAAATAAACTTATTAAATGTTAAAGAAGGAGATACTTTAAATTTAAGCATTGAACATATTCCAGAGGAAGGACGTGTACCTGATGATTTTAGTTGGCAAGGAACTGATGTACCTATTAAAGTTGTAAAAAGAACTGATAAAAAGCCAATGAGTATACATGATGAAATGAATATTATTGAAAAAGAATATGATATTACAGGTATAAATGCTATTATTTCTGATGAGTTATATGAAAAACTAGTAAGCAAATATGGGGAAGAAATAATCAAAAGATATGGACATAATGGTACTGATATCGATTATAATTATTTTAGTTATTTTACAACATACATTAAAACAGATGATAGAGCGTCTATTAAAGAAAAAATAGATGAGTTTAATGGTACAAGAGAAATATTTAGTTATTATGATAAAAATGATAGTTATGAGGAAACGCATGCTCTTATAGTAATTGTTGCTGTTTTCTTATATGGCTTTATCGCTTTTATTTCAGCTATAGGAATTACCAATATTTTTAATACTATTACGACTAATATGGCTTTAAGAAGCAGGGAGTTTGCTATGTTACGAGCTATTGGTATGACAGATAAAGAATTTAATAAAATGGTACGTTTAGAAAGCCTTTTATATGGTTTTAAATCATTAATAATTGGTATACCTATTGGTATTATTCTTTCTTATCTTGTTCATTTAGCGATGACTAAAATATTAGTTACTTCATATGCTTTTCCAACTTTAGCTATTCTATTATCTATCATATTTGTTTTTATCATTGTCTTTGGAACGATGTATTATTCTCTAAATAAAATTAATAAACAAAATATTATTGATACCATTCGTAATGATAATATCTAGGTGATGTAATGAATATTTTAACGAAACTTACGATTAGAAATCTAAAATTAAATAAAAAAAGAACATTAGTAACGATTATTGGTATTGCTTTAGCGACCTTCCTTATTGTTGTTACATCAGGACTATTTTCTTCTTTTTATGCTTCAATGCTTAAACTAGTTAAAGAAGAAGGGGGAGGAGACTTTCATGCTGCTTACTATAATGTTAATAGTGATACTTTAAAATATATTGAAAATAATAGGGAAGTTGCTGGTTACTATGAAACATTCACAAAGGGATATGGAGAGGTAGATAGCGGTGATGAATATAGACCTTATTTATATATTTTAGCTTATGATACTAAAGCCTTAGATAATATTGCTCCTAAATTAATTGAAGGAAGATACCCTGAGAATGAAACAGAGATTGTTATTCCTGAACATATTTATCAAGGACATTTTCACTATGAAGTAGGAGATAAAATAAGTCTTAGTGTAGGTGAAAGAGTAGATAGTAAAGGTAATATTCTAAAAGAGACAGATCCTTATCATATATTTGATTCTAATAGTAATAAGTGGCAAATAAATGATGAGAAAATAATTAATACGGAAGATAAAACTTATACAATTGTAGGAATTATAGAAAGACCTTCATATCTTATTGAAGATGATAATGCTCCATACTATACAGCAATTACTTATGGTAAAGCTAATAATGTAGATAATGTTAATATCTATGTTCGTTATAAACATGTTAATAACGCCAAGAAAGAACTTTGTAAGACCATAACATCAAATGAAGAAAGTGCTAAAAAATGCTTAGCTAATAAGGAAGTTAGTACAACAATAACTTATAAGTATAATAATAATCTTTTAGAGTGGGAAGGTAACTTAAAAGATTCTAAAGCTCGTCAAATGCTAATTTTTTTAATAGCTGTTATCATTTCTATTATTGTTTTAACAAGTATCTTTGTTATTCGTAATAGTTTTATAATCTCTACAACAGAAAGATATAAAGAAATTGGAATGTTAAAAAGTATTGGAGCTACACCAAAACAAATAAGATACAGTGTATTAATGGAAGGCTTATTAGAAAGTGTTATTGCGATACCGATAGGTCTTGTTATCGGTGTACTTAGTGTTTACTTATTATGTAATTTTACTAACTATATTATTGTAACTAATCATCTTTTTGATTTAACAAAAAATTTCTTTATCTTTAAAATAAATATTATGACTATTATATTAGCGTTTATTATTTCTTTAGGAACGGTTATTTTATCGACGTTATTACCTGCTAAAAGAGCTAGTAAGTTACCATCAATTGCGGCTATTAGAGAATATAAAATTTATAAAATAAAGAAGCATGAACTAAAAGTATCAAAATTAACTAGTAAGTTATTTGGTATTGGAGGAGTTATTGCTAGTAAGAATTTAAAACGTTATCGTAAAAATTATCGTACAACTATTATTTCTTTAGTTATTAGTATTATTATCTTTTTATCTTTTACTTCCTTTATAGGTTATTTTATCGGAACAGGTATGAGTAAAGCTGAAAAAGAAGCTCATTACGATGCAACAATTCATCTTAGTCAAATGTATCAAAGTGAAATGAACGAAGATGGTAGTGTAAGTATTAATATGCCTAATGGTTTTGAATATAACACTTATAAAGAAATAATCAATATGAATTTAAAAGGTATAAAAGATTCAATGTTACTTGGTCATGCTGATATTAAGATTGCTAGTAAAGACTATAGTGATGATTATATAAAATATTTAGAGCAAACTCCTTATTATGATTTATATGGAAGAAGTGAAATAGCTGATGCCTTATTTATTGTTCCAGATCATACATTTAAGAAATTAACAAGTAATGTAGATATTTCCAATGATGAAGTAGGCGTTCTTTTAGATGACTATCTTACAGTTGATGGTGAAACAAAATTCACAGGTCGTATGACAAATCTTAAAGTAGGAGATGAAATTAAAATATCTTTAGGTTGTGATTCTGATGTTTGTGAAGAAACATTTACAGTTAAGGTTTTAGGACTCATTGATACAAAAGACACTTTAGCAGGTAAAAGAAATGGTTTCTTTATTAAAGATGATAGTTATCCTAATTTGGAAAAATATATGTATTCTGCTAGTATTTATCTAAATTATATAGATATTAATTCTCTTAAAGATTATATTAATAAAGTTAATCACTCTAATGAATATGCATCTTTTACAATTAATGATCTTAAGGCAGAAAAAGAACGTGAACAAGCAACTAAAATGTTAGTTAATATCTTTTGTTATACTTTTATTATAATAATTACTTTAATAGGTGTAACAAACATATTTAATGTTATTACAACTAATATGACATTAAGGAGAAGAGAATTTGCTATGCTAAAAGCGATTGGAATGACTGATAAAGAGTTTAAGAAAATGATTAGGTTAGAAAGCCTATTATATGGATTAAAAGCATTAGTTATTGGTATAACTTTAGGATTAGGTTTATCTTATTTGATGTTTAAATTAGCTCTTGAAATAACTAATGATACAGAGTTAGTTTATCATTTACCTACTATGGAAATAATAATTTCTATTATAGGAACATTCTTTATTATTTATACAACTATGCGTTATTCATTAAATAAAATTAATAAACAAAATATTATGGATACAATACGTAATGATAATATCTAAAAAGGCTTCGGCCTTTTTATGGTATAATGAGTTAAAGGAGAGACTATGAATAAAATATTATTAGTAGAAGATAATGAAGTTATTAGTAAAGGCTTAGTATATTCTTTAGAACAAGCATCATTTAGTCTTAAATTATGTCAAAATAAAAAAGAATTAGATAAAGAAAATATTAATAATTATGATTTACTCTTACTTGACATTATGTTACCAGATGGGGATGGTTTTAAAATATGCCAAGAGATTAAAAGTAAATATCATATACCTATTATTATTTTAACAGCTAAAGATGAAGAAGATGATATTGTTTTAGGCTTTGATTTAGGCTGTGATGACTATGTTACAAAACCTTTTAAAATGGGGGAATTAATATCTCGTATTAAAAGAATAATAACAAAAGAAAATAGTATTATAGTTAAGAATATTAAGTTAGATTTAGATAGTAATAAAGTATACGTTAATGATGAAATTGTGAACTTGACAACTTTAGAATTTAAAATTTTAAAATTACTCTTTAGTAATGTCAATCATATTATTACACGTAATCAATTATTAGAAAGTATTTGGGATTATGATGAAAAGTTTGTTAATGATAATACACTTACAGTCTATATAAAAAGAATTAGAGAAAAACTTCATGATGAAGAATTAATTAAAACTATTAAAGGAATAGGATATCGAGTTGATGAGTAATGAAAAAAGATAATATTAAAAGTTTAGTTATTATTATGAGTCTTAATATTATTTTAAATATTATTTTTATTAGTATTACAACTTATATGGAGTATCACTATTATGTTCAAAATGTTAATAATGTTATTTTAAGTATTATCGGTAAAGATGAAATAGAAGCAGTTAAAATATTAAATAGTGATAAACCTATATATCAAGAAGTAGATCTAACAAAATATGGGATAACTAAGGAAAGTTCTGTTATAAATAGTATGACTAAGACTTATCATCAAAGCTTAATTATTAATATTATTGTTATTATTTTAATTAATCTTTTGGTAGCTTATTTACTATATAAAATGTTAAGTCGTTATCGTAAGAAGATTATTAATGTTACTAAGTATGTTGAAGATATTAATAATCATAACTATACTTTATTAATTAATGAAAATGATGAAGGAGAATTATCTAAATTACGTAATGAATTATATAAGATTACAGTAACTTTAAAAGAAGGAAATATTAATGTAAGTAAGCAAAAAGAATCCTTAAAAGAAGCTTTATCAGATATATCCCATCAAATTAAAACACCTTTAACAAGTATCAATATTTTATTAGATAGTTTAGATAATCCTGATATGGATCCTAAAACTAGAAATGAATTTTTAAGTGAGATTCAAAGTCAAGTAAGTAAAATTGAATTCTTAACTTTAACTTTACTTAAACTTGCTCGTTTTGATACGAATACCATTAAATTTAAAAGAGAAAAAATTAATATATATCAATTACTTCAAGATGTCTTAGATAACGTTTCTATTTTGTTAGAAGTGAAGAATATATCTTTAAATATTAATTGTTCAAAGAAAATAACTATGATAGGTGACTATAAATGGGAGTTAGAAGCTTTAACAAATATTGTCAAGAACGCTATAGAATATAGTTATGATAATAGTAAGATTGATATTAATGTTTTAGATAATGCCTTATATACTAAAATAAATATTCAAGATTATGGATGTGGTATTCCTCAAAATGAAATATCTCATATCTTTGAAAGATTTTATAAAGCATCTAATACTAGTAAGAATAGTTTTGGTATCGGACTATCTTTAGCGAAAAAGATTATTGAAGAAGATAATGGCCATATTAAAGCTATATCGAAAGAAAATGAAGGTACTTTAATGGAAATAAAATATCTTAAGTAATTCTTTTCATTTAAATAAAAAAAAGGTATAATGAAATTGGTGATATTATGAATTTAAAAAAACTTGGTATTATGCTACTTATAACAGCTATTGTTGGAGTAGTGATATTCTTAATTGTTAATAATTTTATAGGTAAGGATGATAAGAAAAAGCAAAATCCTAGTGATCCTAACACATCTAGTGATATTATTACTATTGATTATCAAACTTATCAAGAATTAAGATCTAAAGTTCATGAAGGAGAAACATTTGGTATTTTAATTAGTGATGATACAGATGCTAGTAAAACATTTAGAGAAGAAGTAATATATAGTTTTCAAGATCGTAAAAGTAAATTATATGAAATTAAATATTCTGAGTTAACAGAAGTAGAACAATCAGGCGTTATAGCTGATGTCTCTAATTTAAAAGGATATAATCCTCCAGAAATTAAATTACCTACTTTATTAGTAAGTAAACAAGGAAAAGTTGTCTATATTAATGAATTATTAGCTTATAGTCCTGAAATAATTGCAGGCTTAGATAAAAACAAAATAGAATAGAGGAAGTATGAACACAAATATAATTGAACAGATAAGTAAAGATTTAAAT
Organism: uncultured Bacilli bacterium; assembly: GCA_947625505.1. Taxonomy (GTDB): domain Bacteria; phylum Bacillota_I; class Bacilli_A; order RF39; family UBA660; genus UBA5578. The sequence continues at coordinate 18,568 of CANQON010000014.1, forward strand.
ATAAGCATAAAACAAGTTGAAGCAACTTTAAAATTATTAGAGGATGGCAATACCATCCCTTTTATTGCGCGTTATCGTAAAGAAGTAACAGGCAATTTAGATGAAGAAATAATTAAAGCTATAGGTGAAGTTTATGAATATCAAGTAAACTTACTTAAAAGAAAAGAAGATGTTATTCGTTTAATTGATGAAAAAGGTTTATTAACTGATGAGCTAAAGAGTCAAATAATGGCATGTGAAAAGTTAGTAGAAGTAGAGGACTTATATCGTCCTTACAAAGAAAAAAAGAAAACAAAAGCAACGGAAGCTATTAAAAATGGCTTAGAGCCTTTAGCGAAAATGATAATGGCTTGTCCTACTAAAGGTAATATTGATGATATGGCATCTAAATTTATTAATGAAAATGTTAAAGATAAGGCATCAGCTATTGAAGGCGCTAAATACATAATTGCGGAATGGATAAGTGATAATGCTTACTTTCGTAAATATATAAGAAATAATATGTATCGCTTTGGTATATTAGAAACTAGTATTAAAAAAGATGCTCAAGATGATGGTAAAATATATGAAATGTATTATGATTATCAAGAACAAGTATCAAAAATTAAACCTCATCGTATCTTAGCTGTTAATCGTGGTGAAAAAGAAAATATTTTAAATGTCAAAATATCTATTGATAAAGATCGTATTATTGAATTCTTAGAAAGTAAGAATATTAAAAATAAAGATAGTTTTTGTACTCCTTATATAGAAGAAGCTATCTTAGATAGTTTAAAAAGATTAATTTTACCTTCAGTTGAAAGAGAAATACGAAGTGATTTAACTGAAAAAGGTGAAGTAGCAGCTATTAATAACTTTGGTAAGAATTTAGAGAGCTTACTTCTTACTCCTCCAATGAAAGAGAAAGTGGTTTTAGCTTTTGATCCTGGTTTTGTTAATGGTTGTAAATTAGCTGTTATTGATAAAACAGGTAAATATTTAGATTCTACCGTTATTAAACCTTTCTTAAATAGTAATAATGAAGAAAGAATTAAAGATTCTAAAGATATTGTTGTTAAATTAATAAATAAATATCATGTTGATATTATTGCGATCGGTAATGGTACAGCTTCTCGTGAATCCGAGAAGTTCTGTGCGGAAATGATTAAAGAGAATAATTTATCATGTAAATATGTTATTGTTTCTGAAGCAGGAGCTTCTATTTATAGTGCATCTGATATAGCTAGTGAGGAATTCCCTAATTTAGCTATTGAAAAAAGAAGTGCAGTATCGATTGGTCGTAGATTACAAGATCCTTTAGCGGAACTTGTTAAAGTACCTCCAGAAGGTATAGGTGTTGGTTTATATCAACATGATGTTAGTCCTAAAAAGTTATCTGAAAGTTTAGACTTTGTTGTATCTAAAGCTGTTAATAGTGTAGGTGTTAATATCAATACAGCATCTCCTTCATTACTTAAATATGTATCAGGTATTACAAAGAAAAATATTGAAAAGATTATTGCTTATCGTGAAGATAAAGGACGTATTAATTCTAGAGAAGAAATAAAAAAACAAAAACTATTAAGTGATAAAACATATGAACAAGCAATAGGCTTTTTAAGAATTACAGAAGGAAGTAATATCTTAGATGAGACAGCTATTCACCCTGAAAGTTATAATATTGCTTTAAAACTATTAGAAGAATTAGGATTTAGTTTAAAAGATGTAGGTAGTAAAGATCTAATTGATAAATTATCTAATATTGATTTAAATAGTTATAAAGATAAATTAAATACGGATATATATACATTAGAAGATGTTGTTAATTGTCTTATGAAACCTAATCGTGATCCTAGAGATGAGATGCCACAACCTCTTCTTAAGAGTGACGTCTTAACGATTGACGATTTAAAAGTTGGTATGAAATTACAAGGTACTGTTCGTAATGTTGTCGACTTTGGAGCTTTTATTGATATTGGTCTACATAATGATGGTTTAGTTCATATATCTAAAATATCTAAAGACTATATAAAACATCCATCTGATATTTTAAGTGTTGGCGATATCGTTGATTGTTATGTTGAAGAAATATTTAAGGATAAAGAAAAAGTAGCTTTATCGCTACTAGAAAGATAGTATTAATTACTATCTTTTTTAAAACAAAAAAAGAAGTTGCCCCCTGAGCAACTTCCATAAAAGAATAAAAAGGGGTTGGCTAGTGTGATACTAGCTCCAATCCGGGAATTCCGAATTGGTACTTCATATACTAATCCAAAAAGGGGTATTTGTCAAGCATTTTTGCCAAAAAAATTTAAATTATTGCTTTTTATAAAAATATGGTATAATATCAATGTTTCTATTTTGGAGGATATATGAAAAAGATATTAGGTCTACTTATGTTAGTTAGTGTTTTAAGTGGATGTAAGAAAAATACAAAAGAAATTAATTGTGTTTATGAAAAAGAAGAAGATAATAAAGCAAAATCATATATGCATGTAACTTTAGTTTATAATGAAGATATCATTCTTTCAGAGAAATTAGATGCAACATACACTTTCTCTACTAAAGAGGAAGCTGATTCTAATTATAGTAAGATTGAAAAGGTTTTAGAAAAAGATGATACTGTTATTTTAAAACAAAATGATACTTCTATAGCAGCTAATGGTGAAAAAGACGTTAGTTCAATGAAATATGATCCTATGGCAAAAGTTGCTTATTATGAAGAATTAGGGTATACATGTGAATAGAAGTTATGATATAATGTGATTAGGATGGAGTGAGTTAATGAAAAAGGGATTAAGCCTTGTATTAGTTTCTATATTAGCTGTTTTAGCTACAGGATGTGGTAAGACAGAAAAGATGACTTGTACAAAAGATCAAAAAGTTGGCGTTGTTAATTTAAATCAAAAGATAGAATATACTATTAAAGATGGATATGCTACAGAGAGTACATTATATATTAAAGCAGAGTTTACTAATGAAGAATCTGCTGAAACTTTCTCAAAAAATTATTCTGAAGAAAAAGGCTATAAAGTTGAATTAAATGGAAGTACTGTAAATATAACTTCTACAGAAACAGTGGATAAGGATTCAGCTAAAGCAGATGTTAATAAAAAAGAGAATGTTAAGAAGACAACAGAAGCTGAAGGGTTTACTTGTAAATAAAATTGGATTAATCCAATTTTTTTGTTATAATTAATTAGGTGATATTATGAAGAAATACTTAATGTTATGTATTTGTTTATTGTTACTTGTAGGTTGTGATAAAAAAGAAGAAGAAAAACCTAAAGAAAAGGTTTTAGCAACTGGAGAACTATTATGCGTATATAAAGAACAAAGAACAAATATTAATACAATGTATACTAGTTCTTATCAATATAATTATAATAAGAATGGAATATTAGAAAGCGCTATTAATCGTGAAAAATTAGAATTTAATGATGCTTCTTCAGAAACAAAAGAATATTATGAAGAAATGATTAAAGAAGCTAATAAAGATTATGATAATATTAAAGGGGTAAAATCGGAAATTACTTTAGAGGAAGATAAATACTCTTTAACGGTTACAATGGATATTAAAGAAATGGATGATGAGACTAAAGAAAAATACCTAGTTAATATTGATCGTATAACAGCTTATAATCTTTTTACGGATATGGGATATACTTGTGAATAACTACTTCGGTAGTTTTTTTGTTTATAAATTTATAAAAGTATTCATAATGTATTAGAAACAAAAATATAATTTTTTAGCAGATGATTATTGACAGTGCTAATAAACCATGGTATACTTATTTTAGCACTCGAAAATAAAGAATGCTAAAAAGAGGTGATAACTTGTTAACCGATAGACAAAAAGATTTATTTAAAATTATTGTTGAGGAGTATATCCAATCAGCTAAGCCTGTAGGATCAAAAGCTATATGTGAAAGACTTAATTGTTCTAGTGCTACCATAAGAGCTGAAATGAGTTCTCTAGAAGATTTAGGCTTATTAGAGAAGACACATATATCTAGTGGACGTATTCCTAGTGAGAAAGGTTATCGTTATTATGTAGATAATATTATGGAACCTAAGAAATTATCTGGTGAAGACATGTTAAAGTTACAATGTATTATGGATAATAAGTCTTTGGCGCTTAGTGATGTTATTGAACGTAGTATGGAGATAATTGCAGAAATGACAAATTATACTGCTGTTATCTTAGGCCAATCATCAAAAGATAATTTAGTTAGTAAAGTTGAAGTTATTCCTATTGATGATCGTAATTTAGTAGCTATTATTGTTACTGATAAAGGACATGTTGAACATAAAAATATTTATCTAGAAGGACTTGTATCTAGTAATGATATAAGTAAAACGGTTGAGTTAATTAATAAATTAATTGTGGGTACACCAATCGATGAAGTAAGTTCTTTCCTAGAATTTAAAGTAAAACCAATTATTTCTAATTATGTTCAACAACATGAAATATTATATAATGCTTTCTATAATGCCTTTAATGAGTTTACTAGTAATGCTAATCACGTTAATATGGCAGGACGCGTTAATATGTTAAAACAACCTGAATTCAGTAGTGTTGATAAGATAAGAGAAATAGTTAGTAAATTTGAAGATCAAGATATTGTTAATAATATTAGAGCTGAAGAAAATGGCATTAATATTTATATTGGTAGTGAAAATAACTTTGATGATGATGTAACTGTTATTAAAACTAAATATGTTATTGATGGAGAAGAGGGTACTATTGCTTTAATAGGACCTAAACGTATGGACTATGATCGTGTTATCACTTTATTAAATTATATTACAGAGAATATTAATAAGTAGGAGGGATTATGGAAGAGACAAAAGAAATAAATGAATCTCCTAAGGTAGAAGTTCCTAATAAGATAGTTGAAGAAGTACAGCCTAAGGAAGAAATTAAAGTAGAAAATATAGTTAGTGAAGAACAACCTAAGGAAGAAACTAAGGTAGAAGAAGTTCCTGATACCTCTTTAGAAGATGATAAAAAACATTTAGATAAACTTAATGAAGCATATAATAAAATAAGTGAATTAGAAGATAAATTAATTCGTAAAGATGCAGATATGATTAACTATCGTAAACGTAAAGAAGAAGAAGTTAATAAAATGTTAAAATTCTGTAACGAAGATATCATTAAGGAAATACTTCCTATCTTAGATAACTTTGAAAGAGCTATTGTTGAAGATGATAGCAAGTTATCAGATGTTGAAAAAAATTATTTAGTAGGATTTAAAATGATTTATAGTCATTTAATTAACGTTATGGAGAAGTTTGATGTAAAACCAATTGATGGTAATAATAAACCATTTGATCCTGTATACCATAACGCTATTATGTCTGAGAAAAGAGAAGGGGTTGCACCTGGTATGGTAATAGAAGTATTACAAAAAGGTTATTTACTTAAAGATAAAGTTATTCGTACAGCTATGGTACGAGTTAGTGAATAGGAAAGGTGATTTATATGAGTAAAACAATAGGTATAGATTTAGGTACAACAAATAGTTGTGTCGCTGTATATGAAGGTGGAGAAGCTAAAGTTATCGTTAATGCTGAAGGAGAAAGAACTACTCCATCTGTAGTAGCATTTAAAGATGGTGAAATTAATGTTGGAGGGATTGCTAAAAGACAATCTGTTGTCAATCCTGATACCATTAGTTCTATTAAGAGATTAATGGGAACACAAAAGAAAGTTAAAGCTAATGGTAAAGAATATACACCAGAAGAAGTAAGTGCTATGATCTTAGGTGATTTAAAGAAAACAGCTGAAGCTTATTTAGGAGAAAAAGTAACAAAAGCGGTTATTACAGTTCCTGCTTACTTTAATGATTCTCAACGTCAAGCTACTAAAAATGCAGGTAAGATTGCAGGATTAGAAGTAGAAAGAATTATTAATGAACCTACAGCTGCTGCTTTAGCTTATGGACTTGATAAACAAGATGAAGCACAAACAGTTTTAGTATATGACTTAGGTGGAGGTACATTCGATGTATCTATCCTTGAATTAGGTGATGGTGTATTTGAAGTTAAAGCTACTAGTGGTAATAACCATTTAGGTGGAGATGACTTTGATGAACGTATCATTGAATACATTGTTAAAGATATCAAGAAAGAACATGATATTGACTTATCAGATGATAAGATGGCAATGCAACGTATTAAAGATGAAGCTGAAAAAGCTAAGAAAAACTTATCTAGTTCAACTAAAACAACAATTAGTTTACCTTTTATTGCGCAAGGTGTAAGTTATGAATCAACATTAACAAGAGCTAAATTTGAAGAATTAGTAGATGATTTATTAGAGAGTACATTAGAGCCTGTACGTAAAGCATTAAAAGATGCTAAATTAAAGGCTAAAGATATTGATAAAGTATTATTAGTTGGAGGTTCTACACGTATTCCAAAAGTTCAAGAATTAGTTAAAGAAGAATTAGGTAAAGAGCCTTCTAAAGGTGTTAATCCTGATGAAGTAGTTGCAATGGGTGCAGCTATTCAAGGAGGAGTTTTAACTGGTGATGTAGCTGATATCGTTTTACTTGATGTTACACCATTATCATTAGGACTTGAAACATTAGGTGGGGTATGTACAGTATTAATTCCAAGAAATACAACTATTCCAACTAGTAAGTCACAAGTATTCTCAACAGCTGCTGATAATCAACCTGCAGTAGATATTCATATCTTACAAGGTGAAAGAAGTATGGCAGCTGATAATAAGACATTAGGAAGATTTGAATTAACAAATATTCCTCCTGCTCCTAGAGGAGTACCACAAATTGAAGTTACATTTGACATTGATGCTAATGGTATCGTTAATGTACGTGCTAAAGATTTAGGTACTAATAAAGAACAATCTATTACAATTACAGCTTCTACAAATTTATCTGATGATGAAATTGATAAGATGGTAAAAGAAGCTGAAAAGAATCGTGAAGCTGATGAAAAACGCAAAGAAGAAGCTGATGCTCGTAATGATGCTGAACAAATGATCTTTGCTACCGAAAAGGCTATTAAAGATTTAGGCGATAAAGTAGATAAAAAAGATAAGAAGAAAGCTGAAGAACAAATGGAAGATTTAAAGAAAGCTCTTGAAGGTGATGATATCGAAGATATTAAGAAGAAACAAGAAGCTTTACAAGAAACAGCTATGGCTTTAGCATCTAAAGTATATGAAGAAGCAGCAAAAACACGTGAAGCTGAAAATAATAAAGATACTAAAGATGATGATGAAAAAGATAACGACAAAGATGTAATGGATGCTGAATATGAAGAAAAATAAAGTGAAGTTCTAGGAAACTAGAACTTTGCTTTTATAGATAGGAGATAACATGGATAATAAAGCAAGAGAAGAAATAGATAATCAATATAAATGGGATTTAGAAGCACTATATCCTAGTGTTAAGTCTTTTGAAAGTGACTATGCTGTCTTAGATAAATTAGTTGATAAAGTCTTATCATATGAAGGACATATTATGGATAGTAGTGATACTTTATATAATTTTTATCAAGATTATGAGACTATGATAAGATTAAATATTAAGATGTATATTTATGCACATTTATTATGTGATACTGATACATCTAATAGTGAATATCAAAAGATTAAGATGCATTTTGAAAAAATAAATGAAGATATCGATAGTAAATTATCATTTATTACACCTGAAATGTTAAATAAGCCTTATGATGAAGTTTTAAAAATGATTGATAGTGATAATAGATTAGAATTATATCGCTTTGATTTAGAAAAAATCTATCGTTATAAAGAGCATACCCTTTCTAAAGAATTAGAAGAAATAATTACGAAGGCAGGAAATGCCTTTGGTACAGGTGATGAAGTCTTCTATAATTTTGATAATGCTGATATATATTTAGGTAATATTAAAGATGAAAATGGTAAGGAAGTAGAACTTACTAATAGTAATTATACTAAGTATATGAATAGTAAAGATAGAGAAGTAAGAAAAGATGCTTTTAAGCATATGTATGCTTATTTTAAACATTTTAAAAATACGATTGCAGCTGCTTTAAAAGGTAATATGAAAGAAAACTTCTTTAGTAGTGATGTACGTAAATTTAATAGTCCTTTAGAACAAAGTTTATATGCTGATAATATTAGTATTGATGTCTATAATAATTTAATTCAAGCTGTTCATGATGGATTACCTATCATGTATGATTATATGAAGTTACGTAAAAAAGCTTTAAACTTAGATGAACTTCATATGTATGATATCTATGTTGATATCATCGAAAGTAATAGTCCTGATATTCCTTTTGAAGAAGGCAAACAAATGGTCTTTGAAGCTTTAAAACCTTTAGGTGAACAATATCTTAAAGATTTAAACAAAGCTTTTGATGAACGTTGGATTGATATCTATCCTAACAAAGGTAAAAAATCAGGGGCTTATAGTTGGGGATGTTATGACTCTTATCCTTATCTATTATTAAATTATAATAATACAGTAGATTCTGTTAGTACAATGGCTCATGAATTAGGTCATTCAATGCATAGTTATTATTCAGAAAAAACACAACCTTATATGTATCATGAATATCCTATCTTCTTAGCTGAAATAGCATCTACTGTTAATGAAGTATTATTAAATGATTATATGTATAAGCATGCTAAAACGAAGGAAGAAAAAATCTTATATCTAACAGAATTTATTGAAAAGGTTCGTACAACTATTTATCGTCAAACAATGTTTGCAGAATTTGAAAAAGTAATGCATGATAAATATCAAAATAATGAACCATTAACAGAAGATAACTTTAGTACAACATATTATAATCTTAATAAATTATATTATGGTGATGAAGTAATTAGTGATGATGATATAAGATATGAATGGGCACGTATTCCACATTTTTATACATCCTTTTATGTATATAAATATGCGACAGGATTATCTAGTGCGATAGCTATTGCTAGTGAAATATTAAAAGGTAATACAATAGCTCGTGATGCTTATTTAGAATTACTAGCTAGTGGGGGTAGTGATTATCCTTTAGAGTTACTTAAAAAAGCAGGTGTTGATATGACAACTAAAGAGCCTGTCTTAAAAGCATTGGATATGTGTAAGGAGAAATTAGAAGAGTTAAAAAACTTAATATAGAGGTGAAGTAGTATGGAAAAAAGAGATTATTATGAGGTTTTAGGAGTATCTAAAGATGCTGATGATAAAGCTATTAAAAGTGCTTTTAGAAAATTAGCTAAACAGTATCATCCTGATGTTAATAAAGAACCTGGTGCTGCTGATAAATTTAAAGAAGCACAAGAAGCTTATGCTGTTTTAAGTGATCCTGATAAAAGAAAACAATACGATCAATTTGGTCATGCTGCTTTTGATAGTATGAATGGGGGAGCTGGATACGATTTTTCTGGCTTTGATTTTGGTGATATCTTTAGTGAAATATTTGGTTCAGGTTTTGGATCAGGTTTTGGCTTTGGAGGCTCATCAAGTTCTAATCGCCGTCGTAAGGGTGCTGATAAATTAATGCGTGTTAATTTAACTTTTGAAGAAGCTGTTTTTGGTACTAAAAAGACGATTAATGTTCCTGTATCTAGTGATTGCCCTAGTTGTGATGGTAAAGGAGGACATGGAGAAAAAACATGTCGTACATGTCATGGTAGTGGAGTAGTAACAACAGAACAAAGAACAATGTTTGGATCTTTTGCATCACGTACAACTTGCCCTAATTGTCATGGTGATGGTGTTACTTTTGATGAAGTATGTAGTAAATGTCATGGTAATGGCAAAGTAACTAAGAACACTGATATTGAAGTTAAGATACCTGCTGGTGTTGATACAGGTAATCAATTACGTGTACCTGGCAAGGGTGAAGCTGGTAGTAATGGAGGACCTAATGGTGACTTATATCTAGAATTCAATGTTCAAGATCATGAGTTATTTATGCGTGATGGTGATGATATATATCTTGAAATACCTATAACAATTACTGAAGCTGTTTTAGGATGCAAAAAAGAAGTACCTACTTTATATGGAAATGTTAAATTGACAATTCCTGAAGGAAGTGAAAGTGGCGATAAACATCGTCTAAAAGGAAAAGGTATTGAAAATGTTCGTACAGGTGTAAATGGTAATATGTATGTTATATTACGTATTGTCATACCTAAAAAGTTATCACGAGATCAAAAGAAATTATTTGAGAAATTAGATGAAACTGATTTGGAAAGTGGACAAGAATTTAAGAAATTAAGAGACTATATAAGAAGAAACTCATAGTTTCTTTTTTCATAATGATATGGTATATTTAATTAGGAGGATATATGAAATGTAAAAATTGTGGAGCTATTATTCATGAGGGAGATACATTTTGCCATATGTGTGCTAGACCTATAAATCAAGATGATTATGTAAGTACTAGTACTAATAATGCTACATCAACCTTTAAAAATGTAAAGAATTTAAATATTGTTAAAAAAGTTGAAGAAAAAATAGACTTATCTAAATATCATATTGCTAAAGAAGAAAGTAAACAAATTGAGAATAAGGATTTAATTAAGCAAGATAGTAATGATAGAGTAAAAGCTACTCTAATTAATTTTGGAGGACTATTTATCATTTTATTAATCATCTTTATTGTTGTGAAACTTATTCTAAATATTGTTTCACGCCTTTAAAATAAACAAAAAAAGCAAAAAATATATTGCTTTTCTATTCTAGATATGGTATTCTTAAAATGTAAGCAAGATAGCTTGCAATTATAGGGAGGTAAACAAAATGACAAAAACAGATTTAGTAAATTATGTTGCTGAAGAAACAGGATTAACAAAAGCAGATGCTACTCGTGCATTAGACGCTGTAATGAGCGGAGTTATTAAAGGATTAAAAGAAAACAAAAAAGTTGCTTTAACAGGTTTTGCTACTTTCACAGCAAAGAAAAAAGATGCTAAGAAAGGACGTAACCCAAGAACTGGTGAAGTTGTTAATATTCCTGCAAGAGTTGCTGTTACAGTTAAAGCTGGATCTAAATTAAAAGATGCATTAAATTAATTTTAATGCTTTTTTTATTTGTATTAATATAAAGTATACCAAAATCTTCCTTTTTATGATATAATTCTTGTAGATGTCGGAGAGTGATTTTAAATGAATGAAAAGCTATGGGCTGATAGTGAGATAGAAATGCATGATGGAGTACAATATTTAAATGTAACAGCTACTCTACGTTTTTATTATGCTTATCAAGATTATGTACAAGATTTCGCACCTGGTTCTATTGCTCCATTAGATTGGGTTCAACAATGTGTAGCATATGAGCCAATGACAGAAGAAAGATGGAATAATGTTGTAATAGGATTCTACGAAGATTATAAAAAAGAAGGTAAATCATTAAATGACTTTTTAAGAGTTAAATTAAGAACTGCTCTTGCAAGAAAAGGAGTACTTCCAGAAGTAATTAAGAAATATGGTTTATTAATAGATTCTACTTTTGATTACGATGAATTTGTAGCTGAATCACATAAGAATGAGATTGACAATCGTCTTATTAAAAAAGTAAATGATTGTGATACATGTTCTGATTTAATGGAAAGAATTATTAATATAAGAGAATTATATAATATTTGCCTTGTATATTCTGATGATAAAACCAAAAAGTTCCCTGTTAATTTTTCAGAGTATGTATATAGTTGGATTCTGGATGAGTATGAGGACCTTAAAGTTGAAGAATTTGTTGAATTTTTAAAAAAGATTTCAACAATGAGAGATAAGAAACTATTTGATGAATTAGTTGGAACTATAGAGTTAAATTTTGGTCAAAATTTAGAAGATATTATTAAATATATTGAAGTTAATAAAAAAATGCCTGCACGAACTAATCCTTTTGCTAGAGATGGTTTTAGACCTGTAGATGGAGGAACGGGTTCTGGTACTGGAACAGGCTCAGATGATGGAACAGATTCTGATGGTGGTTCTGACTCTGGAGAGGATGAAGACGAGGATGAAGAAACATTAACTCCAGAAGAAAAAGCTCAAGAAATTTTAGATAGTTTAGGAAAAGATAGTGAAACACTAAGTGATAAGCTAAATAATATTACTGATGCTAAATATAGAAAAGAAGTTGTTAATGTTTTAGCTAAAACGATTAGTAACAAAATATTAAAAATAAATTACCAAGGTGATTGGGGAAAAGTATTTGAATTAAGTGTTCTATTAAAAAATGTAGCTGATGCTGATGATGTAGCTAAAGCAGTTCAAAAAACACTTAATCTTAATAACACTGATTGTATTAATGATGTAGCTATGATGATAAATGGTAGTGCATCATTTGATGATCTTCTTGAAAATATTAAAGATAGAATTGCAACTTTAATTAAAAATAAACAATTAGCTGATGCTGCTGATCTATTTAGTATCTTTGATAATATAGAAGATCAAATATTAAGTGAAGAGTTCATGGATAGTATTGATATGGACAAAATCTATTTATATGCTCATCTATGGTATGGAAGTCATCCATATACAGAATTTGATCAAGCAATAGTTATTGATTTCTTAGCTTGTGTTCAAGATCCTGGTACAGTTGCTGGTTATTTTGATACCTTAAATGATGATACATTAGTAAAACTTCATGAGGAGTATAAAAATGATCCTGGATATTTAAAAGCATCACAACGAATTGCTGTAGAAGAAATGAGATCACGTGGATTAACTCCTAAACATGATGAAGAAAAAGAAGAATCATTTGGTATTGTTAATAGATGGAAAGCTAAGAGCAAAGAAGATCGTAAAAAGGTATTGTTTGCTACAGTAGCAGGTGTAGGAGTTATATCTTGTGCTCTTATGACATTTGTTTTAAAGATGAGTCCTATTAATGCTGTTACTAGTTGTGCTTCAGCCTTTGCTAATTTATTAAAAGGTAATGCTCATTTTGCTGAACTTTTAGGAAAATTAGGATCATTAACTGCTTATTTTGGATCAATTGCAGCTTCTATAGTAGGTATTCATAAATTTTCTAAGTTAAAATTCAAAGATGAAGATGATGAAGCTGAAATTGAAGATGAAGATGAAGATGATAAAATATTACCTCCTGCTGGATCTTCAAAAACAAGAAGATAATGCTAAGGTAAAGTTATTTTGAAAATTTAAGTGATGAATGATTATATGTTAAAAATAGATAATAGGAGGTTGGCAAAATGTTAGAACAAGGAGAATTACTTCAACTAACAAATGATAAGGAATATGTAGTTGTTTCTTCAATTATTTATCAAGGAGCAAATTATGTATACTTATTAGATACTGATACTTATAAAGATTTTAAACTTTGCAAGTATGAGGAAGAACAATTAAAAGTAGTAAAGGATGAAGAATTATTGGCGACGCTAATTACCAAATTTAATACTGATTTAAAAGATAATTTAGCGCAAATAATTCATAGCACCCAATAAAAAAATATGTAAAACATATTTTTTTTAATATTATGGATAAAAGAGTAAATCAATTAATGACCTTTATTACTGAGCAAGACTATGAATGTTATATTGTTGGAGGATATGTAAGAGATTATTTATTAGGTATTCCTTCTAATGATTATGATCTTTGTAGTAATGCTCTTCCTGATACTTTAGAAAAACTATTAAATAATTATCATATTATAAAAAAAGAGTATGGAACTATTACTCTTCTTATTGATGAATTAAAAATCGAAATTACAACTTATCGTCAAGAAATAAAATATGATAAAAGAAAACCTATTATTTATAATTATGTAGATAATTTATATGACGATTTACAAAGAAGAGATTTTACTATTAATACTTTATGCTTAGATAAGAATAATCTAGTAATTGATTTATTATCAGTAAAAAAAGATTTAGATAATAAAATAATTCGTATGGTTGGTGATATTAATCATAAGCTACAAGAAGATCCTTTACGAATTTTAAGAGCTTTAAGATTTGAAGCTAAATTAAATTTTGTTATTGAAAAAGAATTATATACAAAAATGTTAAATTTTAAATACTTATTAAAATCTTTATCTTATGAACGTAAAAGACAAGAAATAAATGATATTATGTGTATGAAAAGATTAGATTTATTAATTCCTTTTCAAGATGAATTAGATATTTCTTTAGCTAATTATAATTATTATCATAATTCTTTACTTACTTGGATGATGATTGATATTAAGCATAAATATCGTATTAGTAAAAAAGAAAAACACATTATTAATAATCTTAGTAAATTAAAGAATAAAGAAATAACAAATTATGATTTATACTGTTTATCTTTTGAAGAAATTGTTTTATTAAGTGAATTAACAGGTATTAATTATCAAAAGCAATATAACAATCTAATAATAAAAAAACGTCAAGATATCGATATTAATAGTTATGATTTATTAAAATATTATTCTAAATTTGAACTAAATAATATATATCATGAATTAGAAATTAAAATTTTAAATAATGAATTAAAGAATAAATATTCAGATATAATGTCGTATTTAAATAAATAAAAACATACTCTTTAATAGGGTGTGTTATGAAGAAAGTACTTGTTATTTGTTTATTACTTGCTTTAAATTTATGTGTTGTATACGCTAAAATAAAAGATCAAAAATTAGATAGAGTTGATATTAATCTTAAAGATAATGAAATAGGTATTGTTATTATTAATTTAGAACAAAGTAAATCATTATTAATTAAGTATAAAAATAAAAATATTTTATATTTATTTAATTATTTAGGTAAACAAAATATTGATAGTTCAACTAATATCTTTACTGATAAAATAGATTATATCTATATGAATAATGATTTTAGTTATAAGACTAATAATAAGATCATAGGACATAAGAATATTGATGATCTTACTTTATTACCTAATAAAATAATATATAAAGAAAAAACAATATGTATTAATCAAAGTAATGATTGTGATTTTGTAATTATTAATCAAAATGATATATTGTTAAATAAAGATGTAAAAGCTCTTTTTTATACCAATAATTTATCTACTTCATATTTAGATTATCTTAATACTTTTTGGGTAGATAAATATCGCTTATCTAATCAAAGCTATACTATTATTACGATAGGTGATGATTATCAAGTTAATAATTTAGTAAAATAATTGCTAGAATATCTAATTTAAGGTATAATTTAGTTAGAGCGAAAAGTAGGTGATACTATGGATAATGTTGTAGAGATATTAAAAAGTGGTAGTGTGCAAATTCCCCGTTTATTATTACTTAATTATAAAAAACTAAATATTACGGAACAAGAATTAGTAATATTAATATATGTTATTAATATGTCTAATCCTACTTATAATCCTAAAGAAATAAGTAAAGAATTAGGTATTAAAATGAATACAGTATTAGAAGTTATCAACAATTTAACAGAAAAAGGTATTATTAGTTTAGATATGATTAAAGTTAATAATGTACGTAATGAAGTTATCAACATTAATCTATTATATGAAAAGCTTGCTTTAGAAGTTATGAACATTGAACCTAAAAATGATAAAAATAATAGTTTATTTGAAGTCTTTGAAAAAGAATTAGGACGTGGATTATCACCTATGGAATTTGAAATAATTAATGGTTGGTTAGACATTGATTATTCTGAGGAACTAATTACCTGTGCTCTAAAAGAAGCTATCTATAATGGTATAACTAATTTTCGTTATATTGATAGAATATTACATGAATGGTATAAAAAAGGTATTAAAAACAAAGAGGATGTTGAAAAGAATAAAAGAGAATTTAAAAAGTCTAAAAGTAATAATGTAGAATTATTTGATTGTGATTGGTTAAATGATGTACCAAATAGTTAATTACTTAGATGAATTATTTCCAAATCCTCATTGTGAACTTAATTATCATAAAGATTATGAATTATTGATAGCTGTTATGTTAAGTGCTCAAACAACTGATAAAAGAGTTAATATGGTAACTGATAAATTATTTAAAAAGTATCCTAGTCTTGAGGCTTTAAAGAATGCTAAAATAGAGGATATTATTGATATTATTAAACCAATAGGAACCTATAAAAAGAAAGCCAATAATATTATTCTTATTGCTGAATCATTATTAGAAAATTATGATGGTGTTGTACCTAATAATCGTGAGTATTTAGAAAGTTTACCTGGGGTAGGGCGTAAGACTACAAATGTTGTTTTAGCTAACCTATATAATGTATCTTGTATAGCTGTCGATACACATGTAGCTCGTGTTAGTAAAAGACTTAAAATAGCTCGTAAAAGTGATGATGTTTTAGTTATTGAAAAAAAATTAAATAAAAAATTTAAAGATTATGACTTAGGACGTTTACATCATCAATTAGTATTATTTGGTAGATACTATTGTAAGGCACAAAAACCTTTATGTGAGACATGTAAATTAAAAAATATATGTAGTTATAACACTAAAAAAAATTAGTGTTTTTTTTATCGCATTTTTGTTTACAAAGAATGTAATTTGTACTATAATAAAAACCATTAATTGATGTAGGAGGTGCTAATAATGATTAATACAATTCTACCTGTGATTTTACTTAAAGAGATCATATTGCTTCCACACAATGAATTAAGACTAGAATTTGATGATAAAGCAAGTAAAAGTCTTATTGATGATGCATTATTAAACCATGATAATAAAGTATTTGTAGTTACTAAATTAGATCATTTAGAGGAAAATACATTACTTGAAGATTTGCCATTAACAGGTGTTATTGCGACTATTCAGAGCCGTATTGAACTACCTAATGGCAAAACAAGAGTTTTATTAACAGGATTAAATAGAGCTATTGTAAGTGATTATAATAAAAATGAAGATATGATTAATGCTCTAATATCTGAGATATCACCTATAGCTATTGAGGAAGAACTAAATATTGCTGTTAGTCGTAAATTAAAAAAAGAGGCTGAGCACTATATTAAAGTTGTTCCTTATATTAGTAATAGTGTTATATCTAAGATAGAAGATAGTAATACTTTAGATGCTATTACTGATATTATTGCTAATCAATTACAAATATCTTTAGATCGTAAATTTGAATATATAAATTGTCCTGATCCTTTAAAAAGAACCAAAATGGTTTTAGAAGATATCTATAAAGAAGAAGAATCTTTTGAAATAGAAACACAGTTAGATTTATTAGTTAAAGAAGAAATAGATAAGAATCAAAAAGAATATATCTTAAAAGAAAAATTACAGTTAATAAAAGCTGAACTAGGAGATATTAATCTTAAAGATTCAGAAATATTTGAATTACGTAAACGTGTTGCGAAATTAAATGCTAATGAAGAAGTAAAAAATAAATTAACATATGAAATAGATCGTTATGCAGCACTACCTAATACTTCATCAGAATTAGGTATGGTACGTGAATATATAGAATGTTTATTATCTTTACCTTGGAATAATAAAACTAAAGAAAATACTGATTTAAAAGCTATAAGACATAGTTTAGATAAATCACATTATGGCTTAGATGATGTTAAAAGTCGTATTATTGAGTATTTAGCAGTCAGAAGAATAAGTGATAAGATTAAAAGTCCTATTATATGTTTAATAGGTCCTCCAGGTGTAGGAAAAACAACATTAGCTGAGAGTATTGCACATAGTTTAAATCGTAAATTTGCGAAAATATCTGTAGGTGGAATGAGTGATGAAGCTGAAATAAGAGGACATCGTCGTACTTATGTAGGAGCTTATCCAGGTCGTATTATTGAAGCTCTTAAAACAACTAATAGTAGTAATCCTGTTATTCTAATAGATGAAGTAGATAAGATGGAGAAGGGGCCTCAAGGAGATCCTGCTAGTGCTTTACTAGAGGTATTAGATAAATCACAAAATATGCATTTTCGTGATAATTATTTAGATTTAGATTATGATATATCTGATGTTATGTTTATTTTAACAGCTAATGATGTTGAATCTATTCCATATGTTTTATTAGATCGTTTAGAAGTAATTAAATTATCTGAATACACCGAATATGAAAAATGTGATATTGCTAAAAAATATATTATTCCTAAACTATGTGATGAACATAATTTAGATCATATAAATTATGATAAAGATTTTTTAACGAATATTATTCGTAATTATACAAAAGAAGCAGGCGTAAGAGAGCTAGAAAGATGTTTAACTATTATTATTCGTAAAATATTAACGAACTTAGTTTTAAATAATAAACATCAATCAACAATTAGTATTAAAGCTAAAGATATTGATAAATATTTAGGACGTATTAAATTTAAAGCTATGAATAACTCATATAATCAAATAGGTGTTGTTAGTGCTTTATCTTATACACCATATGGTGGAGAAATAATGCCTATCGAAGTTAATTACTATGCTGGAAATGGATGTTTAACTCTTACAGGTTCACTTGGTAATATAATGAAAGAAAGTGCCATGATAGCCTTAAGTTATATTAAAGCTACAGCTGATTATTTTGATATTGATTATGATGATTTAATAAATAACGATATTCATATTCATTTACCATCAGGTGCTATTAGTAAAGATGGGCCTAGTGCAGGTGTTACTTTAGCAACATCCATTATTAGTGCTTTTAAAGGAATAAACTTTAAAAGTGATGTAGCTATGACAGGAGAAATTACTTTAAGAGGTAGAGTTTTAGCTGTTGGAGGTATAAAAGAGAAATGTTTAGGCGCTATTAAAAATGGTATTAAAACAATAATAGTTCCTAAAGATAATATGGATGTTACATTATCACTACCAAAAGAAATTAAAGATAAATTACAGTTTATATATGTTGAGGATTATAAAGAAATTTATGATTATTTAATGAGTAATATAGATTAAGGGGGTGAAGCTATGTCTTTTACTAATCAAGAAGAACTTCAATATTTAGGTATTAAAAGTATACTATCAATATTATATAGTGATAATTATGACTATGATTTTGCATATGTAAGTCAAGTCTTAGATATTGATGATATTAGTACATTATATATGCTTAGCTCCATTATTGAAGTTCATCAACATGTTTTTGATGAACAAATGAAAAAGAATGCTTCACAATTAGTTGATTATTTTCGCTATGATTATGTTAAAGAACATCCCGAACAAAAATCGCAAGTATTTAAGATTGCTAATGAAGTAATATCGCAAATAAATACATGTGATGATAGTCAAATGCTCTTATTTGTAGCAGGACAAATGCGTTTACGTTATTATTTATCTAAGGGTGTTATTGGAAGCGTTATGAATCCAGAATTAGCTTTGCCTTATTTAAAAATAAATAATAAAGATGATTTTCACATGATTGTTATGCATTCGGATTTATGCTCAGATGAAGAATTTGAAGAATATGCTAAATTTTTTTCACAAGTTGATTCTGACTATATAGCTAATATGAGTGCTATTATTACAGAATGTCCAACTTTACTTAAAGATCCTGTCTTTTATAGTCGTCTTAAAGAAGTAACAGAAAGGTTACATCAAAATCTAGAACAGACTACTACAGAATCAAGCGATAGTATTCCAATTAAAGATATTAAGAAAATGTATAAAAAATATCTTAAAGCGATAAATATAAGAGAAAAGAAGTTTAATATAAATTAAACTTCTCAGACTGTTGACAAATAGGTAAATATTTTTACTTATTTGTCTTTTTTTCATAAAAAATGAAAAATCTAGGATAT